>JAWVWY010000007.1:0-38774 GCA_033723495.1 Alcanivorax sp. | reverse complement strand
TGGGTGAATTCGCTGAAAATAAACGGGGTCGGGCCCAGGATCAGCACAAACAGCAGCAGGCCCGCCGCCAGTATCATGTTGGCGCTGCTCAGGTAGCGAATGCCCCGGTTCAGCGGTGTCATGGCGGACACAATAAACAGCAGACCAAGACCACCGATGATCATGAGTTGCGGCTGGGTACCGTAGGGTAACCCGGAAAGCCGGGCCAGCCCGCTGTTGATCTGCAGCGCCCCCAGGCCGAGGGTGGTGGCGACGCCGAACAGGGTGGAGAGCACTGCCAGGATATCAATGGCCTTGCCCCAGCCGTGGTCCACGCGGTCGCCCAGCAGCGGACGAAAGGTTTCGCTGATCAGGCCGTGGCTGTTATGCCGAAAACGCACATAGGCAATGGCCAGGCCGACCACCGTAAAGCAGGCCCACTGGTGCAGGCCCCAGTGGAAAAAGGCATAGCGCATGCCGGTCTGGGCGGCGTCGGCGGTGCGCGGGGTGCCGATGCCCAAGGGCGGGGAATTGAAGTGCATCATGGGCTCGGCCACGCCCCAGAACACCAGGCCCACGCCCATGCCGCCGGAAAAGATCATCGCCAGCCAGCTGCTGAAACTGAATTCCGGCGGCTCGTCGTCCGGCCCCAGGCGAATGGCGCCGAATCGGGACAGGGCCAGACCCAGGGCAAACAGCACGAAGCCGCTGGTGGTGAGCAGGTAGAGCCAGCCGAAATTGTTGGCGGTGGCATCCAGCAGCTGCTGCGCCTGCTTCTGTACCGCCTGGGGGTTGTCCACCGCCGCCGCCAGAAAGGCGCCGATCAGCAGCAGCGACAGCACGAAGACCAGGCCCACGTCGCCGAGCAGCTGGTGAAACCAGCGTCTTATCCGCTCCATGGTCATCCTTTTGTTGTTGAGCCTCGCTGTTCAGCGATGGCGTCAGTCGGCATATAACGGTTTTCCCGCAGGCCATTGCGATACCCCGTGGCCGGGGGCGTTGGCGCTAACCATAACCAATATTGGGGCGGCCATGAATTTTACTGTGTAGATGTTGTCGGGTGGTCGGAACCGGATTGCCGCCACGGCGGCCGCCGCGGCCCGCTATGGCGCGCCGCTGACGGGCCTTGTCGGAGGTCAGGCGCGGGCGCGGTGTGGGCTAGCAGTCACTGACGACGGTCACCGGCCCATGGGCATGGCGGATGACTTTTTCGCTGACGCTGCCCAGTGTCAGGCTGCGCATCAGGGAATGGCCGCGCCGGCCCAGCACCAGTTGCGTGCCGGGGTGGGTGTCCATGTAGGCGATGATTTCCTCGGCGGGGTCACCGGCAAGCAACACCTCCTCGACGGCGTCTGATTCGGTGCCGGTTACCTGCCGGGTAGACTCGAAGACCTTGCGTCGGTACTGCGCCTGGTTCTCTTCCTGATCACTGGTAGGGGTGCCACGGATGGCCAGAATTTCGCTCCGGGCGCGGGGAAAAACGGTCAGGAAGGTGAGCGGAAGCTCCCCGTCTCGGGCCAGTGCGACCGCCAGTTGCGCCGCTTCCAGTGACTGGGGTGAGCCGTCGCAGGCGACCACAATATTCGCGGGGCGGGTAGTCATGGCGATGCCTCATGCAAGCAGAAGATATGACCACCATAGCGGTCAGTGCCGGTCGCCGGTTGACCCAGGTCAACCGCGTGGGGCAAAGGCCGCCGCTCCGGGGCCGGGTGTTGCCTAGGCGCGCCCCCAGTCGAAGCCCAGCACTGCCCCGATGCGTGCGGTTGCGGTGCGGGCCATCAGAAGTCGCTCCACCCCCATGGCCACCCCACTGCAGGCCGGCAGGCCGGCGTCCATGGCCGCCAGCAGGTAGGGGTCGGCGGTCATGGCTGGCAGTCCGGCCTGCTGGCGCAGGGCATTGTCGCGGTCAAAACGGCGGCGCTGTTCGCCGGCGTCGGTGAGTTCCTGGTAGCCGTTGGCCAACTCCAGGCCGCGGTAATAGATCTCGAAGCGTCGGGCTATCGGGGTGCCGTCGCTGTCGGTGTGGGTCTGGGCCAGGGCGGCAGCCCAGGCTGGGAAATCACTGACCACGCTGAGCTGTTCGGCGGGCAGGGCGGCTTCCACGCGGGTGGCCATCAGGTAGTCCACCGCGGCGCTCTTATCAAGAGCGGCCGGCGAGCCGTGCTGTTCGGCGGCGGCGATCAGGGCCGGCGCGCTGGCGGTGAGCGGGTCCAGGCCGATGCTGTCGGCAAACAGGGTGCGAAAGCGGTAATGGCGTGCGGGTACGGCGGGGAACAGCTCAGCGTACAGGGCCAGGCATTCGTCCACCAGTTGCGCCAGGGTAAAGCCGGGCCGGTACCACTCCAGCATGGTGAATTCCGGGTTGTGGCGCCCGCCCGCTTCGCCATCCCGGAAAGCCTTGCAGAGCTGGTAGATGGGGCCGCTGCCGGCGGCCAGTAGCCGCTTCATGTGGTACTCGGGGGAGCTTTGCAGGTAGCCGTAGCCGGGCACGGCAATGCAATGGATATGCGGGTCGCTGACGCCATGGCGGGCCAGTTGCGGGGTGTCCACCTCCAGCACCTGGCGGGCCGCAAAAAAAGCGCGCACTGTGCCTAGCAGCTCAGCGCGCGCCTTGATGGCCGCCAGGGAGGCAGTGGGCTGCCAGTCACTCATGACGAGGGCCTAGTTCTTGATGCGGCCCACGTAATCGCCGGTGCGGGTGTCGACCTTGACGATCTCGCCGGTCTGCACGAACAGCGGTACTCGTACCACCGCACCGGTAGACAGGGTCGCGGGCTTGCCGCCGGTACCGGCGGTATCGCCTTTCAGGCCCGGGTCGGTTTCGACGATTTCCAGCTCCACGAAGTTGGGCGGGGAAACGGACAGCGGCTCACCGTTATAGAGGGTGACTTCGCAGACATCTTCTTCCTTCAGCCATTGCTTGGCGTCGCCTACCGCGGCCTCGTCGGCCTGCTTTTGTTCGAAGCTGGTCTGGTCCATGAAGTGCCAGAATTCACCGTCGTTGAAGATGTACTGCATCTCCACGTCCATGACGTCGGCGCCTTCCAGGGAATCGCCAGACTTGAAGGTGCGCTCCCAGACCTTGCCGGATTTCAGGTTGCGCAGCTTGACGCGGTTGAACGCCTGGCCCTTGCCGGGCTTGACGAATTCGTTCTCGATGATGGAGCAGGGGTCGCCATCGAGCATGACTTTCAAGCCAGACTTGAATTCACTGGTAGAATAGTTGGCCATAAAACACTTCCAAAGGGTTGATGTATGCCATTACAAAGGTTGGCAATGATAACGCAGGAAGCGGGCGGTTGGGAGTTGCCCGACTGGCAGCGCCAGCAGGCCGACCTGATCACCGACCCGCAGACGCTGTTGGCGCTGCTTGATCTGGACGCGGCGCAACTGCCCGACAGCCTGGCGGCGGCGGCGGATTTCCCGCTACGGGTACCACGCAACTATGCGGCGCTGATGGAGCCGGGCAACCCGGATGATCCACTGTTGCGCCAGGTATTGAGCGTGGCCGAGGAGCTGCAGGACAGCCCGGGTTTTGGCCAGGACCCGCTGGATGAGGGCGAACATACGCCGGTGCCCGGCCTGTTGCACAAGTACCAGGGGCGCGCGCTGCTGGTGGTCACCGGCGCCTGTGCGGTGCATTGCCGTTACTGTTTCCGGCGCCATTTTCCCTATCAGGCGCATGTCAGCGGCAAGCGCTGGGAGCAAGCGCTGGCGTGGCTGGCCGGGCGCCCGGATATCACCGAGATCATCCTCAGCGGCGGTGACCCGCTGACGCTCACCAACCGGCGTCTGGGGCAGTTGCTGGCGGCGCTGGCGCAGCTGCCGCATCTCAAGCGCCTGCGCATCCACAGCCGTACATCGGTGGTGATTCCCGCCCGTCTGGATGACGAGCTGCTGGCCATGCTGGCTGCGCCGCGCTGGCAGACCACCCTGGTGATGCATGCCAACCACGCCCGCGAGATCAGCCCGGTGTTGCGGCAGCGTTGCCACGCATGGCGGGCGGCAGGCATTACCTTGCTGAACCAGAGTGTGCTGCTGGCGGGCGTGAACGATTCCGCAGAAACGTTGTGTGGCCTGTCGGAAACACTATTTGAGGCAGGGGTGTTGCCTTATTATCTGCACCTGCTGGACCCGGTGCAGGGCGCAGCCCATTTTGCCGTCACGGATAAACAGGCTTTGCGGCTGCATGATCAGGTGCGCTCCCGCTTACCCGGCTACCTGGTGCCCAGGCTGACCCGGGAGGAACCCGGCAGAAATGCAAAAACTGTTATATCTGGTTAAAAATCCGACGTTTACAGATATGTAACTGTATCGTAAAGTCCTGTGATACAGGTCGCAGAATGACAACAACAACCAGCATGGGTTGCCTGGGTAACATTGGCCGGCTCGCGTCGCTTCCCGCGGCGCCAGGGTTTCGGCAGAGAAAAGGACTCTCGTATGGAGCAACCAGCCCAGCCGGTGCGGCTGAAACTGCCCGAACAGGATCTGCCGCACCTCACGATTGGTGCTGATCAGCCAAAGAAGCTGCAAAAGTGGGTGGACGAACTCCCGATCATGAACATGGGAGAGACCGCTCGACAGCTGTATCAGTTTATCCAGGAGCTCAATCGCCTGCAGATTGATTCCCGGCTACGTTTTCAGCTTCTTGAAGTGGTACGCCCGTCCATTCTTCATGTCAGCCACAGCCTGCAAAAACACTACCTGAATCAATCCCTGGTGTTGCCCGAGAAGGCCCGGCGGGTGGCCAGCCTGGCCCAGGCCCTGCAGGGGCACCTGGCGAATGGTTACAAGCTGGTGGCGGTACGCGGCATTCGCAAGATCAAGGACAAGGCGGTGCGCAAGGCGGTGGCCACCGCCATCCAGCGGGCGCTGACGGCGCTGGGTGATACTCTGCTGCGTTGTTATCAGCTGTATTTTCCGTCGCCGCGCAATCTGTGGCTGGAATTGCACCAGTTGTATCTGCTGGCGGAAATTCACGATTTGCTGCACGTGCCGGTGGAAGACCCGGACGGGCCGGCGGATATTGCCAGCGCCTATGCCCGTTGCCTGCTGCTGGCCACGGCCAAGCCCAACCAGTTGCGTCAGCAGGAGCTGGCGGAGCTGTACCGCGCGGCACTGGGCTGGGCCAAGATGATCGAAATCAAGACTGCCAGTGACAGTGATGACCTGTTTGTGTTTGATCTGCAGGCGGACCGGGCGCCGATCTACCGCACCCATGTGTCCCAGGCCACCGAGATGCACCGTTACATCGATGCGGTGGCACTGGTGCGGGCACTGGGGGACTGGCTGGATGAACCGGAGAAAAGTGCCCTGAAGGTGCCGCCGGGTCTGGATGCGCCGCTCATTTCCCACCTTCAGCAGGTCTGTGGGGCGCTTACCGAGCGGGCCTTCCAGCGGGTGCCGGAAAGCGGTGAAATGGAGTTGTGCTTCGGTATTGGGGCGGTGCATTACTTCCTCGCTGGCGCAATGCCTTTCGACGACATGATTGGCAATGAAGCGCAGGGCATGCCCGGGGCGGAGGACGAGAGCAACCGTTTCCTGGCCAATATCAAGAGTCACCAGAAAGCGAAGCAGAACAATAATGATCCCTGGGCGAGGGCCTTCGAGATCGCGCCCGGCGAAAGCATTGATATGTCCAGGCCCGCCAGTCAGCGGGAAAGCGTGGCGCCGGTCAGCCATCATTGCCAGAAGGTCAATGCCAGCCCCGGGGGGTACTGCCTGTCCTGGCAGGGCAATACGCCGGCCTTGCTGCGCACCGGTGAGCTGCTGGCCCTGCGCGATCACCCGCAAAGCCAGTGGGTGTTGGCGGTGGTGCGCTGGGTAACCCAGCTGCCTAACCACGAAGCCCGGTTCGGGGTGGAGTTGCTGGCACCCGGTGCGCGCCCCATTGCTGCCCGTATTCTCAAGAAGCAGGGTGAAAACAGTGATTTCATGCGTTGCCTGCTGCTGCCGGAGCTGGCGGCGGTGGGGCAGGCCTGTACTCTGCTGTTGCCCACGGTCGGTTTTACCGAGGGCGCCAAGGTGGAGTTGCTGGATGCCGGTGAGAAGCGCAAGGTGCAGTTGTTACGGCGTACCCAGGGGGCATCCGGCTTCAATCAGTACCCCTTCCGGGAGCTGACCGCCGCTCCCACCAGCAAGGATTCTGACGACGGTGGTGAGCTGGATTCCATCTGGTCAAGCCTGTGATGTCTGACGCGGCCGTTTGCCATGTGGCCGTGGTCAGGCACAATAGGGGTTTCTAAGAAAAATACATGAGATGTTCCCATGACTTACGCGCTGGATAACCTGCGTCTGTTGATCGCCCATGATTCGCAGGATGAGGCGGAGCAGCTGATGAACTCGCTGCGCAATGCCGGTCGCGCTACCCGCGCCCAGCTGGCGTTGAGCGAGGATGATCTGGTGCGTGCCTTGAAGGGCGGCGCCTGGGAGCTGATGCTGTGCCGGCCCACCTTCGGTGACGGTTCCTTCGAGACGGTGATGGGGCATCTGAATCGCCTCGGCAAGGCGATACCGGTGATTCTGATTGATGACGAATTTTCTGCTGATCGTGTCAGGGCCGGCATGGCGGCCGGTGCCCGTGGCGTGGTGCCCCGTGGTGACCGTGAGCTGTTGATGCTGACAGTGGATCAGGTGGTGGAGTTCGTGCGCCTGCGCAAGGAGCTGCAGCACTCGGAGATTACCCGTCATGACGCCGAGAAACGGCTGTCCCTGCTGATGGACCAGAGCCGTGATGCCATTGCCTATGTGCTTGATGGCATGCATATCCACGCCAACGATAACTATGTGGATATGTTCGGCTATGAAAGCGCTGACGATCTTGCCGGCGTGCCGATCATGGACATGGTGTCGGCCAGTGACCACGACAAGCTCAAAAAGCTTTTGCGCAGCCGCGCCCAGGATGAAAACCAGACCCAGGAGCTGGACTGCAAGGGCGTTAATACCGAGGGCGAGGAGTTTGATGCCACCTTCGTGTTTTCCCCCAGTACCTATGACGGTGAAGCCTGTACCCAGATCGTGATTCGCGCCAGCGGTCTGGATGAGAATGCCCTGGAAGAGCGGTTGCAGGAAATCAGCCAGACCGACCTGGTCACCGGGCTTTACAGTCGCAGCTGGTTCATGAACCAGCTGGATCAGGCGGTGGCCCAGGCAGCGCGGGAAGGGCGACTGGCGGCGGTGTTGTATCTGCGCCTGGATGATTTTGAACAGCACCAGTCCTCACTGGGTATGGAAGGTGCCGATGAGGTGCTCAAGGCGGTGGGTGGCTGGCTGCGTGACAATGGCCATGACGGCAAGCTGGCGCGGGTGGATGGCGAAGATTTTGCCGTGCTGCTGCCGGTGGCCGACACCGATGAGGCCGCTGGCATTGCCGAACAAATGCGTGCCGGTATTGAAACCCTGATGCCGGAGGTGGCCGCCAAGACGGTGCAGGTCACCGCCAGTGTCGGCGTGGCCTTTGCCCGTGAAGACGCCCGTAGCAGTCAGGATATTCTTACCACGGCATTGAAGTGCTGTAACCAGGCGCAGCGGGGCAACAATGGCGAGGGCAACAGCATCAAGGTCCATGATCCCATGGATGATGTGGCTTCCGGGTCGTCCGAAGCGATTGCCATGATGCTGCGGCAGGGGCTGGAACAGGGCAGTTTCCGGCTGCGTTACCAGCCGCTGATGAACCTCAACGATGACAGCGAACATGTCTTCGAAGTCTTTGTGAACCTGCCGCAGAAACAGGGCGACCCGCTGGAAGCCGGTGACTTCATGCCGGTGGCGGCGGAGATGGGGATGGCTGGCAAGATCGATCGCTGGGTGGCGCTCAATGCCATGCGCGCGGCGGCCAACCTGGGCGAACCGGTCAAGCTGGTGATCAACCTGAATGGCAGTTCTCTGGGGGATGCCACCCTGGCGGAATGGCTGGGCAAGGCCATGCGCGCCGCCAAACTGAGTGGCAGCCAGGTAACCTTCCAGTTCAGTGAGGCCGACGCCACCACCTATCTCAAGCAGGCCGGAGTGTTTGCCGAGAAGGTCAAGGCGCTGGGCTGCGGCGTGTCCATCAGCCGCTTCGGTGGCGGTCTGGACCCGTTCAAACTGTTCCAGCATATTCCTGCCACTATGGTGAAGTTCGAGGGCTCCTTTACCCAGGAACTCAACAAGCCGGAAGGTCGCGAGAAATTCAGTGCCATTATCGAGCAGGTAAAACAGGGCAATCGTCAGACCGTGGTGGGCTTTGTGGAGTCGGCCGGCCAGATGCAGGCACTGTGGACCCTGGGTGGCGTGGATTACCTGCAGGGCTTCTATCTGCAGGCGCCCACCGATGAGCTGCAACTGCCCGAGTCGGCGTAATGAATTTGAATTGATAGTTGATAATGGATAATTGATAACTGCGCGATCAGGATTGATTGCCGAAGAAAGCAAAGAGGCCGCGCCCAACATTTGGACGCGGCCTCTTGCGTTTAAGTAACAACGGGCCTGGCCCGCGACGTTATCAATTATCCATTGCCCTTCAACAGCTCCGCCTGATCCTTGTCACGCACGCCGATCAGATAGAGGATGCCATCCAGGCCCAGGGTGGAGATGGCCTGTTCGGCGTTCTGCTTGACCAGCGGTTTGGCGCGGAAGGCGATGCCGAGGCCGGCTTCGCCCAGCATCGGCAGGTCATTGGCGCCATCGCCCACGGCAATGACCTGTTCCAGACTGATGCCTTCCTGGCCGGCAATTTGCTTGAGCAGCTCGGCCTTGCGCTGGCCGTTGACGATCTGGCCGACCACTCGGCCGGTGACATGGCCATCCTCGATCTCCAGCTCGTTGGCATGCACATAATCGATGCCCAGCAGTTGCTGCAGCCACTGGCCAAACCAGGTGAAGCCGCCGGACAGGATGGCGGTGCGGTAGCCCAGTGCCTTGAGGGTGCCGACCAGTCGTTGTGCTCCTTCGGTAAGCTGGATGCGCTCGCGCACCCGCGCCAGGGCGCCTTCATCCAGCCCCTTGAGCAGGGCCACCCGGGCGCGGAAGCTTTCATTGAAATCCAGCTCGCCACGCATGGCGGCCTCGGTGATTTCTGCCACCTGGTCACCGACGCCGGCCTCGGCGGCCAGCTCGTCAATCACTTCCGAGCGGATCAGGGTGGAGTCCATATCGAACACCACCAGGCGGCGGTTGCGCCGGTAGGCGCTGTCGCGCTGGAAGGCGATGTCCAGGTTGCGTTCGTTGGCGATGTTGAGGAAGGCGGCGCGCATGGCTTCCGCGTCGCGGGGCTGGCCGCGCACGGAAATTTCGATACAGGCTCGGCTGTCCTCGTCGATGGCTTCGCCTTCCAGGTGGACGCGGCCGGACAGGCGGGTAATGGCATCAATGTTGAGGCCGTTGTCGGCCACGACCTCGGTGACATCGGCCAGCTGCTCGGCGGTAATCTTGCGCGCCAGCAGGGTGATGATATAACGGTCCTTGCCCTGGCCGGCCACCCACTGCTCGTAGCGTTCTTCATCAATGGGCCGGAAGCGCACGGAAATATGCAGCTTGTGGGCCTCGAACAGCACATCTTTGAGGACGGCGGAGGCATCGGCATCCGGCGGGCTTTCCACCAGGATGCCCAGCGACAGGGTGTCGTGGATAACGGCTTGCCCCATGTCGAGGATATTGAGCCGGTAACGGGCCAGAATACGGGTAAAGGCAGCGGTAAGGCCGGGACGGTCATTGCCGGATACCTGAATCAGTATGATCTCGCGCACGCTCGGGGCTCCTGGGGCGAAAAACAATGGGCGGGTTTTGTGAACCGGGCAGGCCGGTCAACACAAAACGGCGCTAGAGTAGCAGAATTTTAACCGCAGGCGGCATCGGTGGGCCATGGCCGATGGTTTTATCGGCGACAGGGGCGCCCGTTTGGGCCAACACTGCCGCGCGCAGGACGCGCTATACTGCCGCCGCACCCTGAGTAATGGAATCGCTGAATATGCCTTTTCAGGAACAATGGCAATGGTTGCGCGAACAACGTCCGCTGCTGCGCGAGCTGATTTTGATGCTGCTGGTGGCGCTGGTCGTGGGAATCTATTTTCTGCAGAACTTTTCCGGCCGGCTGGCCGATGAACAGAAGATGCAATTACAGGCGCTGGCGGCGCAGACCGCCAGCCGCGCCGCCGAGGCGCTGGCCAGTCATGACTCCATCAGCGCCAACCTGATCGGCCGCGAGACCCTGGCGCTGAAACCGGTGGCCGGTATCCGTATTGCCGACGCGGCCGGTAACGAGGTGGTCAGCCTGGGCACCGTGAAAGGCCCGTTGACGGCCCAGGCGCCGGTGGCCATGCCGGATGGCGAACTGGCCGGCTCGATCACCCTGCGCGGCGCCGACCGCCTGGCGCCACGCAAGCTGCTGGAGGCCGGTTATGTGGTCGCCGTGTTGTGCATGCTGCTGTTACGGGTGGCGGTGGCGCTGATAGCCCGGCGCCTGCTGCCCCCGCCACCGGTGGTGGAGGCGATGCCGGCGCCGGTGCCGCGAGCGGTGCATACGCCGGTCAGTGAACTGCCGGCCGAGGGGCAGGCGCCGGGGCCGGTAACGGCCTCACTGTGTCTGAGCATTGTCAATTTCGATCATTTTCGGCAGCGCTATACCCGTGAAGCGCTTGCGGCGGCGCTGGCCGACTATCGCGGCCTGCTCAGCAAGGTGGCCAGGCTGTATGGTGGCCGGGTGCAGGAGCAGGTTGGTGATCAGGCGCGGCTGACCTTTCATGATCCCAGTGCCTCCCAGGCGGCGTTTGCGGCACTCTGTGCCGGGCTGTTGTATCTGCGCGTGGTGCGCCTGTGGGCGCCGCTACGCAAGGCGCACGGTGCCCAGCCGCTGGAGTTCAAGGCACTGGTGACCGCCTCGGATAATGCCGACGACGCCTGGGCGCTGTGCGTAGCCGGGGTGCCCGGGCGCCTGCAGGTGCCGGAGGCGGAGCTGGCGCAGGCGGAGCTGGATGTGAAAGCGCTCTACCAGCCGGAGAAGGCCCAGGTGGTCTGTGCCGGAGAGCAAAAGGTGCGGCTACAGCCGGTGGAACAGCTGGCGCACCGCTACCAGAATCTGCTGCGTACTCAGGCGCAGACGTTGGTGTCCGAGCTGGGTGAGGGCGGTGGCGACGCCAGCAGGTAATCGCTCATGGCTGTCTGAATGCGCTGGTTCAGATCCGGGATGCCGGTATTTCCGAACAGCCGGTTGAACTCCAGAATGTACGGGTGGCCATCCACCATGGCCACATCAAAACCGGCGTGGTTGATATCCAGGTAGCGGGCCAGCCCCTGGATCAGTGATACCGCGTCCTCGGGGATCGGGATATCGGTACGCACCCGGCCGCCCTGGGCCACGTTGTTGAGAAAGCCGTGCCCCTCCCGCCAGTAACTGGCGATCACGTCCTGGCCCACCACCACGATGCGCAGGTCACGCACGATCGGCAGCAGCTTCTGCACATACAGCACCTTTTCCCGCTCGGCATAGTCGAGGAACTGGCTGCGGTTCTCGATCAGGAAGACGCCCATGCCCTGGCTGGCCCGGGCGGTCTTGGCCACGAACGGAAAGCGCCAGGTATCCAGTACCTGGGCGATACCAAAACGGTCGGCGCCCACGATCAGGGTTTCCGGTACATGGTCCGGGCAGGCGGTCTGCAGGGCGCGGGTCATCTCTATCTTGTCGTGCCCCAGGTGGTAGCTGCACAGGCTCGGGAAGATCGGTCGCTTGATGACATAGTGCAGGCTGTGCAATTGCCAGTAGCCGGGAAACAGCAGCCAGTGCGCCTGGCGCAGGTCGTCCAGGTGCTGGTTCATGTGTTCCGGTTTGATGTAACGCACGCCGGGCAGTCCCAGGGTGCGGAATGGATCAAAGGTGATCAGCTTCACGGTATCAGTCTCTGAGGGGCGGGGTTGCCCCGGGGCGGAGGGGGCCGCCGGTTGATAACAGGGTGTTTTTTATGCCGCTTTACCAAAACGGTCAAGTCCTGTTTGACGCCGGTAATTGGCAGTTTGGCGGCCAGGCAGTAGTCTTGGTGCCGCGATGGCGCGGTGGCCGTTCCCTGCAGGGGCTGGCCGCGCTCTGTTTTTATCGACACCGGGAGAATTGCCGTGACTATGCCGGCTTTGCAAAGTGGCCAGATCCGGGCCGAAATCACCGACGCGGTGCTGGAAATTACCTTCGACCGCGCCGACAAGCTGAATGCCTTTACCGGCGCCATGTACCAGGATCTGGTGCGCCTGCTGGCCTATGCGGAAAGCGCCGATGAGGTACGGGTGTTGCTGTTCCGGGCCGAAGGCCGGGCCTTCAGCGCCGGCAATGATCTGGCGGATTTTCTCAATGCCAAGCCCGGCGAGGTGGGTGAGGCGGCCCACTTTATCCGCGCCATTCATCGTTTTCCCAAGGTGCTGGTGGCGGCGGTACAGGGCAACGCGGTGGGCGTGGGCACCACCATGCTACTGCACACCGACCTGGTGGTGGCCGCCGACGATGCCAAGTTTCTGACCCCCTTTGCCGATCTGGGCGCGGTGCCGGAGGCCGGTTCCGCCAAGCTGCTGCCGACCTGGCTGGGTTACCAGCGGGCAGCACGCCTGCTGCTGCTGGGCGAGCCGATGCTGGCGCAGGATGCGCTGGACGCGGGTCTGGTGGCCAAGGTGGTGCCGCTGGAGCAGTTGCAGGATACGGCGGCCGGCTGGGCCCGGACGCTGGCGAAGAAGCCGCCGCGGGCGCTGCGTGAAAGCAAGCGTTTGATGCGCGAGGCCATCAGTCGTGGGCTGAATGACGTGCTGGAGGAAGACCTGGCGCTGTTCGGTGAGATGCTGCAGGGCGAAGAGGCCCGCGCGGTGCTGGCGGCCATGGTCAAGCGTTGACATGGCGGCGGCGCGGCATCCCGCGCCGCCGTTTTACCGCTCAGGGCGCGGCGGTTACTGGCCGAACTGGCCGATGCCGCTGTTGACCGTCACGGTACTACCGGCTTTCAGCGCCGGTTCAAAGCTGGCCTTGCCCTCCGGGAACAGTAGTACCACGGTGGAGCCCAGCAGGAAGCGGCCCAGCTCATCGCCTTTTTTCAGGGTGATCAGTTCGGGGCTGCTGTAGTCGGTGGCGGCCACCTGCTTGGGCAGCGGCGTGACCTGGCCGCTGAACACCGTCTCGATGCCTGCCACGATCATGGCGCCCACCAGAATCACCGCCATGGGGCCCTGCGCGGTATCGAAAATGCACACCAGTCGCTCGTTGCGGGCAAACAGATTGGGCACACCGTTGGCGGTGGCTTCGTTCACCGAGAACAGGTCCCCGGGCACATAGCGGGTGCTGCGCAGGGTGCCGTCGAACGGCATGTGTACCCGGTGGTAGTCCCGCGGTGACAGATAGATGGTAGCGAACTGGCCGTTGCTGAATTCGCTGGCCAGGGCGCTGTCGCCACCGAGCAGATCATAGAGCGAATAATCGTGGCCCTTGGCCTGGAAGATCTGGTCGGCACGGATGGCGCCCAGCTGGCTGACCGCGCCGTCCGCCGGGCTGGCGATGGCATGTTCCCACTCCACCAGTGGCCGTACGCCGTCCTTCAGCGCGCGGGTGAAAAAGGCGTTGAAGCTTTCGAACTGGTCCGGGTCGCTGATCTCGGCCTCGGACAGGTCGATATTGAAACGCTTCATGAAGGTGTTGATGAAGGTGGTCTTGATCCACGGTACTTCGCTGCGGGCCAGGGTGCCCACCAGCCGTGACAGGGCGTGCTGCGGTACCAGGTACTGCAGGGAAACAAACAGGGTGTCGCGCCAGTTGCTCAAGATGGTGTCCTCTGCGCGGGGCCTTGGCCCCGGTAATTAATCGTTTTTTTCTGCGGGGGTGTCGGGGTGGTTGCCCCATTCCGCCCAGGAGCCGGCATAACCGCGAACCCGCGGGTAGCCGAGGATTTTCGCCACCAGCCACGAGAAGCTGGAGCGGTGATGGGTCTGGCAGTGGCAGATCACCTGTTTGTCCGCGGTGATGCCCCGGGTTTCCAGTTCCCGGCGAATCTCGTCCAGCGGCCGCAGGCGCAGGTTGTTGCCCTTGTCCATGGCCTCGGTCCACTCATAGTGGCGCGCACCGGGGATGTGTCCGGCCTTCTGGGCAAAGGCGCGTACACCGTCAAATTCTTCTTCCGAGCGAGAGTCCCACAGCACCAGGTCGTCATCCTGGTAGTGGGCCAGCAGATACTCCAGCTTCACTTCGGTGAGGGGGTCATGCTCGCCCACCTCATAATCGCTGGGCTGGCGCTCGCCGGGTTCGCTGGCGGTGGCCAGGTCTTCTGCCAGCCAGGCATGGATGCCGCCATTCAGGTAGCTGTATTGGCGATGGCCGATGGCATCCAGCGTCCACAGCAAGCGACCGGCCCAGCCACCACCCTCGTCATCGTAGGCCACCACATGGGTGTCTTCGGTGAGGCCCAGCTGGGAAAACAGTTCGCTGAGTGTGTCATCGTCCGGAATCATGCCGGGCGCCGGCTGGGCACCGGTCTGCAGGCGCTTGAAATCCAGATGCATGGCACCGGGCACATGGGCCTGTACGTAGATGGCGGGCTTGCCCAGGTCGACGATCAGCAGGTTGTCATCGTCGAGATGCTTGGCGAGTTCTTGTGGTTCCAGCAGCAGAGGGAGCATAAAAGGCAATGAATAGTTGATAATGAATAATTAATAGCGAAAACACTTTCGCACAGCGAAGTCCAATTATTAACTATTCATTATTAATTATTAACTGAGTCACTGGTACCGTTCCCGCCCTTCTTCATCCAGGGTGTCGGCAATCTGGTAGAAATTGGCCAGCCGCTCCTCGCTGATGTCGCCGCTGTCGGCGGCGGCCAGCAGGGCGCAGCCGGGTTCGTTTCGATGTGAGCAGTTACGGAATTTGCAGTGGCCGGCCAGGGCTGACAGTTCCCGGTAGCCGTGCAGCAGTTCGTCCTCGCTGATATGCCAGAGGCCGAATTCGCGGATGCCGGGGGAGTCGATCAGGTCGCCGCCGCCGGGCAGGTGGAACAGCCGGGCGGTGACGGTGGTGTGCTGGCCGAGCCCGGAGGTGGCGGACAGGTCGCCCACCGCCAGCGCCGCGTCCGGCAACACCGCATTGACCAGTGAGGATTTGCCAACCCCGGACTGCCCCACGAACACGCAGGTCTTGCCGATCAATGCCTGGTGCAGCGGCGCCAGACCGTCGCGCTGGTGGGCGCAGACTTCCAGCACCGGGTAATCCAGGCGGCGATACATGTCGATCAGCGCGTCAATGTATGGGCGCAGACTGTCATCGATCAGGTCGGCCTTGTTGAGCACCAGGGTGGCGTCGATGCCAGACAGTTCGGCGGCCACCAGGTAGCGGTCCAGCAGGGCCGAGGAGGGCGTCGGCAGGGGCGCGAACACCACCAGCATCTGGTCCACGTTGGCGGCCACCGGTTTCAGGTTGCCGTACATGTCCGGGCGCTTGAGGACACTGTGGCGCGGGTCGATGGCGACGACCACGCCGAGCCCCTCGCTTTGTGGTGGTTGCCAGATGACCCGGTCTCCCACCACCAGCTGTTCCAGGTTGGCGCGGAAATGGCAACGGCGGCTTTCGCCATCAGCGTCTTCCACTTGCACCTGCTGGCCAAAGTGGGCGGTGATCACGCCGTGCTGTTCGTCGCCCAGATCGTCGGCCACCAGCGATTCCAGCTGCTCATTGCGCTTGGCGGCTCGTTGGCGCTTTTCCGCCTGGATTTTTTCGATGCGCCATTTCTGGCGCCGGTTGAGGTTGCGTTTGGCCACGACCTGTCCTGCTCCTTTGTTGCGGGCATCCTACCATGGTCTGGACAACTTCGGTGCTGGTCTCGGCGAGTCAGCCGCGTATGATGTAAACGGCACCATAACAAGAGAGCACACCATGTCTGACGCGCCGCTGGACAAGCGAAACAACCTGATCTGGATCGACCTGGAGATGACCGGGTTAAGCCCGGAAAACGATCGCATTATCGAGATCGCCACCATCGTCACCGATGCCGACCTCAAGGTGCTGGCCGAAGGGCCGGTGCTGGCGGTACATCAGAGCAATGCGCTGCTCGACGGCATGGACGAGTGGAACACCGAGCACCACAACAACTCCGGGCTGGTGGCGCGGGTGCAGGCCAGCACCGTCAACGAGGCCAGCGCGGAAAGTCGCACCATTGCCTTCCTGGAGCAGTATGTGGAGGCGGGCATGTCGCCCATGTGCGGTAACAGCATCTGCCAGGACCGGCGTTTCCTGGCCAATTACATGCCCAGGCTGGAAGCCTTCTTCCATTACCGCAACCTGGATGTGTCTACCCTCAAGGAGTTGGCGCGGCGCTGGAAACCGGAAATCCTGCCCGGCTTCAGCAAGGAGAACAAACACCTGGCGCTGGATGATATCCGCGAATCCATCGCCGAGCTGGCCTACTACCGCGCACACTTCATCGACGTTTGATTCTGCTGGGCCGGTTTTACCGCCAAGGGCTCAGCGTCAGCGGGTGTTAATCCGGCCATTAAACTGGCCGTAGGAGCCTGCCTGCAGGCGATCCGGGTTTTTCTCCCTGTGCTCTGTGCCCTCGGTGGTAAACAGCCTCGCCTATCAGATCGCTCTGGCGGCCTGTTTCTCTAGTGCCCAGGCCACATGTTCGCGCACGGTTTCGTCCGGGTACCCGGATCTGGCGCTGAGTGCCGCCACGATATCCTCGCCGTAGGGGGCGTTGCCCAGCGCCACGGCAATATTTCTCAGCCACTTGTGATAGCCGGCGCGGCGAATGGCAGAGCCGGCGGTGCGGTCCAGAAATTCCTCCTCGCTCCAGGCAAACAGGCTTACCAGGTCGCTGTCATTGAGGCCGTGACGGGGCCGGAAATCGTCTTCGCCGGTGTGCTGGGCAAAGCGGTTCCAGGGGCACATCAGCTGGCAGTCGTCGCAGCCGAAGATGCGGTTGCCGATGCCCTCGCGCAGGTCTTCGGGAATGCTGCCGTCGTGTTCGATGGTCAGGTAGGAGATGCAGCGGCGGGCATCCAGCTGGTAGGGGGCAACGATGGCATCGGTGGGACACACGGTGATGCAGGCGCGGCATTTGCCGCAATGATCCTCGCCGGGCTGATCCACCGGCAAGGGCAGGTCAGTATAGATTTCGCCGAGGAAGAACCAGCTGCCGGCCTCACGGTTGAGCAGCAGGGTATGCTTGCCCTGCCAGCCGAGGCCGGCCTTGGCGGCCAGCGGTTTTTCCATCACCGGCGCGCTGTCCACGAAGGCGCGGGCCAGTTCGCTGTCGGCCACCGCCTCGCGAATGCGCCCGGCCAACTGGGCCAGTCGCTTGCGGATCAGCTTGTGGTAATCGCGCCCCAGCGCATAGCGGGACACATAGGCCTTGTCTTTCTGCTGCAGGATTTTCACCGGCTGGGTGTCCGGTGGCAGGTAGTCCATACGCGCGGAAATCACCCGCAGGGTGCGCGGCTCCAGCTCCGCCGGGCGTGAGCGTTTGTGGCCGTGGGCGGCCATCCAGTGCATGTCGCCCTGGTAACCCTGCTTCAACCAGCCATGCAACTGCTGTTCGGCGGCGGACAGATCGGTATCGGCAACGCCGATCTGCTGGAAGCCCAGCTCCCGGCCCCATTGCTGGATCTGCTGCTTGAGTTCGACAAGGTCCATGACGTTTCGGGTGTTTCCTGAGTGCGTATAATGACGGCAATCGTCGCCGCGAAGGATAACAGCTGTGCGCGCTTCTACCGAATTGCCGTTGGCCCTTTATCGTGCCGCCCAGACCCGCGAGCTGGACCGGCTGGCCATTGCCGCCGGCACGCCGGGGGCCGAGCTGATGCAGCGGGCCGGGCAGGCCGCCTTTGATGTGCTGGGCGAATGCTGGCCCCAGGCGCGCCGCCTGGCGGTGCTGTGTGGCGGTGGCAACAATGGTGGCGATGGCTACGTGGTGGCCTGGCTGGCCCACCAGGCTGGCCTGTCGCCGGATATTTATTTCACCAGCCCGCCGGCCACGCTCAAGGGCGATGCCCTGACCATGGCCCGGCGCTGCCAGTCGGCGGCGATTCCGATGCGCGAGCTGACGCGGGATGCGCTGCCGAAAGACGCGGATCTGCTGGTGGATGGCCTGCTTGGCACCGGCCTCAGCGGCGCCCTGCGCGACGATATGGCGGCCTTGCTGACGGCCCTGGATGCGCTGCCGATGCCGCGCCTGGCGCTGGATATTCCCTCCGGACTGAGCGCCGATTGCGGCATGCCGCTGGGTGCGGTGTTGCGCGCCGATGTGACCTGCACCTTTATTGGCCTCAAGCGCGGCCTGCTGACCGGGCAGGGGCCGGTGCACTGCGGTCGCCTGCGTTTTTTCGATCTGCAGGTGGGGCGTGACATTTATGCCCAGGTCGCGCCGGACTGCCTCAGCCCGTGTGTGCAGGAGCTGTCGCGGCGGTTGCCGCCGCGCCGTCGCGATGGCCACAAGGGCCCGTATGGCCATGTGGTCGTGATCGGCGGGGACCACGGGTTTGCCGGCGCGCCGGTAATGAGCGCCCAGGCGGCGGCCCGTTGCGGTGCCGGCAAGGTCAGCCTGATCACCCGCCCGGAGCACGTGACCCTCGCGTTGACGCGGCAACCGGAGATCATGGCACGCGGTGTGCAACGCGCCACGGAGGCCGAGGCGCTGCTGGCCATGGCCACGGTGGTCGCCATCGGCCCGGGGCTGGGGCGGGGCGACTGGGGGCGCGCCTTGCTGGACCTGGCGCTGGCAAGCGGCAAACCACTGGTGGTGGATGCGGATGCCCTGACACTGATGGCGGAGCAGCCCGGCATCGGCCCGGCGGACTGGGTGCTGACGCCCCACCCCGGCGAGGCCGGGCGCCTGCTGGGCGTGGACGCGGCCGCGGTGCAGCGTGATCGTTTCGTGGCGCTGGAAAGTCTGGCGGCCCGGTATGGCGGCACTGTGCTGCTCAAGGGGCTGGGAACGCTGGTGCAGGGTGAGTCCGCGCGGGCGCTGGTGCGTGAGGGCAACCCGGGCATGGCTTCCGGCGGCATGGGCGACGTGCTCACCGGCGTCATCGCGGCGCTTCGGGCCCAGGGGCTGAGCGGGTATGATGCGGCCCGACTGGGCGCCCTGGCCCATGCTCGGGCGGCGGATGTGTGCGCAGCACAGCAGGGCGAGCGCGGCCTGCTGGCCACCGATCTGCTGCCGGCCATGCGCGCCCAACTGAACGGATAAACCGGTGAAGGGAGCCGTGAATGACCATTGAGCAGTATGCCCTGGCCGACGAGGCGGCCACCCTGGATCTGGGCCGGCAACTGGCCGGCCGTCTGGCCGACGGAGGCTGCGTTTATCTGTATGGTGATCTGGGCGCGGGCAAGACTACCCTGGTTCGGGGTATCCTGCGGGGTTTTGGGCACCAGGGGTCGGTAAAAAGCCCGACCTATACCATTGTGGAACCCTACGAGGCTGGTGAAGTCCCTATTTATCACTTCGACCTGTATCGCCTGGCGGACCCGGAAGAACTGGAGCTGATTGGCGTGCGGGACTATTTTTCCTCCACGGCCCTGTGCCTGCTGGAGTGGCCGGAGCGGGGCGCAGGAGTGGTGCCGGCACCGGATTTGACGATAACCTTGGACGTGGATGGCCGCGGACGACAGGCAACGCTGGACTGGGCGGATGAGCGAAGCGCGCAACAACAATAAACGGTTTTTTCTTTTCGGTGGCTTGCTGGCGATACTGACCCTGTGCTGGTCAGGGCTGGCGCTGGCCCAGGTTTCCATTACCTCGGTACGCCTGCACCGGGCGCCGGATTACACCCGTATCGTCTTCGACCTGCCGTCACCGGTGGAGCACCAGATCGACAAGCTCGCCAACCCGAATCGCATCGTCGTCGATTTGATGGGCGCCGATCTGAATTTTGATATCAACAGCCTGGACCTGTCCGACAGCCCGATCGCCGACATCCGCGTCGGCAAACACAGCGACAAGACCCGGGTGGTGTTCGACATGAAGGCGGCGGTGCGTCCGCGCACCAACCTGCTAAAGCCCATCGACCCGCACGGTTGGCGCCTGGTGGTGGACCTGTTCGACAAGGCCAAGGCGGACGAGCCGGTCAAGAGCGCCTCGCAACCGACCCCCCAGCCCCAAGCCAGCGGTGACCGTGACATGATCGTGGCGGTGGATGCCGGCCACGGGGGCGAAGACCCTGGCGCCCACGGCCTGGGCGGCACCCTGGAAAAGAATGTCACCCTGCAGATTGCCAAACGCCTGGCGGACAAGATCAATGCGGCGTCCGGCATGAAGGCCTTCCTGGTGCGCAAGGGCGATTACTATGTGCCGCTGGCCGAGCGGCGCACCATCGCCCGCGGCAAGTACCACGCCGATGTGTTTATCTCCATCCACGCCGATGCCTTCACCGACCACAGTGCCCACGGCGCTTCGGTGTTCGCCCTGTCCAATCGCGGTGCCACCAGTGCCAAGGCCCGCTACCTGGCGAAAATGGCCAACGAGTCTGACAAGGTGGCCGGTGTCTACGAGGACGAGAAGGATGACAGCAACCTGCTCAGCGTGCTGGCCGATCTGCAGGTCACCGGTTCGGTGTCACACAGTCTCTATCTTGGTCGCCAGGTGCTCAATCAGCTGGATGACGTGACGCGCCTGCACGGCGGGCGCCACCGGGTGGAGCAGGCCGGCTTTGCCGTGCTCAAGGAACCCAAGATGGTGTCCATCCTGGTGGAAACCGGCTTTATCTCCAACCGTGCGGAGGAGAAGAAGTTGCGCTCTGCCCATCACCAGGACGAGATCGCCGGGGCGGTGCTCAAGGGGGTGCAGGCCTATTTCCGCACCCACCCGACGCCGGGCAGCTGGTTTGCCGCCCAGCGGCGTGCCAGGGGCGATCAGTATCGCATCCAGCCTGGTGATACACTGTCGGAAATTGCCAACGAGTACAGTGTCTCCGAGCAGGCGATCCGCACCGCCAACGATCTCCAGGGCGACCGGATCATGGTTGGCCAGGTGCTGAAAATTCCCCGTTCCTGAACCCCTTTGAAGGTTTCGTTTTGTCCAAAATTCAACTGCTGGATTCCCGTCTTGCCAACCAGATCGCGGCCGGTGAGGTCGTCGAGCGTCCGGCCTCGGTGCTCAAGGAGCTGCTGGAAAACGCCCTGGATGCCGGTGCCGAATCGATCAGTGTGGATGTGGAGCAGGGCGGGACCAAGCTGGTACGGGTGCGGGACAACGGCAGTGGTATCGATCGCGAGGATCTGCCGCTGGCCCTGTCGCGCCATGCCACCAGCAAGATCCGTGGTCTGGAGGATCTCGAGGCCATCGGCACCCTGGGGTTCCGTGGTGAGGCACTGGCGGCAATCAGCTCGGTGTCGCGACTGACCCTGGCCAGTAACGTGGAAGGCGAGCCAGAAGGTTGGCAGGTGCAGGTGGAAGGGCGTGATATGGCGCCATCGCTGACGCCGGCGGCCCATCCCCGTGGTACCACCGTGACCATGCGCGATCTGTTCTTCAATACGCCGGCCCGCCGGCGCTTCCTGCGCACCGAGAAGACCGAGTTCAACCACCTGGAAGAGGTGTTCCGGCGCGTCGCCCTGAGCGAATTCAATACCGCCTTCCGCCTGACCCACAATCAGAAGGTGATTCACCAGCTGCCGGCCGGGCTGGACGATACCCTGCGTGCCGCGCGGGTGGCCAAGCTGTGTGGCAAGGGCTTCATGGAGCAGGCCATAGCGGTGGACGTGGAGCGCGACGGTGTGCGTTTGCATGGCTGGCTGGGGCTGCCGACCTTTTCCCGCTCCCAGGCTGACCTGCAGTATTTCTATGTAAATGGTCGGGTGATCCGCGACAAGGTGGTCAACCATGCGGTGCGACAGGCCTATGCGGACGTGCTCTATCACGGCCGTCACCCGGCCTATGTGCTGTTTCTGGAGCTGGACCCGGCGCAGGTGGATGTCAATGTGCACCCCACCAAACATGAGGTGCGCTTTCGTGAGCAGCGAATGGTGCATGGTTTCCTGTACAGCTCCCTGCATCGGGCCATTGCCGAGGTGCGCCCCGGTCAGTCGCCGGCGGCCTCGGTGGTCGAGGAAGACATGCCGGTGATGCCGCAGGCCGAGCCCAGCCAGGGCAGCATGTCGCTGTCGGCGCCGGCCGGACGGTCTTATTCGTCACCAGGAGGCAGCCATTACGGTTGGGGACAGGGGCAGGCCCAGGCGGACGCCTATGGCGCGCTGGTGCGGCCGCAGGTGGCGGAGGCTTCGCCGGCGGTGATGCCGCCCTCTGCAGAGGATGAAACTGTGCCGCCGCTGGGTTATGCGGTGGCCCAGCTGCACGGCATCTTTATTCTCGCCGAGAATCAGCAGGGCATGGTGGTGGTGGACATGCACGCCGCCCATGAGCGCATTACCTACGAGCGTCTCAAGCGCAGCTGGTCGGACGACAAGGTGCGCGGCCAGCCGCTACTGGTGCCGGTGTCGCTGGCGGTGTCCAGCCGCGAGGCGGATTTTGCCGAGCAAAACCCGCAGGTGTTCACCCGCCTGGGCTTTGTGGTGGAGCGTGCCGGGCCGGAAAGTCTGATGGTGCGAGAGGTGCCGGCGCTGCTGCGCAACAGTGACAGTGAAGCCATGGTGCGTGATGTGCTGTCTGACCTGCTGGCCCAGGGCAGCAGCGAGCGTATCGAGCAGAAACTGGATGAGCTGCTGTCGACCATGGCCTGCCATGGCAGTGTGCGCGCCAACCGGCGCCTGACCATTCCGGAAATGAATGCCCTGCTGCGCGATATGGAAGCTACCGAGCGTTCCGGCCAGTGTAACCATGGCCGCCCCACCTGGACCCAGATGACCCTCAAGGAACTGGACCGCCTGTTTATGCGGGGGCAATAAGTTGGCGCTTGCACGCTTCACACAACACGCTGGCACGCAATACGCGGAGGGCGCGAGGTTTTTCGCGTGCAGGCGTGATGCGTGAAGCGTGCAAGCCCATCTTGCTGCTGATGGGCCCGACCTGTTCGGGCAAGACGGCGCTGGCCATCGAGGCGGCGCAGCGCTTGCCGGTGGAAATCATCAACGTGGACTCGGCGCTGGTCTATCAGGGGTTGAATATCGGCGCAGCACGCCCCACTGATGAAGAGTTGGCGTTGGCGCCACACCATTTGCTGGGTTTTCGTGATCTGCGTGAGCCCTATTCGGTGGCGGATTTTCGTGCCGATGCCTTGCGGGAGATCAAGGCCATCCATGCCCGCGGCCGTTTGCCGTTGCTGGTGGGTGGCACCATCCTGTATTTCAAAGCGCTGGTGGAAGGCCTGGCGCCGTTGCCGGCGGCGGACCCGACGATACGGGAAGCGATCGCCGATTATGCACAGCAGCACGGCTGGCCGGCGGTGCACAGGCAGCTTGCCGAGGTGGATGCGGAGACGGCGGCCCGGCTCAAGCCCGCAGACCGGCAACGGTTGCAGCGGGCGCTGGAGGTTTACCGGATGACCGGGCGCCCCCTGTCGCACTGGCACCGTGAGCATCATACGTCTGTCACTATCGGCGAGGATGGTTTAACCAGGTACAGCACCTTGCCGTGGCCGGTGCTAAGTACCGCGCTGGCGCCACAGGACCGTGGCTGGCTGCATGAAAAGATCGCCGAGCGGTTCCGGCAGATGTTGCAGCAAGGGCTGCTTGAAGAAGTGCGCCAATTGCGCGAGCTGCCCGGTGTGCACGGCCAGTTGCCGGCCATCAAGGCGGTGGGTTATCGGCAGGTGTGGGATTTTCTCGATGGCCGGCTTGATCATGAGGCCATGGTCGAGCGTGGCATCATTGCCACCCGGCAGCTGGCCAAGCGGCAGTACACCTGGCTGCGAAAATGGCCGGGCCTGCACCAGTATGACAGCAATGATGAGGCGCAACGCTGCGCCCTCATGGTGCAGCTGGAGAGGATTTGTAAATCTGTGTTTATGTGAACCAGATCGCGGTGTTTTCGGGTTATAATGGAAATGCTGGCTGGCGATTTCATACATGAGGGGTGGGCGCCGCCACACTTTAGGGTCGGGACCTGGAACGAATCACCTGGGTTGTTGACAAAAATTAGCCTGGTAGCGCAGCAGGCTAAACGGTGTAGTTATGGGACTATTACACTGATAGCGCGCTGATTGCCCGAAGTGTTGGGCACTACTTTTTACTGTTATTTCAAGGAGACTTGCCATGTCAAAGGGGCATTCACTACAAGACCCTTTTCTCAATGCATTGAGAAAGGAACGTATCCCGGTTTCCATCTTTCTGGTCAACGGCATCAAGCTGCAGGGCCAGATCGAGTCTTTTGATCAGTACGTGGTACTGCTCAAGAACGCGGTAAGCCAGATGGTTTACAAACACGCCATTTCCACCGTGGTGCCGGCCCGCAACCCGCGTGCGACGGGCCCCAGCGGTGGCAATCCGTCCATGACCGGCGGTAATGGCGGCAGCACCGGTGGTGAGAGTTACGGCAACCAGTAATCATCACCTTGTTGCGAGCACAACAAAGCCATCCTCCGGGGTGGCTTTGTTGATTCTGCGCCTGCCTTCCTGGCCCTATCCTGGTTTACACTGATCCTCTATGGACTTATTCGATCGTACAGAACAGACCCGTACCGGTGCCGGTGAGCGCGCCATCCTGGTTCATATCGATTTGCCGGACGCGGTGGGGCGGGAAGATCTGGACGAATTTCATCATCTGGTGACCTCCAGCGGTGTATTGCCGGTGGTCGAGCTGACCGGCAAGCGGGATCGTCCCGACCCGGCCCTGTTCATCGGCAGCGGCAAAAGCGAGGAGCTTGCCGCTCTGGTACAGGAACACGAGGCCGACGTGGTGTTGTTCAACCACGCCCTGAGCCCGGCCCAGGAACGTAACCTGGAGCGGGCAGTGAAGTGTCGGGTACTGGACCGCACCGGTCTGATTCTGGATATCTTTGCCCAGCGGGCGCGCACCCATGAAGGGCGTCTGCAGGTGGAGCTGGCCCAGTTGCAGCACCTGTCTTCGCGGCTGGTGCGCGGCTGGACTCACCTGGAGCGCCAGAAAGGCGGTATTGGTCTGCGTGGCCCCGGCGAGACCCAGCTGGAAACGGACCGCCGCCTGTTGCGCGACCGTATTCGCGCCATTGAAGCGCGCCTGGAAAAGGTCCGCAAACAGCGGGCCCAGGGGCGGCGTGCGCGCCAGCGGGCCGAGACGCCGCTGATTTCCCTGGTCGGTTATACCAATGCCGGCAAGTCGACCCTGTTCAATGCCATTACCACCGGCGATGTCTATGTGGCCGACCAGCTCTTTGCCACCCTTGACCCGACCCTGCGCAAGGTCAAGGTGCCGGGCGTGGGGCCGGCCATTCTGGCGGATACGGTGGGCTTTATCCGGCATCTGCCGCACCGGCTGGTGCAGGCATTCCGGGCGACGCTGGAAGAGACCGTTAACGCCACCTTGCTGTTGCATGTGACAGATTGCAGTGCCGAGGAACGTGATGCCAATGTGGCGGCGGTGAATGAGGTGCTGGGCGAGATTGGTGCCGATCAGGTGCCGGTTCTGCATGTTTACAACAAGGTGGATCGCCTGGAACTACCGCCCCGGCTGGAGCGTGACGAGCATGGCCGCCCCTGGCGCGTGTGGATTTCCGCCCAGACCGGTGAAGGGTTTCAGTTGCTGTTTGATGCCATTGCCGAGCGTCTGGCGGTGGGCTGGGTGGATTGCTGGTTGCGTCTGCCGCCGTCAGCGGGTCGCCTGCGGGCGCGCTTGCACGAGGCCGGTGAAGTGCTGGAAGAGCAAACCGCCACCGATGGCGGTATGTTGCTGCGGGTGACGGTCAATCGGGTGCATTTCGAGCGCCTGTTACGAGAACAAGGATTGCGGGAGGCGGACCTGGTGGTGCCGGCTCCCGTGGTTGCAGAGGGGGAGTCCCCTTCCTACAATTCGGAGCGCCCACATAAAGCGGGCTAGCCGCAATAAATCGGCGGAGTGGAGAACTACATGGCGTGGAATGAACCTGGCGGCAACAAGCCGAAGGACCCTTGGGGTGGAGGTGGCGACCAGGGGCCACCGGATCTGGACCAAGCTCTGAAAAACCTGAAAGACAAAATCAATAGCGTTTTCGGGTCAGGCAAGGGTGGCGGTGGCGGCGGCGGTGGCCGATCTTCATCGCCCTGGCCGTTGTTGGCTGGCGCAGTCGTGGTGCTGGTAGCTGTTTATGGTCTGATGGGCTTTTACCAGGTGGATCAGCGCGAGCAGGCAGTGGTGCTGCATCTGGGCCGGTTCGACAGCATAAAAGGGCCGGGCCTGAACTGGCGTGAGCCGTTGCTGGATAAGTATATGAAGGTGGACGTGGGGCAGAATCGTCGCTACGAACTCACCGAAGAAATGCTCACCCGAGATACCAATATCGTCAGTGTCACCCTGGAAGTTCAGTACCAGGTGGTGGACCCGAAATCCTTCCTGTTGAATGTCGGCAAGCCCGAAGAAATTCTTCAGCATGCCACCAGTTCGGCGCTGCGCCACGTGGTAGGGCGCGCCAGCATGGACGATGTCCTCAAGGATAACCGTGAGGCCATTCGTGTGAAGGTGGCTGAGCGTCTTAACGAATATCTCAAGCGTTACGATACCGGCCTGAAGCTGCGCCAGGTGGTGCTGGACAAGACCGAGGCCCCCAGTGCCGTGCGTGATGCCTTTGATGATGTATCCAAGGCCAAGGAAGACGAAGACCGTTTCAAGAAGGAAGCGGAGGCCTACTCCAATGCGGTGGTACCGGAAGCACGGGGCAAGGCCCAGCGTCAGCGCGAAGAAGCGCAAGCCTACAAGCAGAAGGTGATATCCGAGGCGACCGGTGATGCCGCCCGCTTCGATGACCTGCTGACCGAGTATCACAAATCTCCGGACGTGACACGCGAGCGTCTCTATCTGGATGCCATTACCCAGGTGCTCGGTAGTACCAGCAAGGTACTGGTGGACGTCAAACAGGGTAACAGCATGATCTACCTGCCGCTGGACAAGATTCTCAAGGGTAGCAGTGGTTTGCCCAAGACAGGCAGTAACAGCGCCTCTGCGCCCACCGCCCATAGCAAGACATCTCAGGCCGGCGCCGACGATGGTGGCACTGGCAGCAAGGCCGGCCGCAGCCTTTATGGTCGCAAGGGAGGTGCAGATTATGAATAACAAAAGCCTGCTGGTAATGGTGGCAGTGGGTGTCCTGGCTCTGCTGGGCCTGGACTCTTTCTACATTGTTAACGAAACCGAGAAGGCGGTGCTGAAGCACTTCAGCAAGGTGGTCAAATCCGATATCAAGCCGGGCCTGCATTTCAAATGGCCGATGGTGGATAACGTGGTGAAGGTGGACGGTCGGGCGCTGGTCTATGACATGCCGACCCAGTCGTTCCTGACCGCCGAGAAAAAACTGCTCAACGTGGATGCCTTCGTGATCTGGCGTATCCAGAATGTGCAGCGTTACATCGTCAGCGTCGGTGGCGGTTCTTCCAACGGCCAGATCATGGAGCGCCGGGCTCGTGAACTGCTGGACCCCCGTGTCAACGAAGCGTTGCGCAACGAATTTGCTTCTCGCACGGTTTTCCAGGTGGTCGCCGGCGAGAGTGATGTGGAAAAGGTGGAAGGCAAAACCGCGGTGGTCCGAAACCCGGCCACCGGTGATACCACCAAGGTGCCGGTGTCCAAGCTGGACAAGTCCGCGTTGCCCAAGAGTAACCAGGCCAGCGCCGACAAGGACCAGCGTGAGGCCCTGATGGACCAGGTGCGCGAAGAGGTCAACAAGGCTACCGTGGAAGACCTGGGTATCGAGGTGGTGGATATCCGCGTCAAGCGGGTGGACTGGCCTGAGCAGGTGCGCGGCCGGGTGTTCGACCGCATGCGTGCCGAACGTCAGCGTGATGCTGCGGCGCACCGCTCCCAGGGGCGCGAGGCGGCTGAGAAGATCCGCGCGGCTGCTGATCGTGACCGCACCGAGATCATGGCGGCGGCTTACAGTGATGCCCAGAAACTGCGCGGTGAGGGGGATGCCAAGGCGGCGGCCATCTATTCCAGGGCCTATGACAAGGACAAGGAATTCTTCCGCTTCTATCGCAGCCTGAAAGCCTACAAGGACAGCCTTAACAGCCCGAATGATGTGCTGGTGCTGCAGCCGGATAGCGATTTCTTCCGCTACCTGCACAGCGCCGATGGTAAATCCCGCTAACCGGGGTTGGTCAGCAGCAGGCCCGCTTCGGCGGGCTTTTTGCTGATCCGCGCCGGCGGCCGGCTGGCTGAGGTTTAGCCTATCTGCTGCCGGGATGTCATGGTAGAATCCCGCAACCGAGCCCGAGGGTTCGGTTTTTTTGTGGCTGTCAGGCGGGAACGATGGATTTTAGTGTGCTGATCAAGGCCCTCTGTCTGGTGCTGGTGATCGAAGGCATTCCTCTGTTCCTGGCGCCGGATCGCGCGCGCGAGGCGGCTCTGCAGGTAGCCCGGCTGCCCGGGCGTTCCCTGAGAATCCTGGGGCTGGTACTCATGGTGGTGGGTGCCAGCCTGCTAGTGGTGATGAAATGAATCAGGAAGAACAGTGGCTGCTACCCGATGGGGTGGAGGAAGTCCTGCCCGGCCGTGCCCGGGCCATTGAGCAATTGCGCCGCCGGGCGCTGGATCTGTTTCAGCGCTGGGGCTACGAGCTGGTCTTCCCGCCGCTGATAGAATTTCTCGAACCCCTGCTCAACGGCGCCGGCCGTGACCTGGAGCGGGAGACCTTCAAGATAACCGACCAGCTGACCGGCCGCCTGATGGGCGTGCGTGCGGACATGACGCCCCAGGTGGCGCGCATGGATGCCCACAGCCTGCGTCGACAGTCTCCGTCACGACTGTGTTATTGCTCCACCGCCATGCGTACCCGTCCGGCCCAGGCTGGCGGCACCCGGCTGCCCTATCAGTTGGGAGTGGAGCTGTTCGGTCATGCCGGTGCGGACAGCGACCTTGAAGTCATCACCGTGCTGCTCGATACCCTCGCGCTGGCCGGTGTAGAGCAACAGGTGGTGCTGGACATGGGCCATGTGGGGCTGTTTCGGGCACTGCTGGACAGCACTTCGCTGAACGAAAGCGAGCAGAGTCAGCTGGAAGCAATTTATGTGCGCAAGGCGCGGGTCGAGCTGGACGCGTTCCTGGCCGAACGCACGCTACCGGCTGCCACCGCCAGGGCGCTGTCCGCCTTGCCGTGGTTGGCCGGCGATGCCGCCGTATTGGCCCAGGCCCGTGATGTGCTGGCGGATTTTCCGGCGGCGCTGACGGCGCTGGATGAACTGCAGGTGCTGGTGGATGTGCTGGCGGCTCGCGGCATCCGGCTGCACCTGGATCTGGGCGAGCTGCGCGGTTATCACTACCACACCGGTTGTGTGTTTGCCGCCTACCTGCCCGGCGAAAGCGAGCCGGTGGCCAAGGGCGGTCGCTATGACCATATCGGCGAGGTATTCGGCCGGGCGCGGCCGGCCACCGGTTTCAGCGCTGATCTGAAAATGCTGGCGGCCTGCCAGGACGTGGCCCGTGCGGCGGGCATTCTCGCTTGCGGTTCCCTGCAGGATGGTGAGTTTGCCAATCGGGTGGCCTCGTTGCGTCAGGCCGGTGAACGGGTGGTGCTGGCACTGCCCGGGGTGGACAATGATGCCGCCGAATTGGGCTGTGACCGCCAGCTGGTAGCCGGTGGCGACGGCTGGGTTATTGAGAATATTTGATGCGTATGGCGGCAACGCCTCAACGGTAAAAACAGCAATTGTGTGCGTGCCACGTGCAAGCGTGTTGCGCGCAAGCGTTTAATCAACACGGCAGCTTAGACTCATGGGCAAGAACGTAGTCATTCTCGGCACCCAGTGGGGTGATGAAGGCAAGGGCAAGATCGTTGATCTGCTTACCGATCAGGCCTCCTATGTGGCGCGCTTTCAGGGCGGCCATAACGCCGGTCATACCCTGGTGATCGATGGCCAGAAAACCGTCCTGCATTTGATTCCGTCCGGTATTTTGCGCGATGACGTGCAGTGCCTGATCGGCAACGGTGTGGTACTGGCACTGGATGCGCTGCTCAAGGAAATCGCCGGCCTGGAAGAGCAGGGTGTGCCGGTGCGCGAGCGCCTGCGCCTGTCCGCCGCCTGCCCACTGATTCTGCCGGTGCATGTGGCACTGGATCAGGCCCGTGAAGCCGCCCGCGGCAACAAGAAGATTGGTACCACCGGCCGTGGTATTGGTCCCGCCTACGAGGATAAGGTGGCTCGTCGCGGTTTGCGCCTCGGTGATGTCTTCCAGCGTGAGGTGTTCGCCGCCAAGCTTGGCGAAGTGATGGATTATCACAACTTTGTGCTGCGCAGCTACTACAATGCCGAGCCGGTGGATTTCCAGAAAACCCTGGATGACACCCTCAAGATGGGCGAAGACATTCGCAGTATGGTTACTGACGTGACTGCCGTGCTGCACGGTGCCCGGGAACGCGGTGACAACATCATGTTCGAGGGCGCCCAGGGCACGCTGCTGGATATTGATCATGGCACCTACCCCTATGTGACCAGCTCCAACACCACCGCCGGCGGCACCGCCACCGGTACCGGTTTCGGCCCGCTGTATCTGGATTATGTGCTGGGTATTACCAAGGCCTACACCACCCGGGTGGGCAGTGGCCCGTTCCCCACCGAGCTGTTTGACGAAAACGGCCGTTATCTGGCGGAAAAGGGCCATGAGTTCGGTTCCACCACTGGCCGTGCCCGTCGTTGCGGCTGGTTTGATGCGGTGGCGCTGAAGCGATCCATCCAGATCAATTCCATTACCGGCCTGTGTCTGACCAAGCTGGATGTGCTGGACGGCCTGGAGCAAGTGAATATCTGTGTGGGCTACCAGGATGCCAATGGCAACTCCCTGGAGTGCGCCTGGGATGCGGACAGCTACGAGGAAGTGAAACCGGTTTACGAAAGCCTGCCAGGCTGGAGTGAGTCTACCCTGGGGGCGCGCAGCCTGGATGATCTGCCGGCCAATGCCCTGGCTTACCTGAAGCGGGTGGAAGAAGTGACGGGGGCGCCCATCGATATTATCTCCACCGGCCCGGACCGGGTGGAGACTATCATCAAGCGTCACCCGTTCGCCTGATCCGGGGCGTTCCTGCTCCTCTGCCCGGCGAGGCCTGATTATCTGTGACTCAGGCTTCGCTGCGGGGTGTTGTTGGCTGGCTGATTAATAGATTGTTAAGGCTGTTGCTGTAATTCTGCCGGGCATTCCGTGTAGTCGGTCTGGCCAACTGCGCCGGTGGGCTTTGTTCTCCGGTCATCAACCCAAGTTAGTCAATGCAGGCGTTATGAATTCAGAGAACTCTCAAGGTCGTTCACCCCGCGCACTTTCTCCGCTACTGCTGGCGGCACTGACAGCCCTGTTCCTGTTGATGTTTGCCAATGTGTCACTCTGGCGAGGCACGCTCCACGGTCTGGGGCATGACCTGCCTGGGCTGGTGGTATTGGCGATTGCCCTGTTTTTGCTGCTGACCGGGTTGATCCATCTGCTGTTATGGCGCTGGACGGCAAAACCGGTGGTCATTTTTCTGTTGCTGGTGGCTGCCCCGCTGGCTTATTTCATGGATACCTACGGCACCTATATCGATACCGGTATGGTGCGCAATGCGGTGGAAACCGATACCCGCGAAGTGCTGGGGTTGATGAGCTGGCAACTATTGGCCTACTTCGCATTGATTGGCGTGATTCCTTCGCTGCTGGTGGCCTGGTTACCGCTGAAGGTGTCTTCTTGGCCCCGTATGGCGCTGGCCAAACTGCTGGTGTTCCCTGCCTGCTTGCTGCTCAGTGTCGGCTTGATCTGGAGTGATTATCAGCAGTTGTCGTCCTTTGGCCGCAATAACCGGCCATTGCGCTACCTGATCAATCCGGTGATGCCGCTTTATTACACCTACCGCTATTTCCGTGAGCAGCAACTGGCCAATATGCCGATGCAGCCGCTGGGTCGCGATGCCCGCAAGGGGCCTCGCCTTGACGGTGCCAAGCAGGGCACCCTGGTGGTCATGGTGGTGGGCGAAACCGCCCGGGCGGCGGATTTCAGCCTCAACGGTTATCAACGCGACACCAACCCCCAGCTGGCCAGGCGTGATGTGATCAACTACCCCCAGGCCAGCAGTTGTGGCACCGAAACCGCCGTGTCTCTGCCGTGCATGTTCTCGGTGTATGACCGCGACAATTATGACCATCAGAAAGCCGTGCATACCGAGAACCTGCTGGATGTGCTCAAGCATGCGGGCATCACGGTTGCCTGGCGGGACAACAACTCCGGTGACAAGGGCGTGGCCGACCGGGTGGATTATCAGGAATTGTGGGATCAGAAGGTCCCCGGTATCTGCAATGGCGATCGTTGTTTTGACGATATCCTGCTGCATAATCTGCAGGCCTATCTGGACAAGCATGTTGGCCAGGATGTGTTCCTGGTCTTGCACCAGGAAGGCAGTCACGGGCCCAGCTATTACCTGCGCTACCCGCAGGAATTTGCCCGTTTCAAGCCGGAGTGCAAGACCAAGAAACTGGATCAGTGCAGTCATCAGGAAATCATCAATGCCTATGACAACACCATTCTCTACACCGACCATGTGCTGGCCAGGGTGATTGATCTGCTCAAGCAGAACCAGAGCCAGTTCAACACCGCCATGTTGTATATGTCTGATCATGGGGAGTCTACCGGTGAGGGGGGGATGTACCTGCATGGTATGCCTTACATGATTGCCCCGCAGACGCAGAAGCACATTCCCTACATCCTGTGGCTGTCACCGGCCTACCGCCAGGCCATGAGTGTCAACGAATCCTGCCTGCGACAACGCAGTGATCAACCGGTGTCCCAGGACAACCTGTTCTCCACGGTGCTGGGCATGTTCGATATCCAGACCACCGTCTACCGCCAAAACATGGACTTTATCCAGCCCTGCCGGGGCGACTGATTTCGCGGATGGCTGCCCGGCAGGGCAGCTTGTACGCGCGTAACAAAAGTTCTTCTTTCTGTGACTTCGCTGTCACACCGGGCCGTTTCACTGTTCTCCTCGGATAACGACTGATGGGGAGAACCGAACATGTACCAACCGATTCCTTTTGCGACCCGAAAACGGCTGGCCAGCCTGGCCACGGCGATGCTGGGGTCTGTGCTGCTGGCTGCCTGTGGTGGCACTGACAGCAACCCGAAACAGCAGGACAAGGGGCTGTCCTTCCAGGCCGTGGTGGCGCCGGCCACGGATGCCGAAAAGCGCCAGATACGGGTGTCATCCTCGGTAACCGTGGATGGCGAGAGTCACGCTATCGGCTACCACACGCTGCTGCGATCCGGTGACTCGGTAAACAGTGATGTGGTGTTCGGGCGCCTGGTGGACCAGTCCGGTGCGCCGCTGTATGCCAAAGATGGCCAGCTGGAAGTCACCGATGCCAACGAGCATACCTCGCTGCTGCCGATGGCTGGCCGTCTGTTTTCCGTATCACAGATGGAAACCACGCCGGGCGCCATGTTTCTGCTGGAGCTGAATCAGGACAGCAACACCGGCGCGCTGTCCACCAAGAACCTGTGGCAGGTTGACCAGTCCGGCGTTCATGGGGGCTGGGTGCACTGTGCGGCCACCGTGACACCGTGGAATACCCATCTTGCCAGTGAAGAATACGAGCCGGATGCGGCCAAACGCGACCCGGTTACCGGTTCGATTGATGCCTACTACGACCCGATGGCGCAATACTTCGGTGGCGCCAGTGAGCTGCCGAACATGAACCCCTACTGGTGGGGCTGGAACATCGAGGTCAAGGTCAACGTCAAGGGGGATCAGGACCCCACCACCACCCTGACCAAACACTATGCCATGGGCCGTCTGGCGTTCGAGCTGGCCAAGGTGATGCCGGATCAGAAAACCGTCTACATGAGTGATGACGGCAGCGACGTGGGCTTCTACATGTTTATTGCCGATAGCGCCGGTGATCTCAGCGCCGGCACCCTTTATGCCGCCAAGTGGAATCAAACCTCGGCAGAAGGGCTGGGGGCCGCCGATCTGCAGTGGGTCAGCCTCGGGCATGCCACCGACAGTGAGATCAAGGCCTATGTGGATGGTGCTGGCGCGCTGGCCTTTGCTGATATATTCGATACCGCGACCCCCAGCGCCGACAGCTGCCCGGCCGGCTACACCGGCATCAAGGCCAACAGCTCCACGCTGCAGTGCCTGAAGGTGAAGGCCGGTATGGAACAGGCGGCCTCTCGCCTGGAAGCGCGTCGTTACGCGGCATTGCAGGGTGCCACCACGGAATTCCGCAAGGAAGAAGGTCAGGCCTTTGATCCGGCCACCAACACCCTCTATATCTCCATGAGCGAGGTGCAAAAAGGCATGCTGGATGGCGGTAGCTACGATGCCGCTGGCGCCAATCATATCCGTCTGACCACCCGCAATGATTGTGGTGGGGTCTACCAGGTTCTGCTGGGCAGGGATGACACTCTCGGCTCCGACTATGTGGCCAAGACCATGCGTGGACTGATTGCGGGTATTCCTGCTACCTACGATGCCGGCAGCCCGTTTGCCAGCTATACCTGTGACAAGGATGGCATTGCCAACCCGGATAACCTGACCTTCATCGAGGGCTACAACACCCTGATGATCGGTGAAGATTCCGGTTCCGGTCACCAGAATGACATGATCTGGGCGCTGGATATGAGCAAGGTGGATGACAACGATCCCAAGGCTGGCCTTACCCGGGTGGAAACCACCCCCTACGGCTCTGAAACCACCGGCCTGTACTGGTACCCGAACATCAATGGCTTTGCCTACCTGATGAGCGTGGTGCAGCACCCCTATGGCGAATCCGACCAGGACAAGATTCCCCAGGGGTCTCTGGATCACCGTGCCTATACCGGTTACGTGGGCCCGTTCCCGGCCATGGACTGAGCCTGGCTCATTGCAAGGAGGCCGGGGGCAACCCCGGCCTTTTCATGATGAAGAAAACTCTCATTTACAGCACCGTCCTGACGTTTTGTGTATGGCATCTGAGTGGCTGCGGGCAATCCCGGGCCGACGAGCCGGCGGATCTGGGGCGCCTTTATCTGTCCAACCCGTCTGCCCTGGTGCCGCCCCAGTGCTATACACAAACCCGCAACGAGACGGGGCCGGCCAGCAACCCCTGCTATGTGTGCCATACCGCGAGTGTTCGCCCCAATTACAGCAATGATCTGGATCTGCAGCTCAGCTATGACTTCCCGGCCCCGGCGCGGGTGAATCGCTGGGCCAATCTGTTCGTGGATCGCGGCGAGGATGTCGCCGCCCAGGGGGATCATGAGATTCTGGATTATGTGCGCCGTAGTAACTATCGGGAAAATGGCCAGATTACGTTGGCCGACACGCTGACCCAGGCGTTGCCAACTTACTGGGACGACAACCATAACGGCCGCTGGGACGGGTATGTGCCGGATGTGGGGTTTCATTTCGACAAGGCTGGTTTCGACCATGATGCGCATGGTCGGTACACCGGCTGGCGGGCCTTCGCCTACACGCCGCTGCCGGGCACCTTTTTTCCCACCAATGGTTCCGCCGATGATGTGCTGATTCGCCTGCCGGCGATGTATCGGCAAGACGAGAAGGGGCGCTTTGATCTGACCGTGTACAAGGTCAACCTGGCCATTGTGGAAGCGCTGATCAAGGAACAGGACGTGGCCATTGATCCGGTGGATGAACAGCGCCTCCAGGTGGATCTCAACAAGGACGGGCAACTGGACACGGCCCACGCGGTGGTCTACGACTGGGCGCCGCTGGATAAGCGGTTTATGTCCTACGTGGGCGCGGCGCGGCTGGCCCAGCAGAAGAACCAGGCGATGCTGGCGGCTCGCAGTTATCCGCTGGGCACCGAGTTTGTGCATTCGGTGCGCTACCTGGATATCGCAAAGGATGGTCAGGTGGTGATGGCGCCACGGATGAAGGAGTTGCGCTATGCCCGCAAGACCCGCTGGCTGACCTACTATCAGCAGCGCGCCCTGGCCGCCCGGGATAGCAAGGAGGCCCATGATTTTCCCGACCGCATGGAGCCGGTGATCGGAGATATCGAGAAGGGGGTTAGCAATCGCCATGGCTGGCGTTTCAGCGGCTTTATCGAGGACCGTCGTGGCGAGCTGCGGCCGCAGTCCTACGAAGAGCTGGCCACCTGCGCCGGCTGCCATGGCGATGTGGGCGTGCTCACCGACAGCACTTTTGCCATGGCCCGCAAGCTCAATGCGGGGAGCGCCTATCAGCATGGCTGGTATCACTGGAGCCAGAAAACCCTGGCCGGCCTGCCGGAGCCGCAGAGACGGGATGGTCAGGGTGAGTATGCCTTCTACCTGAAGCAGGTTGGCGGCGGCGACGAATATCGTTCCAACCGTGAAGTACGCGAACGTTTTTTCGGCGCCGACGGTCAGCTCAAGCCCGCCATGCTGGCGCAGCTGAAACAGGATGTGACCACCTTGCTACTGCCATCGGAGCGGCGTGCCCTGCAACTCAACAAGGCCTATCGGGCGGTGGTGCAGGAGCAGAGTTTTGTGGCAGGGCGCGATGCGGTGCTGGCACCGCGCAAACATGTACTCAAGCAAGTGGATAAGGGGCAGCCGACCGGGGTTATTGCGCCGCAGCGTTATCGCTAGGCTTATTTGCGACGGCGAGTCCAGATAATCAGGCCCACGGTGATTCCGGCGGCAGCAACAGGAAACAGCAGCAGCCAGTGCTTCACGTCCAGCTCTCGCTGGGCGACGCTTTTCGTGGCTGCTGCCGTGGTGTCCGTAGCCTCTGCCGTGGCAGGCGGGGCCGCAGCCAGGCTGGCGATCAATAACAGGGCGAAGGCCGTCAGGCGCACAGGCAGTCTCCGGAAATATCGCATACCGCTCTTTATAAGGCATTGGTGTGGTGAGGTGCAAAAAGCTGAAGTGCCAAATAGGAAAGGTGGATTGCTGCGCCCGGAAACGAAAAAGGGCGCTCATGTCTGAGCACCCTTCCAGAATTGGTGCCGAGGAGAGGGTGAAAAGCATGCTTTTCACGCCAGCGCAGCAGCAGGATATCGCCTGCTGTGTCTCGGCGCTGGCCGGCAGTCCGACCGAGAAACGAAAAAAGGGCGCTCATGTCTGAGCGCCCTTCCAGAATTGGTGCCGAGGAGAGGACTTGAACCTCCACGGGGTTGCCCCCACTAGCACCTGAAGCTAGCGTGTCTACCAATTTCACCACCTCGGCTTTCTCGTGATGGGCGTCTGTAGTGGAAATTTATTTCCGCTTCAGGAGCCGTTCATCGCGAAAGCGCGTGCATTCTAGTATATGATGCCCGGATGTCAAACCTCTTTTCGAAAAAAAACTCCATGCCCTCTAAAAAACGCTATCAGGATCCCCATGCCAAGCGGGAAGCCGAGAAATACGAAAACCCGGTTCCCAGCCGTGAGTTGATTCTCGATGTGCTCAATGACCAGGACAAGCCCCTGGATTTCGAGCAGATCGCCGCCCTGCTGGAAGTGAAGGACGAGGATGGCCTGGTGGGGCTGGAGCGCCGCCTCAAGGCGATGCTCCGTGATGCCCAGCTGGTACAGAACCGTAACGGCAAGCTCGGTGTAGTCTCCCGCATGGACCTGATCGCCGGTACCGTGCAGGGCCACAAGGATGGCTTCGGTTTCCTGATCCCCGAAGACAAGACCCGGGATGACCTGTTTCTGGGGCCACGCCAGATGGACAAGGTGATGGACGGCGACAAGGTGCTGGTCAGTAATGCCGGTTTCAACCGCTTCGGAAAACGCGAGGCGCGTATCGTCGAGATTACCGAGCGGGTCACCACCGAGGTGGTGGGGCGTTACTACCGGGAAGCCGGCGTCAGCTTTATCGAGCCGGAGAATCGCCGCATCACCAAGGAAGTCCTGGTCGAGGACAAGCACGGCCTGAAGCCCCAGCCCGGCGATCATGTGCGCGGCACCATTACCCAGTATCCCAGTCGCGATCACCATGTGCTGGTCCGTCTGGAAGAAATTATTGCCACCCCGGACCAGGCCGGTATGGAAGTGGAGGTGGCCCTGCGCCGCTTCGAGATTCCCCATGTCTGGCCGGATGGCGTGGAAGCGGAAGCCGGCCGTTTTGGTGACAAGGTGCCGCACAAGGCCAAGGCCCACCGGGTGGACCTGCGTGACCTGCCGCTGGTGACCATTGATGGTGAGGATGCCCGCGATTTTGACGATGCGGTCTATGTGGAACGTCGCCCCCGTGGCGGCTGGCGGCTGATCGTGGCGATTGCCGATGTCAGCCACTACGTGCACCCGGATTCAGCGCTGGACCGCGAGGCCTCCAAGCGTGGCAACTCGGTGTACTTCCCCAACCGGGTCATCCCCATGTTGCCGGAAGCGTTGTCCAACGGGCTGTGTTCCCTCAATCCCCATGTGGACCGGTTGTGTCTTTACTGCGACATGAAGGTGTCCGCCAACGGCCGCATTTCCCGCTTCGTGTTCCGTGAAGGGGTGATGCGCTCACGTCACCGTCTGACCTACACCAAGGTCGGGGCCATGATCGAGGAGCCGGAATCGCAGCTGGCCCGGGATACCGTGGCCAGTCTGGATGATGTCAGCCTGGATGCCATCTGGGCGTTCCACGAGCTGTTCCTGGCCCTGCGTAAACGTCGTGAGGAACGCGGTGCTATCGACTTCGACAGCGAAGAAACCCGTATCCTCTACGATGAAAATCAGAAGATTTCTGGTATGGAGCCGGTAGTGCGCAACGTGGCGCATATCATGATCGAGGAGGCCATGCTGGCCGCCAATATCTGCTCGGCCAAGTTGTTGGAAAAAGCCGGGGTGCCGGCGCTCTACCGTAACCATGAGCCGCCCAAGGAAGAGCGCCTGAGCAAG
>JAWVWY010000006.1:0-39010 GCA_033723495.1 Alcanivorax sp. | reverse complement strand
CGCAGGCCTGGGCCGCTACCGCCGTGGTGGTGCTGGTGGTGGTCGACACCCTGATCTTCAGCATCATTGCCCGTTTTATTCTTGACTGGGTGCTGCGTGATATGGGGCACCAGGTGGCCCTGCTGGATCAGGATATCCTGGTCAACAGCCTGATCGCCGCCATTATTGCCGGTCTGGTGATGCGCTACTTCTATGTCCAGGAGCAGTTGCGGCAGAAGGACCAGGCGGAATTGCAGGCCAGAATTCAGGCGCTGCAATCGCGTATTCGGCCGCACTTCCTGTTCAATTCGATGAATATTATTGCCAGCCTGATCGCGGTCGACCCGGATGCCGCCGAACAGGTGGTGGAAGACCTGTCGGTGCTATTTCGGGCCAGCCTGAAAAGCTCCGGCAATGAGGTAACACTGGCAGAGGAATTATCACTCTGTCAGCGTTATATTCATATTGAACAGTTGCGCATGGGCGATCGATTGCAGGTGGAATGGCACATCCAGGTGGATGCGGAAAATGTGATGATTCCGCTATTGACCTTGCAACCCCTGCTGGAAAATGCCATTTATCATGGCATACAGCCACTTTCCGCGGGTGGCGTGGTGAATATCCGGGCACAGGCCCGGGAGGGGCAACTGGTGTTGTCCATCAGCAACCCGAAACCTCCGGGTGAGGGCCACCACAGTGGCAACCGCATGGCGCTGGAAAATATACGGCATCGCCTGGAGGCGTTGTATGGCGAGGCGGTCACACTGGAGACCCGCCCGCAAGAACAACAATACGAAGTGGAAATCCGTTATCCGCTACAACGATAAGGAAGAGGACTATGCGGGTACTAGTCTGTGATGATGAACACCTGGCTCGGGAACGTCTCAAGCGGCTGGTGGAAAAAATCGATGGTTTTGAGGTGGTCGCCGAGGCTGCCAACGGCCGTGAGGCGGTCCAGGAAAGTCAGCGAGCCAGGCCGGATGTGGTGCTGCTGGACATTCGCATGCCCGATATGGACGGCATGGAAGCGGCCGAGCACCTCAGCAAAATGGACAATCCACCGGCGGTGATCTTCTGCACCGCCTATGACGAGCACGCCTTGCAGGCCTTCAAGGTCCATGCGGTGGATTACCTGCTCAAGCCGGTCAATGCGGAAGGGCTGCAAACCGCCCTGAGCAAGGCGAAGACCCTCAATCGGGCACAACTGGCCGAGATTGGCAGGGAAGTCAGTGAGGAAAAGCCGCGTCGGCGTCGTCATATCAGTGCCCGCACCCACCGGGGCCTGGAATTGGTGCCGGTGGATGAGATCCGCTATTTTCTGGCCGACCAGAAATACGTGACAGTGTGCTCCGGGGAAGGCGAAGTACTAATCGATGAGACGCTGAAGGATCTGGAGACAGAGTTCGGTGACCAGTTCGTGCGTATCCACCGCAATGCGCTGGTGGCGCTCAAATACATCGAAGGGATGGAAATGGCCACTGCCGGTCACCATCAGGTACGCCTGCGTGGCATGGAGGCCCGTTTGACCGTGAGTCGCCGCCATGTGGCGGGCCTGCGGCGGGTATTGCAGAATTTGTGAGTGTGCTAGCCTTCAGGGCCGATGGCCAATCAAACCCACGGCCCGAGCCCGAATAACAACAACAGGACAACAGTTATGAAAAAGTGGATTCTGCTTCTGGTCAGCGTGGTGGCGTTGAGTGGTTGCGCCAGTGCCGTGATGCCGGTGACCGGGCTGATGTATGGCAATGTCAAAGCGCCGCTGATGGCTACCACGTCATCCGACAAGCCGACCCGGGTAGGGCGCGCCAGCGCTCGCTCCATCCTCGGGATCATTGCTTCCGGTGATGCCAGCATTCAGACCGCGGCCCGTAACGGCGGCATCACCGAAATCCATCATGTGGATTATCAATCGCAGAACTTCTTCGGGGTAATGTCAGAGTTCACCGTGGTGGTGTATGGCAACTGAGTCGTAAGTCGCGCATTGCAACTTGCAACGCGGTCTGCGCGGGGCAGTTTGCATTGAAGCATTGAGGCCGCGCCCGGTGTATGGGTGCGGCCTCTTGCGTTTGGTGTCCGCCAGCGAGGGGGGTGCGCGGTAAAACCTGTCACTTGCAACTGGCCACGCTCCGCTTCGGCCCCTGCGTGCCTTTCCTGTACACTGGCTTTTTGCCAATCAGTACAGGACTGTCCATGAGTCGCGAGATTCTGCGCATCGCCACCCGCTCCAGCCCGCTTGCCATCTGGCAGGCGGAATATGTCCAGCAGCGTCTGGAGCAGCTGCATGATGGCCTCCGTGTGGAGCTCGTGCGCATCAAGACCCGGGGTGACAAGATCCTCGATACGCCGCTGGCAAAAATCGGCGGCAAGGGGTTGTTCGTCAAGGAGCTGGAAGAGGCCATGCATGATGGCCGCGCCGATATCGCCGTGCATTCCATGAAGGATGTGCCCATGGAGTTGCCGGCGGGCTTTGCCCTGCCGGTGATCTGTGAGCGTGACGACCCCCGCGATGCCTTTGTTTCCAATCACCATGACAGTCTTGCCGCGCTGCCTCAGGGTGCCTCTGTGGGGACTTCCAGTCTGCGTCGCCAGGCGCAGCTGAAAGCCAATCGCCCGGACCTGGCAATCAAAAGTCTGCGCGGCAATGTGCAGACCCGGCTTGGCAAGCTGGATGCCGGTGAGTTCGATGCCATTATCCTCGCCGCTGCCGGTCTCAAGCGGCTGCAGATGCAGCAGCGCATTCGCTATGAAATGCCAGCGGAGGAGTCCCTGCCGGCGGTCGGGCAGGGCGCGGTGGGGATTGAGTGCCGGGAGGACGATGAGCAGGTCAAGGCCTGGCTGGCACCGCTCAATGATGTCGATACCTGGGATCGGGTAGTGGCCGAGCGGGCCATGAATCGTCGCCTGGAAGGCGGCTGTCAGGTGCCCATTGCCGGCTTTGCCCTGCTGGAGGGCGACCAGATTTGGCTGCGTGCGCTGGTCGCCGAAGAAGATGGTAGCCAGGTGTTGCGCGCCCAGGGGCGCGCACCCCCGGGGGAGGCAGCGCGGCGGGGTGTGCGTCTGGCCGAACAGCTGCTGGCCCAGGGCGCCGGTCGAATTCTGCAGGCGCTGTACCAGCGTCAATGAAGGTGCTGGTGACCCGCCCGGCGGGCCAGGCCGGGGCACTCTGCCAACAGCTGCAGGCTGTCGGGTTTACGGTGCAGCATCAGCCGGCGCTGGAGATCGAGCCATTACCGGTGTCAGCGGCTGAGCGCCGTCTGTTGATGGATCTGGATCATTTTCATGCCGTGTGCTTCACCAGCGCCAATGCCGCCCGTCTGGCGCTGGACGCCATGAGTGACCTGTGGCCGCAATGGCCGGTGGGGCTGCACTGGCTGGCCGTTGGCCGGGCCACGGCTGCCGAGCTGCAGCGTTGGCAGTTGCCGGCCACGGTGCCAGCCCAGGGGTTCAATTCCGAAGCGCTGCTGGCGCTGCCCTGCCTGCAGCATCTGCAGGAAAAGCGGGTGTTGCTGTGCCGGGGCGAAGGCGGGCGCGCCCTGCTGGAGCAGACCCTCAGGGAGCGCGGTGCCGAGGTGCTATCGCTGGTACTTTACCGGCGCCGGCCGGCTGCGGATTTTGCCTGGCCGACGGGGATTGATGCGCTGATGGTGACCAGTGTGGAAAGTTGGCAGGCGATGGCGGATGTGGTCCCGGCAAGTTGCCTGGTAGTGGTTGCCGGTGACCGGGTGGCGCAGCAACTGCGGGGCCAGCATGATGGCCCCATGGTAGTCGCCGACAGTGCCCATGATGCGGATATGGTGCGTGCTTTGCAGGCGGCTGGCGGGCGCCATTGACCGGGCCTTTTTACCAGAACCAAACGTTATTCATTGGACAGCTCTGGCGCGCCACTTTAAGGTTTTTGCAACGGTTTTTACCGACGTTAACGGCTCGGCAGCCGGGGTTGCCTGCCAAACGATATAACAATGGAGCTGACATGACGCAGGATCGCCTTTTTTCCCGCCAGGCAGGGATCAGTCTGTGGGGGGTACTCGTGGTACTGATCGTGCTGGTAGCCCTGGGCGGGGCTGGCTGGTGGGGTTGGCAGCAACTGGCTGGCCTCTATCAGGAAAAGACCAGTCTGGAACAGAATCTGGCGAGCCTGCGTAATGATTTCAACCGTCAGCAGCAAACGGTGCAGAGCAATCTCGCCAGCTTGCACAAGGATCAGCAGCAACTGCACGCCACCATGGATAGTGATCGTCAGGCATTGGCAGATCTGCAAAGTGGTGGTCAACGTCTGTGGCTGATCAACGAGGCCCGTGCCCTGGCCAGTCTGGCCAGCCAGCGGCTACTGCTGACTCAGGATGCCATGGCTGCCAGGCGTTTGCTGCAGGCCGCCGACGAGACGCTGGCGCGGCTGGACGATCCCAAGGTGTTGCCCGCCCGCAAGGCACTGGCCGCGGATATGGAAAAGCTCAGCGGCGCCACCCGGGTGGATGTGCAGGCGATGGTGTTGCGCCTGGGTGCCCTGCGGGATCTCACCGGTGAGCTGGCGGTACCGGCGCGTGCGGCGCCGCCGCAACGGCCCGAGTCGCAAGAGACGCAGAGCTGGTGGCAGGACCTGTTGGACCGCCTGCCGATCAATATTCGCCGACACGACGGCGCGGTGCCGCTGCCGTTATCCGCCGAGCAGGCCTCCCTGGTTCGGCTCACCCTGGATGGCAGCCTGCAACAGGCCCAGCTGGCGTTGATGCAGGGCCGAGCCCAGGCCTATCAGCAGGCGCTCGATAATTGCCGCAGCACACTGAAACAATGGTTCCGTGATGATGATCCGCGTGTGGCCCAATTCATGGCCGCGCTGGACGAGCTGGGTGGCAGCCAGGTCAGCCAGGCATTGCCGGATATTGGTGCCGGGTTAAGCGCTATTGAAACCCTCAAGCGTCAGGAGGGCGGCCAATGAAACGCATCGTGCTGCTGATCGTCGTCGCCCTGCTGGCAGCCATCGTGCTGGGGCGCTGGATGGCGGCGGATTCCGGTTACGTGCTGGTGATCCGGGATAACCTGCAAATGGACATGACGCTGGGGTTCGTGGTGCTGGTGCTTTTGCTTGGCGCGCTGACCCTGGTGGTGCTGACCCTGCTGGCCAATGCCGCCTGGAACGCGGCGGAGCCGATCCGTGCCACTCGCCGCTGGAAACGGGCCACCGCCCAGCGTCGTTTGAAAAGCGGTTTGCTGCAACTGGTGGATGGCGAAAACGACAAGGCCGAGCGGCTGCTGGTGGCGGCAGCCGAGGATGGCGACTGGCCGCTGGCGGCCTGGTTGATGGCGGCCCAGTCGGCCCAGGAGCGCGGCGACGTGGAAACCTCCCAGCGCTATCTGGAGCAGGCCGGCCAGGATCGCCGTGGCCGGTTGGCTGCTGGTTTGCTCAAGGCCCGTTTTGCACTGGCAGACGGTTATGCGCAGCAGGCCCGTGACGAGCTCAAGGTGCTGGCGGACCTGGCACCGCGCAACCGTCGGGTGCTGCAGACCTACGCGGAGGTGTTGGAAAGCGAGCGTGACTGGGCCGCCCTCTGTGACTTGATGCCGCGTCTCAAGCGGGTGTTCGGTGAGGCCGAGCAGGTTCGCCGAGAGCGTCGTGCCTGGCTGGCACGGGTGCAGCAGGTGGCGCGCAGGCCAGGTTTTAATGAGGCCGATAGTCGCCGCGAGGAACTGACCCAACTGTGGAAAACGGTGCCGCCGGCGCTCAAGAATGACCCGGCCATGGTGGCCCGCTATGCCGGCTTCCTGGCCCAGCTGGGCGGTGGCAAAAGTGCTTTGGCGCTGGTGCAGAGCCGGCTTGGTCAGGAATGGGACGACCGGCTGCCACCGGTACTGGAAGCGATTGATGATGTGCCGCCGGATGATTTGCTGCAGGTGCTGGAAAAATGTCTGGCCAACCGGCTGGGCAATGCTGCAGTACTGATTACCGCCGGTCGCGTCTCGCTCAAGGCGCGTCTTTGGGGTAAGGCGCAGAGCTTTTTTGAGGCCGCCGCCAACTCCAGTCAGAGCGCCACGGCGCTGGCGGACCTGTCGCGGCTGTATCTGGCGCTGGGCGATCATGGTCGCGCGCAGCAGACGCTGGATCGGCGGGTGGCCCAGCTGGCTGGCGAGCTGCCGGAGCTGCCACAGCCGCAGGAGCAGGCAACCAACGCTTGATGTCGTGACGGGGCATCTGCGTGTCGGTGGCTGCGGCAGAGGGCGGTGGCGTCTGAGCTACGCTCCCCGCCGCGGCTGTCAGCGGCTTCGTTGCGGTTATCCCTGCTGGAGCGTTGCCGACTCAGTCCCTGGGGGCGTAATCGAACACGTCGCAGTGAATATTGTCGGCCGGCACACCTTCATCCACCAGTGCATCAAAGACCGCCCAGGCCATGGGCGGCGAGCCACCCAGATAAAACAGTGGCAGGGTGGGTTCCTCCAGAGCTTCCAGGGCTGCCTCATGGACCAGACCTCGGGCATGGCCGGGCAGGCTGATATCGGACAGGGCGGTGACTGCCTGAAAGTCTTTTAGCGCGCCTTGCCACTGCTGCGGCAAGGCTGGTAAATACAGATCCTGCTCGGTGCGAGCGCCCCAGAACAGTCGCACCGGGTGCTGAAAGTCCAGCTCGACAAGCCTCTCGATCATTGCCTTGACCGGGGCAAAGCCGGTGGAACCACAGATGAACCAGACCGGCTGGTGTGGTGCGCTGTCGATAAAGCGCAGGCCGGCGGGCAGCGTCACCGCCACACTGGGGGACTGGCGCAGGAAAGCCATGATGTCCTGGGCCGTGCTGTTGTCATCGCCGTGTCGGATATGCAGTTCCAGCCGGCGGCCGCTGCAGTGGTTGGCGATGGAGAAGGGGTAGCTGCCATGGTCCAGATTGAGCATCAGGTACTGGCCGGCGTGCCAGCGGATCTTCTTGCCGGCGGGCAGGCGTAGCCAGACGCGGCTGACATCATCGGTGAGATCGTCGATACGCTCGATCTGGCAGTAAACATCATGAGTCGGCAGTTCGCCGGGGGCGGTGACCTCGGGCACATCAATCTCGCAATCGCTGAGCGGAACAGCCACACAGTATAACACTCGATCACTGCCGGCTTCGCCCGCACGAAGCGTATGGTTTTTTTGCTGAATGTGACCCTGTGTCAGGCTGCCCATGCAGCGCTCGCAGACCCCGTTGCGGCAGGCCACCGGAAAGCCGAAGCCGGCCGAATGGCCGGCTTCCACTATGGTCTGGTCAGGCTGGCAGGGGAACGTTCCCTTGCCGTTGACGGATATTGTGAAGGACCGGCACATGACGGGATCAATTGATAAGGGAAAATTGACAATGGATAACGGAAGCCACTTCCCGTTGACGCGGCAGGTGGCTTCATGGGGTTTCAGTTGTCAATTATCCATTTTCAATGATCAATTGCCTGCGTTTTATGCTCACACGCCAACAAACAGGGCGGCGATACAGCCCATGCCGAAAGCCCATACCAGGGAGCGCGCGCTGGCCCAGTCGGCCACGTAGCAGAGGGTATAGAGCACCCGGCTCAGGACAAAGGCCAGCGCGATACCATCAATGGTGGATTGCGGCGCGGTTTGGGCCAGGTGGGCAATTATCACCGCGGCGGCAAACGCCGGGGTCACCTCGAAGCCGTTTTGCTGGGCCCAGTGGGCGCGTTTGCGGCTGCCATCCAGGGTTTCCAGGAATTCGCGGGGGTTGTGGTTCTGTTTGGGGCCGAAGCCACCCTGGAACTTGGCGATGCCGGTGCTCAGGTAGGGCAGGATGATGGCGGCTAACACGCACCAATAGGCGAGAGTCATGGAGGTCTCCTTGTGATGTTGTTCCAGAAGCCTGGGTTAAAGGTTGTCGTCGGGTTGTGAAGCTAGCAGGCTTTGTTCTATCACCGCAAAACGATCCTGGCCCCAGATCATGTCATTTCTGGTCAAGAAGCTGGGCACGCCCCAACTGCCTGCATTCATCATGGCCAGCCGGTTCGCTTCCGCCTGGTCTCGCCACTGGTTGTCATCCAGCCAGCGGCGGGCGCGGTTCCAGTCCAGCCCGGCCTGCTCGGCCAGGGTGCGCAGCCCGCGGTCACTGGCGACATTGATGCCCTGACTCCAGATGCCGCTGCTGGCAGTTATCAGCCAGTCGCGCAGCTTGCCTTCCCGCTGGGCAAAGGGCCACAGCGCCATGCAGCGTTCCACTCCCAGACCCACTGGGTCGAACACGCGGCCGAAGGGGATGCCATGCAGACGGGCCTCACGGGCGGCATCCTGGAGAATGTAGAAGCGTTTGGCGCGCGGCACGGTCAGGCCGCGCATGACCATCGGCAGTACCGGGCGGATGGTCAGCGTCAGGCCATAGTGATCCGCCAGTGCGAACGTGCGTGACAACGCCAGGTAGGAGTAGGGGCTGCGGAAGGAAAAAAACAGCTCCAGGGGTTGCCCCTCGCCACTGCCAGCGGGCCCGCGCAGGGTGGCGGTCTTGGCGCGATCGTAGGCCAGCGGCCAGTTGCCGCCGCCCAGTCCCAGCTGCTCCAGTCGCCGCGCCAGGTGATCCAGGCGTTCGATGCTCCAGTACCATTCGCCCCCATAATGCAGGGTGCCGGTGAGGTAGTGCCCCTCATGCAGGAACTGGTCACGGCGCGCTTCCAGTGCCAACTGAGCCTGGTCGGCCGGCATCTGGCCGTGGTCGGTGAGCAGGGTTTCCAGGGCCTCGCGATCCGCTCGCCAGAGGGCGTCGGCCAGCGCCGCGGCCAGCGACCAGAAACGTTCGTCGCCTTCGTATTTGAGCAGACAGCGGGTGGCCGCCAGACTGACCTCGCGGGCCGGCAGCTGCCAGTGCTCCGGGAAGCGCAGGTTATTCAGCTCGGCCAGCGCCGCTGCATCACGGGGCGCCAGCTCGGCGAGCATGTCCGGGGCCGGGTACATCTGCTGATCCAGATACAGCATCACCCGCGGCTCCACGGTAATGCCGAAATGCTCGGCAAAGCGCGGCAGCACCTGGGCCATCAGTACCGAGTAGGGATCATCGATACGGAAGTGGAATACCGCATGGTGCGGCCGCCGTTGCAGCCGGCGCTGCCATTCGCTAACGGTGCGACGCAGACCCTGCAGGCGCTCGCTGGTCAGCAGCGAGGCGAGCAGGGGCGTCAGATGCTGGGCTAGAGTCATTCGCCCAGCTGGCTGAGGTCGCGTACCGCGCCGCGATCGGCGCTGGTGGTCAGTGCCGCGTAGGCTTTCAGGGCAGTGGATACCCGGCGCGGGCGGATTTCCTTGGGCTTGAAGGCCAGTTTGCCGCGCGCTTCCATTTTTTCACGGCGGTGCGCCAGCTCGCCGTCGGTGACATCCAGGTTGATGGTGCGGTTGGGGATATCAATGGCGATGGTGTCACCCTCTTCCACCAGCGCAATGGCACCGCCTTCCGCCGCTTCCGGTGAGGCATGGCCGATTGACAGGCCGGAGGTGCCGCCGGAGAAGCGGCCGTCGGTGAGCAGGGCACACTGCTTGCCCAGCCCCTTGGATTTCAGGTAGCTGGTGGGGTAGAGCATTTCCTGCATGCCGGGGCCGCCTTTCGGGCCTTCATAGCGGATCACCACCACGTCGCCGGCGACAACCTGGTCGCCGAGGATGGCGCGCACGGCAGAATCCTGGGATTCGAACACCCGTGCCCGGCCGGTGAAGGTAAGGATGGAATCGTCCACCCCGGCGGTCTTCACGATACAACCGCGCTCGGCAATGTTGCCGTACAACACGGCGAGGCCGCCGTCCTTGCTGTAGGCGTGTTCGTAGTTACGGATACAGCCGTTTTCACGATCCAGATCCAGGCTCTCCCAGCGGGTGTCCTGGCTGAAGGCGGTCTGGGTGCGGATGCCCGCCGGGCCGGCGGTGAACATCTTTTTCACGCCCTCATCGCCGGTGCGAATCACATCATAGTGTTCCAGCGCCTCGGCCACGGTGGCCGAGTGCACCATGGGGATGTCCCGATGCAGCAGCCCGGCCCGGTCCAGCTCGCCGAGGATGCCCATCACGCCGCCGGCGCGGTGGACATCTTCCATGTGATATTTCTGGGTAGCCGGTGCCACCTTGGACAGGCACGGTACCTTGCGACTGAGGCGGTCGATATCTTCCATGGTGAAGCCCACCTCGCCTTCCTGGGCGGCGGCCAGCAGGTGCAGCACGGTATTGGTGGAGCCGCCCATGGCGATATCCAGGCTCATGGCGTTTTCGAATGCTTTCACCGTGGCGATGTTGCGCGGCAGTACACTTTCCATGTCCTGTTCATAGTAGAGCTTGGCCAGGTCGACAATGCGTCGGCCGGCCTCCAGGAACAGCTCGCGCCGATCGGCGTGGGTAGCCAGCAGCGAGCCGTTGCCCGGCAGCGACAGACCCAGCGCTTCAGTCAGGCAGTTCATGGAGTTGGCGGTGAACATGCCGGAGCATGAGCCGCAGGTGGGGCAGGCAGAGCGCTCCACCTCGTTGACGGTCTCGTCGTCGACGCTGTCGTCGGCGGCCATCACCATGGCGTCCACCAGATCCAGCTTGCCTTCCGCCAGCCTGGTCTTGCCCGCTTCCATGGGACCGCCGGATACGAAAATCACCGGGATATTCAGTCGCATGGCGGCCATCAGCATGCCGGGAGTGATCTTGTCGCAGTTGGAAATGCACACCAGCGCATCGGCGCAGTGGGCGTTGACCATGTACTCCACCGAGTCGGCAATGATGTCGCGGCTGGGCAGCGAATAGAGCATGCCGTCGTGGCCCATGGCGATGCCGTCGTCCACCGCAATGGTGTTGAATTCCTTGGCGATGCCGCCGGCTTTTTCCACCTCGCCGGCGACCAGCTGGCCCATGTCCTTGAGATGGACATGCCCCGGCACGAACTGGGTAAAGGAATTGGCGATGGCGATGATGGGCTTGCCGAAATCGCCGTCCTTCATGCCCGTGGCGCGCCACAGGGCACGAGCGCCGGCCATATTGCGGCCGTGGGTAGTGGTACGGGAGCGATACTGCGGCATGGGAACCTCGTTATGTCTGCAAACGGTGCATAAGGGTCGTCATTGTAGCCTAGATAGGCGGATACGCTAAGCCGGACGCGGTTTCATTGCCGTCCTGTCCGGTACCGGGATGACGGCGCATCTGATCAGAATCAAGTCTGATGGATGCGTGCCAGAGTAGCGTGGTTCTCCTGACTGAGTAATACGTGGATAGGGGGGATCATGAGGGTAGTGATTATGGCGGGGGGCAGCGGTACCCGGTTGTGGCCACTGTCCCGGCGGCAGTATCCCAAGCAGTTTCTGCCGTTGACGGATGCGCGCAGCCTGTTTCAACTGACAGTATTGCGCGCCATGGTGCTTGGCGATTGCAAACCTATTGTGATTTGTAATGAACAACACCGCTTTGTGGTGGCCGAGCAACTACGCCAGCTGGCTTGTCGGGCCGAAATCATTCTGGAACCGCAAGGCCGCAATACGGCGCCGGCCATCTGCCTGGCTGCGCTGCGGGCGATGACATCGGATGACGGCATGCTGATGGTGTTGGCGGCGGATCATGACATCCAGGACAGTGCCGCCCTGGTGCATGCCGCGGCGCGGGCCGTGCCACTGGCCAATGCCGGTTATCTGGTTACCTTTGGCACTGTCGCCAGCCAGCCCGAAACCGGCTATGGCTATGTGCAACGTGGTGATTCACTGGCCGGCGGCATGGGGTTTGCCATTCGTCGTTTTGTGGAAAAGCCGGATCGTAAGACCGCGCAGCAGTATGTCGCCAGCGGCGAGTATCTCTGGAACAGTGGCATGTTCATGTTTCGCGCCTGCCGGTATCTGGAGGAGCTATCCGAGTTCGCCCCGGAGATTGTCGAGACCTGCGGCAAAGCCATGGCGGCAGCGGTGTCAGGGCCGGATTTTCTGCTTCCTGACGAGCCACTCTTTGCCTGCTGTCCGGATGATTCCATCGATTATGCGGTGATGGAAAAAACCCGCTGGGGGGCGGTGGTGCCCATGGATGCCGGCTGGAGTGATGTGGGCTCCTGGTCATCGCTGTGGGCGCTGCAGCAAAAGGATCAGCACGACAATGTGCTACAGGGCGATGTGATTGCCCACGATACCCGGGCTTCCCTGGTGCATGCCTCCAGCAAGCTGGTCTGCACCCTGGGGCTGGAGGGGGTGGTGGTGATTGAAACCGATGATGCGGTGCTGGTGGCAGCCCGGGAACAGGTTCAGAACGTCAAGGCGCTGGTTGCCATTCTGGGGCAGCAGCAAAGAATCGAGCATTAGGGCCGGCCCTTGCTGTACTAGAGCGGTTTTACAAATACCTTGGAGTTGCGTTGCCAGTTATACAGCGATTGCCGGGCGCCCGGCAGGGTGTCGACGCCGGCGGCGGCGAAGCCCTGTTGCTGGAACCAGTGCGAGGTAAGGGTGGTTAGCACAAACAGTTTTTCCAGCCCCTGTTCACGGGCGCGCCGCTCCACATAGCCGAGCAATTGGGCGCCGCGCTCGCCATTGCGGTAGCTGGGATGCACCGCCACACAGGCCAGTTCGCCGATGCTGTCCTGCGGGAAGGGGTAAAGCGCGGCGCAGGCGATCACCATGCCGTCCCGTTCGATGATCACGAAACGCTGGATCTCGTTTTCCAGCAATTCCCGGGAGCGACGTACCAGGGTGCCGTCGTTTTCCAGTGGTTCGATCAGTTCCAGGATGCCGCCCACGTCCTCGATGCGCGCGCTGCGCAGGGTTTCATAGTTCTCCCGGGTGACCATGGTGCCGCAGCCATCACGGGTAAACAGTTCCTTGAGCAGGGCCCCGTCTTCGCTGGCATCGAGCAGGTGGGCGCGGGCCACGCCGTTGCTGGCGGCGTGGCAGGCCGCCGTCAGCTGGCGCTCCAGCCCGGGTGCCTGCAGCTGATTGTCAGCCAGCATGCGGCCGGCCTGTTGCGGGCCCAGTTCGCGCAGTTGGCGGCCATTACTGTCGTGGATGCGGATATCCGAGCCCATGATGATGAGCTTGTCGGCGCGCAGGGCGATGGCGGCGCTGGAGGCGACTTCTTCGGCGTTGAGGTTGAACAGTTCACCGGTAGGTGAGCTGCCCAGTGGCGACAGCAACACCACATTGCCAGCTTCCAGCTGACGACGAACCGGGTCCACCTCGATGCGGCGCACTTCTCCGGTGTGCTGGTAGTCGAAACCGTTACGCACGCCCACCGGTTTGGCGATCACGAAGTTGCCACTGATCAGCTGGATGCTGGCGTTGTGCATGGGCGAGTTGGCCAGGCCCATGGAAAACAGCCCTTCCAGTTTCAGGCGCAAGGCGCCGACGGCGGCGAGCACGCCGTCCAGAGCGGCTGCGTCGGTGATGCGACTGTGTTGTTCGAAGGTGGATTCGATGCCCGCGGCGGCCAGTCGTTCGCTGATCTGCGGGCGGGCGCCATGCACCAGCACCAGCTTGATGCCCAGGGTGTTGAGCAGGGCCAGGTCGTGGATCAGGGCCGGCAGTGCCGGGCCGGCCAGCAGTTCACCGGCCAGCATGACCACGAAGGTCCGCCCACGGTGGGCATTGATGTAGGGCGAGCTGTTGCGGAACCAGCTGACCTGGTCAAAGGTGCGTTCGGACACGGTGCTGTCAGCCTTGAAACCTGGGTTATCCGGCCAGTATAGGGCGAGCCTTTGATGCTTGCACGCAACAGCCGCTGGCGGCATGCGCAGAAACCGTCGCGCCACCCAGGGCAGCGCAGGTGTTTGTCTGCCTGTTGGCGGCGTCAGGCCGCGAACAGGCCCTTGAAGAGATAGAAGAACAGGATGGCCAGCAGCGCGCCGGCGGGCAGGGTCACGATCCAGGAGGTAAAGATGGCGCCGATGGTGCGCATGTTCAGTGAACCAATGCCGCGGGCCATGCCGACACCGAGAATGGCGCCCACCAGGGTATGGGTGGTGGAAATCGGTAGCCCGGTGCCGGAGGCCAGCACCACCGTGGATGCCGCGCCCAGCTCGGCGGCAAAACCGCGCGAGGGTGTCAGCTCGGTGATTTTTTTGCCAACGGTGGCCATCACCCGAGTACCAAACAGGGCCAGGCCGAAGACAATCCCCAGGCCGCCCAGCAGCAGGATCCAGCTGGGCATGGGCGACTGGCTACCCACTTCCCCGCCGGAAGTGATGACGCTGTTGATGGCGGCCAGCGGGCCGATGGCATTGGCCACATCGTTGGAGCCATGGGCGAAAGCCATGGCGCAGGCGGTGAAGATCATCAGCACCGCGAACACCCGTTCCACCGAGCTATAGCGGAAATCCCGGTCAGCGGCCGGGTCCGGCTTGATGCGGCGCAGGAAGACAATACCCAGTGCCATGACAATGGCGCCGCCCAGCAGTGCCCACAGGAAGCTCTGCCCGTAGCTGAGTTTCAGGCCGATATGCGACAGGCCCTTGATCAGGGTGACCATGGAGATCACGAAACCAACCAGGAACATGTAAAAAGGCACCACTTTTTTGGCGCGTTCAAACGGGTCGTCATGGCTGAGCACCAGCCGCTGCACGCTTTTGATCAGGACAAAGGAGATGATGCCGGCCAGCACCGGCGAGGTAACCCAGCTGGCGACAATGGTGCCGACCTTGCCCCAGTGGATGGCATCGCTGCCCAGGCCCACGGCGGCAAAGCCGACGATAGCACCGACAATGGAGTGGGTGGTGGATACCGGCCAGCCGTACCAGGAGGCAATCGCCAGCCAGATGCCGGCGGCCAGCAGGGCCGACAGCATGCCATAGACCAGATACTCGGGGCTGTCGACAAAGGCGCCGGCGTCAATAATGCCCTTGCGGATAGTGGCGGTCACTTCGCCGCCGGCCAGATAGGCACCGCAGAATTCAAACACAATGGCGATCAGCACTGCCTGTTTGACGGTCAGGGCGCGGGCCCCCACCGAGGTGCCCATGGCGTTGGCTACATCATTGGCGCCCACGCCCCAGGCCATCAGAAAGCCGAAGGCTCCGGCCAACAGCAGCATCAGGTAGCTGTGTTCCAGCATCCACTCCATAAAACGGTGCTCCTTGTGCGGTGTTGAAAAAGCCCTGCGGCCTTTTCAAACCATCCATGCGTTGTCGCCCCGTATGGATGGCCATGGAAAATCAATCGCCGGTCAGCGCTGCTTTTGTTGCTAGCGGGCGATCAGCATTTGCAGGCGGCCGCCCACTTTCTGGGCGCGATCGGCCAGATCGCCGACCCACTCGATAATCTGGTACAGGAAGATCACATCCACCGGCGGCAGCTCGCGCTCGAGCTTGAACAGCTGGCTGCGAATGCGGATCTGCTGCTCGTCATTGGCGCGCTCTAACCGGTCGAGCTCTTCCACCAGCTCTTCCACCAGCTGTATTTCTCGCCCGCCAAAACCGGTTTCCACCAGTTCGTCCAGTTCGCTAAGCGCCTTGCGGGCCTGGGCAGAGGTGTCGATGGCTCCCTGCACGTAATCGCGCATGGCATCGGCCAGGGCCGCGGGGATACGCATTTCCCGGCCCAGCATCAGCCCGGAAATGTCCTTGGCCTTGTTGGCCACCTTGTCCTGTACGCTGATCAGCTCCAGCAGGTCGGTGCGTGGCACCGGCAGAAACAGGCTTTTGGGCAGGTTGAGCCGGAAAGTTTTTTTCAGTTCGTCGGCCTGATTTTCCAGCTCGGTAATCTGCTGGCGGCAGCTGCGAGCCTGTTGCCAATCACCGGCGGTGACCGCGGCAAGGAAATCCGCCAGGGTTTCCGCACAGCGGTGAACCGTGTCGTAATGCTGCTGCAGCGGTTTCATGGGCGAGCGGCCAAACAGGCCGGCAATGGAGCTTCCTAGTGACATGGGCACCTCGGGTCCAGTGTCTGCGTTATCGACGTTTCATGATGGCGCTGCGGCGGGCCTGCGGCCAGATAATGCGGGCGCCGGCGAGGCCATTTTTTTTGTCACAGATCTGTCATGAACGCTGCGGTGAGTATAGTCAAAGCCCCGCAGGCTGTCAGGACGAAGATGGCCACTGCTTGCATGCAGGGTTAGAGTACGATGAAAGGTCTGGCGTCTGACAAGAACAAGCGGAGAGCAGTGGTGAACGCGACAGTAATTCCCTCCCAGCTGGAGGGCCTGCAGGTGGATGTGCGCTGGCTGATGCGCGAATTGCTCGATGAGGGGCGAGTCAGTCAGGAAGACTTTAATGTCATTTCCACCACGCCGCGGGAAAAAAAGGAGCTCAACTGGCATCCGATCCAGATTCTGGCCAAATACCGCCTGGCGGATCGTGCGAATTCCCAGCAACTGCTGGATGTGGATTTCCTGACCCAGTGGCTGGCGGACCGGGCCGGTCTGCCGGTCTATCACATTGATCCACTCAAGGTGCACGTGGACCAGGTCACCGGCGTCATGAGTTATGCCTTTGCCGAGCGTCACGGCATCCTGGCAGTGGAGGTGCTGCGCGACAAGGTGGTGGTGGCCTGTGATCAGCCTTTCCTGCGCGACTGGCAGTCTCATCTGCAACAGGTGCTGCGCGATCGCGAGCTGGAGGTGGTGCTGGCCAACCCGGAGCAGCTGCGTCGCTACCGCATCGAGTTCTACAACTTGACCCAGTCCATTGCCGGTGCCCGGGATACCAGCGGTCAGGAGCTGGGCGGGATCACCAATTTTGAGCAGTTGCTGGAGGTCGGCAAGACCCATCACGAGGCCGACGACCAGCATATCGTCAATATCGTCGACTGGATCCTGCAGTACGCCTTCTCGCAACGGGCCAGCGATATCCATCTGGAGCCGCGCCGGGATACCGGCAAGATGCGCTTTCGCATTGATGGCGTGCTGCACGATGTCTATGAGCTGCCGGCGGCGATCATGGCGGCGGTGACCAGTCGCCTTAAGATTCTCAGCCGCCTCAATGTGGCGGAGAAACGCAAGCCCCAGGACGGCCGTCTGAAAACCAAGACGCCCGATGGCGCCGAGGTGGAACTGCGCATTTCCACCCTGCCCACTGCCTTCGGTGAGAAGATGGTGATGCGGGTGTTCGATCCGGATGTGCTGGTGCGCAGCTTTGAACAGCTTGGTTTTACCCGGGAGGACCGCCAGGCCTGGCAGACCATGACCGGCCAGCCCCATGGCATCATCTTCGTCACCGGGCCCACCGGTTCCGGCAAGACCACCACCCTGTATTCCACCCTCAAGCTGCTGGCCACCAGCGAGGTCAATGTCTGCACCATCGAAGACCCCATCGAGATGGTCGAGCCCAGCTTCAACCAGATGCAGGTGCAGGCTGGCATTGATGTGGATTTCGCCCAGGGGGTCAAGGCCATGCTGCGCCAGGATCCGGACATCATCATGATCGGTGAGATTCGGGATCTGAAGACCGCGGATATGGCGATCCAGGCGGCGCTCACCGGCCACCTGGTGCTGTCCACCCTGCATACCAATGATGCGCCGTCGTCCATCACTCGCCTGGTGGATCTGGGCGTGCCGCCCTACCTGATAACCGCCACGGTGCTGGGGGTCATGGCGCAGCGACTGGTGCGCACCCTGTGCCCGGCTTGCAAGGAGCCGGTGGCGCCGGATCCGCAGGCTTGGGAGGAGCTGGTGCGGCCGTTCAAGATGAAGATGCCGGAGACGCTGTATCGGCCGGTGGGTTGTCTGGAGTGCCGTGGCACCGGTTACCTGGGGCGTATGGGGGTGTATGAAACCTTGCCGATGAGTGCGCCGCTGAAAGGCGTCATCAATCGCAGCTCCGAGCTGGAGGCGCTGACCCGTCAGGCCCTCAAGGGTGGCATGAAGCCGTTGCGTATTAGTGGTGCCCAGAAGGTGGCACAGGGCGTGACCACCATCGAGGAGGTGATGCGGGTGACGCCTTCCCAGGAGGGGTTACTGGGCGGTTGACCTGATACAAAGATGCGGACGTGGATAGTGTCGGCTGGCGCCAGCCGCTATCATGGGCTCTTCACGTCCTCAGAGTTGGTCTTTCGCCGCCAGCCGGTAGACAATAGCCGCCCATGACTGAACCGCAATATCAATCCCTGCCCGATGAACTGTCCGTGCTGGTCAGCCAGCACTGGCAGCGGTTTGCCGAAGCCGGCCATGCCGTACCGGAAGCCCTGCTCAAGGATCTGCCCCGGGTGTGGGCGGGCTCCGATTACGTCGCCGAGCAATTCATCCGTGATGCCGGTCTCGGCGACTGGTTGTTGCAGTCGAACCTGGCCCGCCGCCTGGATGCTTCCTCCCTGACTGAAGACGTGCAACAGGCGGTGTCCCGCTGTGACAGTGAGGATGATCTCAAAGCAACCCTGCGACGGCTGCGCCATCGTCACATGACCCGCATCATCTGGCGGGATCTGACCGCAATGGGGGATTACCACTCCACCGTGGCGGACCTGTCGCTGCTGGCGGATACCCTGATCAGTGCCGCGCTGGAGCAACTTTATGGCTGGGCCTGTGAACGAAACGGGACGCCCATCGGGCCAGACGGTGAGCCGGTCAAGCTGGTGGTGCTGGCGATGGGCAAGCTGGGCGCCGGCGAGCTCAACCTGTCCTCCGATATCGACCTGATTTTTGCCTACGAGCATGAGGGCGAGCTCAGCGGCGGTCGCCGCGAGCTCACTCATCACCAGTTTTTCCTGCGGCTGGGGCAGCAACTGATCAAGAGCCTGGACCAGACCACCGCCGACGGTTTCGTGTTCCGGGTGGACATGCGCCTGCGTCCCTGGGGCAAGAGTGGTGCCCTGGCCATCGGCTTTGACGCCATGGAGGGTTACTACGAGACCCAGGGCCGTGAATGGGAGCGCTATGCGCTGATCAAGATGCGCCCGGTGGCCGGTGATCTGGCCGCCGGGGCCCGCCTGATCGGGCGGCTTAACCCGTTCGTCTACCGCCGTTACATCGACTATGGTGCGTTCCAGTCCCTGCGTGAAATGAAGGCGCTGATTGAGCGCGAGGTCAACCGCAAGGGTATGCAGGCGGACGTCAAGCTGGGTGCCGGCGGTATCCGTGAAGTGGAATTTATTGTGCAGGCCTTTCAGCTGATCCGCGGTGGGCAATTGCCGGCCCTGCGCGAACCGAACCTGGTGCGGGTGCTGCCACAACTGGTCAGCGAGGAACTGTTGCCGCAGGACGTGGCCGACGAGCTGATGGAAGCCTACCTGTTCCTGCGTAATGTGGAGCACCGCCTGCAGGCAGTGGCCGACCGTCAGACCCAGCGCCTGCCCGATGACGAGCTGGGCTGGCAGCGTCTGACCTTCGCCATGGGGTTGTCTGCCCGTGCCGCCTTCGAGCGCCAGCTGCGCCGCCAGCGTGAGACCGTGCGTTATCACTTCAGCCAGGTGATCGCCGATCCGGAAAAGGAGAGTGAGGCGGTGGAAGGCGGCGACCAGGAGCTGCTGGACCTGTGGCTGGGTCAGCTGGAGCGGCAAGATGCCCTGGCACTGCTTGAGACCATCGGCGTCCAGGAGGCGGCACAGGTCTATGACCACTTGTGTGTGTTCCGTGACAGTCGTGCGGTGCAGAACATGCAGGCCATCGGTCGCCAACGGCTGGACCGGGTCATGCCGCTGCTGCTGGAGGCGCTTGGTTACCAGGGCCATGGCGAGACCACCGCCACCCGGCTGCTGGCCTTCATGGAGGCGGTGCTGCGCCGCAGTGCCTATATCGCCTTGCTGGTGGAAAACCCGGATGCCCTGACCCAGCTGGTCAAGCTGTCCGGGGCCAGCCCGTGGATTGCCGAGCGCCTCACCCGTCACCCGGTATTGCTCGACGAGTTGCTGGATGTGCGCACCCTCTACTCGCCGCCGGAGCGGGCCGAGCTGGACGATGAGTTGCGCCAGCAGCTGCTGCGAGTGGCGGAGGATGATCTCGAGCAGCAGATGGAAGTGCTGCGTAACTTCAAGCAGGCCCATCTGCTGCGGGTGGCGGCGTCGGAAGTCACCGAGGTGCTGCCGCTGATGAAAGTCAGCGACTACCTGACCTGGCTGGCGGAAAGCATTCTCAACCAGGTGGTCATGCTGGCCTGGGAGCCGCTGGTGGAACGCCACGGTCGCCCGGTGCGTGACGATGGCCAGCCCTGTAACCCGGATTTCGTGGTGATCGGTTATGGCAAGCTCGGAGGCATCGAGCTGGGTCACAACTCTGACCTGGATCTGGTGTTCCTGCATGATGCCGCCAGTGGCGGCATGACCGACGGCGATCGTTCGGTCTCCAACGAACAGTTCTATGCGCGCCTGGGCCAGCGCATCGTGCATATTCTTTCCACCCGCACCATGAGTGGCCAGCTCTACGATGTGGATACGCGGCTGCGGCCGTCCGGCAGCTCCGGGCTGCTGGTCAGCTCCAGGGCCGCCTTTGAAAAGTACCAACGCCAGGATGCCTGGACCTGGGAGCATCAGGCGCTGGTGCGGGCCCGGGTGGTAGCCGGCTGCGCCCGGGCGCGGCGCCGTTTTGATGACATTCGTGCGGCAGTGCTGTGCCAGCCCCGCGATGACCGCAAGTTGCGCGATGACGTGCTGGCCATGCGTCGCAAGATGGTCGATCACCTGGCGGCCAACCAGCCGGGCTGTTTCCATCTCAAGCAGGACCCGGGAGGTATCGTTGATATCGAATTTATGGTGCAATATGGAGTTCTGAGATGGGCCTCCTCCCACGGTGAACTGACCCGCTTCACCGATAATGTGCGGTTGCTGGAAACTCTGGCTGCACTGGACTTGATGCCGGCTCAGGATGCCGGCCTGCTGCGGGAAGCGTACCTCGCTTACCGATCCGCGGCTCATCGCGCGTCATTGCGCAAAGAGAAATCCATCGTCGACGACACCCAATTCCGCGATTTGCGTGAGGGCGTGCGAACGATCTGGACTCATTGGTTTGACCTCTAGGGCATCCGCCCGCAGGTCCACAGTTCTGGGAGTATGACTGCCATGTCGATGGCTGTACGTGACGGTTTTATCTGGTTGGATGGTGAAATGGTTCCCTGGCAGGAGGCCAAGGTACATGTGCTCACCCATACCCTGCATTACGGCATGGGTGTGTTCGAGGGGGTGCGGGCCTACGAGACCGACAAGGGGCCGGCGATCTTTCGCATGAAGGAGCACACCGACCGTCTATTCAACAGTGCCCACATCATGAACATGAAGATCCCGTTCTCCAAGGACGAGATCAATGCGGCGCAGATCGCCGCCGTGAAAGACAACAACCTGCCCCATGCCTACCTGCGCCCCATGGTGTTCTACGGCAGCGAAGGCATGGGCCTGCGTGCCCATAACCTGAAGGTGCACGTGATGGTGGCGGCCTGGGAATGGCCGGCCTACATGTCGCCGGAGGCCCTGGAGCTGGGCATCAAGGTGCGCACCTCCAGCTATACACGCCACCACGTGAACATCACCATGTGCAAGGCGAAGGCCAATGGCAACTACATCAACTCCATGCTGGCGTTGAACGAAGCCCTGTCCGGTGGTGCCGACGAGGCCCTGCTGCTGGACAACGAAGGCTATGTGGCGGAAGGCTCCGGCGAGAACATTTTCGTCATCAAGGACAAGGTGCTGTACACCCCGGAGCTGACCTCTTGCCTGGATGGCATTACCCGTAAAACCATCATCCAGTTGGCCGAAGAGCGGGGTTACCCGGTGCGAGAGAAGCGCATTACCCGCGATGAGATCTATGTGGCGGATGAAGCGTTCTTCACCGGTACCGCCGCCGAAGTCACGCCGATCCGTGAACTGGATGGCCGCATCATCGGTGAGGGCAAGCGTGGCCCGATCACCGAACAGCTGCAGGCGGTGTACTTCGATCTGGTGCGTGGCAAGCTGGACGACTATCAGGGCTGGCTGACCTACGTCTCCTGATCAGGGCGGGCGCCCGGCGCCCGCATTTCGTTTCGGAATGGATGGCGGCGGATGTCTGCAACGCATCAACAGGCGATTCTGGTAGTAGGGCCTTCCTGGGTCGGTGACATGGTCATGGCCCAGACCCTGTTTGCCGAGCTCAAACGTCAGCACCCCGACAGCGAAATTGATGTACTGGCTCCAGCCTGGTGCCGGCCGCTGTTGTCGCGTATGCCCCAGGTTCGCGAAGCGCTGTCACTGCCGTTTGACCACGGCGACCTGAAACTCGGCGAGCGCCGGGCTCTGGGCCGTTCATTGCGCGGTCGCTACCGGCAGGCCTATGTGCTGCCCAATTCCCTTAAATCGGCATTGGTACCGTTTTCCGCCAGGATCCCGGTGCGCACCGGCTGGCGCGGTGAAATGCGCTACGGCCTGCTCAATGACGTGCGCTCCCTCGACAAGGATCGCTACCCGTTAATGGTGCAGCGCTTTGTGGCGCTGGCCTTGCCCCGGGAAGCCCCGGTGCCGTTGCTGGACGACATCATCGCGCCGCATCTGCAGGTCAGCCCGGATTCCGTGCAGGCCGCTCTGCAGGCTCATTCTCTGGACCTGTCCCGGCCGGTGCTGGGCCTGTGTCCGGGCGCCGAATTCGGCCCGGCCAAGCGCTGGCCGGAGCATCATTACGCCGCGGTCGCCCGTCACTGGATTGCCGGTGGCGGTCAGGTGTGGATTTTCGGTTCCGGCAAGGATGCGCCGGTGGCGGAGGCCATGGTCGACCTGCTGGAACCGGAGCAGCGGAGCCAGGCGCGGGTGCTGGCCGGCAACACCAGCCTGGAGCAGGCGGTGGATCTGCTGTCCGCCACCACCGCCGTGGTCAGCAATGATTCCGGCCTGATGCATATTGCCGCCGCGCTCCGGCGGCCACTGGTGGCGGTGTATGGCTCCACCTCGCCGGGCTTCACGCCGCCGCTGGGCGACAAGGTGGCGGTGGTGCGTCTGGGGCTGTCCTGTAGCCCCTGCTTTGAGCGGGAATGCCCGTTGGGGCATCTCAACTGCCTGCGGCAGCTGCCGCCGGAGCAGGTTACCGAAGCCCTTGACCAACTGGTGAGTGCCGATGACTAAGCTGTCGGGAGAGGGCTGAACCATGCGCGTGCTGCTGGTGAAAACCTCCTCCATGGGCGATGTCGTCCATACCCTGCCGGCACTTACCGATGCCCTGGCCGCCTGTCCGGACCTGGAAGTGGACTGGGTGGTGGAAGAAAGCTTTGCCGATCTGGCCCGGCGTCACCCGGCGGTGGTTCGGGTGCTGCCCTGTGCCCTGCGCCGCTGGCGCAAACATCCGATCAAGGCCCGCCGCAGTGGCGAATGGGGAGACTTCAAGGCGGCGTTGCAGGCTCAGGACTATGATGCCGTCATCGATGCCCAGGGGTTGGTCAAGAGCGCCTTCGTGACCCGGCTGGCACGGGGCCCCAAATTCGGGTTGGACAAGCATTCCGCCCGTGAGGGGTGGTCGGCCCGGGTGCTGGATCATCCCTTGTCGGTGCCCCGTGGCCAGCATGCCATCGAGCGGGTCCGTCGCCTGTTTGCGCTGGCGCTGGATTACCCGCTCCCCCACGGCGAGCCTGACTACGGCCTGATCCGTCACCACCCGCCGCGGCCGCTGAGTGGCCCCGCCGAGCTGGTGTTCTGCCACGGCACCACCTGGCCGACCAAACATTACCCGGAAGATTTCTGGCGCCGCCTGCTGGAACTCGCCTGCGAACAGGGCCATACCGTCCACCTGCCCTGGGGCAGTCCGGCGGAAAAAGCCCGTGCCCGGCGGCTGGCCGAGGGTCTGGACGGCGCCCGCGTGTTACCCAAGATGGGCCTGCACGCACTCACCGATCGCATGCTGGAGTGGGATGCCTTTGTCGCGGTGGATACCGGCCTGGCCCACCTGGCCGCCGCCGCCGGCATGCCCGGGGTTGCGCTCTATGGCCCCACCGATCCGGTGCTGACCGGTGTATCCGGGGCCCATGCCCATTCCGTGGCGGCGGAGTTCCCCTGTGCACCGTGCGTACAGGAAAAATGTACCTACCGCGGGGCGCTGGGGCAGGGCGTGGAGCCGCCCTGCTTCAGCAGCCTGAAACCCCGATTTGTCTGGCAACGCTTGAGGGAACTGACTGCATGATGGTGGTGACTGCCTTTCTCTTGTTTGCTAAATGCGGTTGATCAGTGGTTACTCTGCTTGAAGGCATTATTGTAGAGCCAGTCGATTTTTTCTGCAGGTTGCAATAGGTTTAAATGCGTCGTTCTGGCAGTTGACAATTGACCGTCTTATAACTGTGGTTGCGGGATTGAAATTAATTAATGCCGGCGGAGAGTAATAATATGCGGCTAGCTTTTACACTTTTTCGTTATTTTCCGTATGGCGGGCTGGAACGAGACATGCTGGCGATGGCTCGCCTCTGTCAGTCCAGGGGCCATGATGTGGTCATTTATACTCGTGAATGGCAGGGGCCAAAGCCGGAAGATATTCCGATCATTTTGTTGCCGGTCAGCGCGCATACGAATCACGGGAAAAATAATGCCTTCATTCGACTGCTTGACGCGGCCTTATCAAAGGATCCGGGCAGGTTGGTCGTTGGATTCAATAAAATGCCGGGGCTAGACCTGTATTACGCAGCCGATGTTTGCTTTGCTGCCAAGGCATACGGACAGCGAGGCCCTGTGTACCGTTTAAGTGGACGCAGTCGCAGCTACCTCAAGCAGGAAGATGCGGTCTTTTCGAGGAAATCTAAAACCCATGCCATGATGATATCAAGTGCAGAGATGGATACCTACCATCGGTACTACGATACTCCATTTGAGCGTATGCATCTATTGCCACCAGGGATACGCAGGGATCGAGTGATGCCAGAGGGATACCTGGAAATCAGGAGGCAGCTCCGAGAGGGTTATGGGCTGGAAAAAGAGGATAAGCTTCTTCTAATGGTTGGATCCGACTTCAAGCGTAAAGGGCTTGATCGTTCAATCAAGGGCTTGGCTGCATTACCAGAACCGCTTCGGCGCCGAACTAGATTATGGGTTGCCGGGCAAGATGATCCTCAGCCTTTTAATCGACTGGCAAATAGTCTGGGTGTGGCAGAAAACCTCTCCATTTTGGGGGCCCGCGATGACGTTTCTGAGCTTTTGTGGTCGGCAGATGGCTTTCTTCACCCTGCTTACAGTGAAAATACGGGTACTGTTCTACTTGAGGCAATGGTAGCTGGGTTGCCGGTCATAGCAACCAAGACTTGCGGATACTCTCATTATATAGAAGAGCAAAATATGGGTGTCGTTTTGGACGATCCTGTTGAAGTTAATAGTATGGCCCGTGCAATCAAAACGATTCTTGATGAAGAAAGGGATATATGGCGACGTCGCGGCCAGTCCTTTGCCGACGAAGAAGACATTTTTTCAATGACAGAGCGTGCTGCTGAGTTGATTGAGAGGGTCGGAAAGAAAAATGGATGAACTTCGCTCTGATCTTGCTGAAGCATGGAGAGATAAGGACCCTTTTTCCGTGGCCAAAAGTATACGAGGGGAGGTCTTCAGGGAAAGAGAAGGTCGAAGAACGCTTCGTTTTGAAATAAATAAAAAAAGCTACTTTCTGAAGTATCATTCCGGAATAGGATGGCCGGAGATAATTAAGAACCTGACACAAGTAAAGCTTCCGGTTCTGACCGCTATTGCCGAGGTTGAAGCAGTCAGAGCATTACAACGTGTCGGCATTGATACTCTCAGTATTGCTGGCTATGGGAAAAGAGGAATCAATCCTGCAAAGCTTGAGTCGTTTATCGTAACAGATGATTTGTCGGGAACGATTAGCCTCGAAGACCTTGCTATAAACTGGAACGACATTGCCCCCTCGTTTGGTTTCAAAAAGAGCCTGATAAAAAGGGTGGCCGATATTTCAGGAATTATGCATTCCGCTGGCGTTAATCATAGAGATTTTTATTTATGCCACTTTCTTATCAATGCTGATGATGCGGAGAGAGAATGCGCTGGAGGTCCTCTTTATTTGATTGATCTGCATCGTGCGCAGATCAGGGGGAAGGTCCCTCGCCGTTGGTTGATTAAGGATCTTGCAGGGCTTTACTTTTCTGCCGCAGATGTAGGGCTTTCAAGATCTGATATCTTTCGTTTTATTGGTGCTTATAGCGAATTTTTTCCAAGTAAGACTATCCGAAGGAATAGCGATTTCTGGATGGCAGTACGCAAGGAGGCTGAGCGCCTTTACCTGCGACATTACGGCATTCAGCCAACCTGGCCTCTTCAGCAGCCTCCTGAGCCGGGCGATGATGCATGAAATTATCAAAAAAAAATACTGATGGATTTAATATAGTGGCCGTGAACGAAGCCTCTCTGAGGAACCTTGATAGGTTGGTTTCTCAAAAGCCCTGGCCGCCCAAGAGTCTTTCCCTTCTTCGAAATACCGAAAAAATTAGAGCCGGAATTTTCAAAGACGAAAATGGTGCCTGGTTTATGAAGCGGTATAAATACAAGGGGCTTAAACGGGTCGCGGCTATAGCAGGAAGGGAGAGAGCAAAAATAAATTTTTCGGTTTCAAAGGAATGGGGGTATTTGGGTATTGCCGTACCTTCCCCCGTAGGGGTAATTGAGGAGCCGTTTGGTAGTGGTTTTTGCTGGTTTGTTTGTAGTGCGATAGCTGATTCATTTGATCTGCATCATCAGGCATCTAAAAATAATGAAAATAGAAAAGAGTTTATTGAGTGGGTAATGGAAAAATGCATGACTATCATAGTGGCCGTGCATCAATCAGGTTGGTGTCATGGAGATATGAAGTGGGCTAACTTTTTGTCTTCACGGGAAGGCGAGGTTTTTATAGTTGATTTTGACTCTGCGAGAAAGACAAAAAAGGGCGGGAGGCGACAGGCAAAAGACATTGCTCGCTTCATTGTTAACGCTCAGGAAGAAGGGGCCTCAGAAGAATCACTGAAGAAGTTTTACGAAAAATATAAAGAATGTCTTGATTTTAAAGTTAAAGATAATCTGGTTGAACGTTATCGTGAAAAAATAAGGAAAAGGCACTCTCGTAAAATTAATGCTCCAGTTTGATTTGTTTTTTCTGAGGTGGGATATGAACGTTTTACAGATTTGCAATCATTATGAAGCTCCATTTTTGGATGTCACCAGGCAGTACGCTGCACTGTTTCAAGGAAAAAATGCAAGCGTAACAACCGTTTTTCTAAGGGGGGAGTATTCAAGGGATGTGGAATGTGCTGAAATTGGTGATAACGTTATTTTCCTGAATTTAACAAAAAAACAAGTCAGGGGTATGAAAATTGAGGCGATTAAAAGGATTAAGGAGCTGAATGCAAAGAATGAATTCGATGTTTGTATTGCGCATCGATACCACCCAATAAAAATAGCAATAAAATCAGGAGATTACCCTGTTTTTGCAGTGCATCATAGATATGGTACGTATTCGCGCTGGGAGCGCCGTTTTTTTATTAATAAGCATAAAAAAAGACTTTGGCTTCTTAATGTTTCGCGCTCTGTGAGGGATGAGACGAGAAGTGTTTTGTCTTCTTGGCCTGAGGAAAAAATTCAGGCCCTTTATAATCATGTGGATATGAATGTATTGCAAAAAGGTCTTCGGGAGCGCGATGAGGCGAGACATCTGCTGGGCATGGATGAAGACATTTTCGTTTTTTCCAATGTCGGTCGCCTACACAAAGATAAAGATCAAGAAACATTAATTCGGGCCTTCGCAAAAGCTTTGCCTTTTTTTGAAAGAGACGCAAAGTTATATATTTATGGAAAAGGGCCTCTTAAAGTTTATCTTGAGAAATTATCGGATGAGTTAGGTGTGTCGGGGAAAGTTCTTTTTCCTGGTTTTGTGAAGGATTTGTCCTCCCTTTTTAAGGCTTTTGATTCTTTTGTTCTCAGTTCTGACCATGAACCATTTGGAATGGTTCTTCTTGAGGCAATGGTGGCAGGTGTGCCAGTTATTTGCTCCGATTGCGGTGGTGGTCGAGAAGTGATTGGTGATTCTGGTCTTCTTTTTCCTTTAGGGGATTCTGATGAGCTTTCAAGTCGAATGATTGATATGGCGGCTCTTTCAATGGATGAACTTGACCAATGTCGGGCCCGTCAGAGAAAGCGAGTTGTTGAGAATTTTACAGACCAAGTGATTCAGGGCGAGTTTTGGTCAAGATTTGGTTATATTTTTTCAGACCTAAAGGACTGAGAGATAATCATGAAAGTCCTTTTTCTTGTGCAAGCTAAGCAAAAAATAATTTTAGATCGGTTATACGATGCTATAGAGAGTAATTGTGATTGTGATACTCGTTGGCTTGACGCTAATGAACAGAAGAATTTAAAAAAATATTTCAGAGATCATGTCAATGTAAACAAGTATGATCGCATTATGGTGATCCTGAGAAGCAAGAAAATTATGAGGCAAGCTCGTTTTTGCCGATCAATCCCGAATTTGGTTTTTTTGGAGCACGATGCTTGGCAGAACTATGCTCAAGGCAAGTATTTCGGTCGCTTTTCTCGCCTCTATAAAAAGGTTCCAGGGGCTAGGGTTATTAGCTCTGGATATTGCGTTTCTAAAAGGCTTAAAGATGAGGGCGTAGATTGCTGCTTCGTTTCGAAAGGATATGATCAGGAGCTGCTGGCCGATAAAGGTGTGAAGCGAGATCTGCAGATGGCATTTGTTGGTAGCCTGGAGAATGATATATATAAAGAGAGAAAAGCATTTTTGTCTGAATTGGTAGCCCATCTTCCTGTTAAAATAATGAAAACGAAATCGGGCGGCGATTACTGTGACACTCTAAACCGGATAAAGTATTTTATCAGCGCTGATGTTGGTTTTCGCGAGTATATGATAAAAAACTTTGAGGCAATGGCCTGTGGTTGTCTATTGTTTGCCTGGAATCAGGGGGATGAAGAAAATGGTGCTCTTGGTTTCAGTGACATGGAAAACGTTGTTTTGTATTCATCTCTTGATGAGCTTAAGAAGAAGATAAAAATTATTGATTCTGACCCAGAGCTTTATGAAAGAATAAGACTTGCCGGAAAGAAGTTGGTGGAAAATAATTATCGTTTTGATCTGGTCGGGAAAAGGGTTGTAAATTGTTTGGCGCCTGAAATTGAGAAATTCCACCAGAAAAAGACGAGTTTCTGGAAATAGAAAATGAATAAGATTTGTGTCGTTATTCCCTACTTTGGAAGCTGGCCTGGGTGGATGCCCTTTTTTATGGAAAGTTGCCGGCTAAACAGCTCCGTCGATTGGTTGTTTTTTACCGACTGTGGAGATTTGCCGGATAAGCCGGCCAACCTTTCTTTGAAGCATATGTCCTTTACGGACTATTGCCGGTTGGTTCAGGAAAAAACGGGTGTGCCTTTTCGGCCAAAAAATGCGTATAAGCTTTGCGATATAAAGCCGCTTCTGGGGTTTATCCATGCGCAGGAGCTTGATGGTTACGATTTCTGGGCGTTTGGTGATATTGATCTTGTCTATGGTGATCTGCGTTCCTGGTTAACGGATAGTGTACTGAGAAAGTATGACCTCGTTTCCTCTCATGATAGAAGGGTGTCAGGTCACTTCTGTCTTTTCCGGAACAATGAGAAATTGACTAATGCTTTCAGGTCAGTAAAGGGTTGGCAGTTAAGCATTTCTAATCCAGAGCATGTCTTTTTTGATGAGAGCGCCTTTAGTCGCCTTTTTGTAAAAAGAAAAAACTGGCCTTCATGGGCTCGTAAGTTATATGCGTCCATCATTCGTCCAATGGGCGTGAGGACATGTTTTAAGGAGTGTTATACAACCCCAAATGGGCATATACCATGGAGAGACGGAAGTTTAGACTTTCCGAATTTGTGGTTTTGGGAGAACGGGAAGATAAAAAATAGCCGCAATGACAGGCTGGAATACCCTTACTTCCATTTTATGTATTGGAAGAGGGGGTGGACATTTCCGGTGAGTGATGTTGTAAGAGAAATGTCTAGAAAACCGGCTTGGATCATTTCGGAGAAAGGGTTTTCCTCCTGATATCATAATCCTTTTGGCGGCCTTCTTAGGGCCCGTATCAGGTTTCGCAATTTTAGTCCTGCGTTGTAACTAATACTGTCTTTGTTTTTCTTTTTTCTCGAGAAGGTTTCCCGTTCATCCTGGATGTTGGAAACTTCAGACAAGATCCCGAGTCTTGCCGCTCTAGGAGAAACGGCAAAGAGATTAATGTCCTTGTCTATGTAGCCCCCGCTCATAAAGTCATCAGCTGGTAAGTAAATGCTATCTGCATGATGGAGTAATTTTCTTGCCCCCTTGGGGGAAAGAAGAATCGATGATGAAATGTATGCTCTTTTGTTGGCAAATTTCACTAATTTGTATTTTTCATTGATTTTGTGTTTTTTCCAAAAGGAAGGAACGCATTCATGGTAATAGAGCATTACCATTTCCCACTCAGATTTTTTTTGCTGGCAAATTTTCTTGCACACATCAATTGTTTCTTTGTTTATGCAGGCATCGCTTTCAAGAATAAGAGTAGGGAGATCTGAGTTAGAGACAAAATGCCAGGCTTCTCTGTGGCTGTTGAAGCAGGCTATTTCGGAAGGGGTTAACTCTCTTCCTCTAATTAATAGTGCCTTTTCTTTGTCATAGCCTTCCACCTTATTTAGTGCTTCAGGATCCTTTCCATCAGTTGCATTGATAAAGGAAAAACGTGTTACACCGGCGCGGTTTAAGCTCTCTTCGATGAGTGCCTTTCGGTCAATCTCCCGCTCCATGGCGATGACTATGATATTGAATGGGGTATTGTTCATGGTCGTGTTTCTTGTTGATCTGTTTTGTTGGTCTCTTCGTGGCTGAGAGCCAAGATAGATATTGGAAGCCATGTGAACAGCCAGAAAGGGTGAGGGACATATATAGGGTAAAGTCCTTCAAAAATTTGAACTGACAGCCCGTATGCTAGCAGAGGTATAAAAATATAGCGTGATTCATGTGATGCTGATTGACCTCTCTTAAGGCTTATAAACAGCAAAGATCCGAAGATTAGAACTCCGTATACTCCAGCGTAATATGCAAGCGCAAAATAAAGGCTGTGAGCCTCTAGTTTTATGTGCCCCCCATTCAGGTAAGGCGCGATGATGACAGCATATGAGCGTGATCCGCCTATACCAAATACGGGGTGATTTTTGAACTTTTCCCACATATGAAGCCATATTTCTGAGCGACCAGAAAGGATTTCATGTAAGGGATGCTCATAGTGAAAGAAAATAAAGGCAGAAAAAAGAATGGCGCCAAGTGCTGGAATGACAAAGAGATATCGGTTGCGGGTTTTCAGGTATAAGAGTGTAGAGGTTCCAACGGCTAGCCCTAGCATGGCCGAGCGAGCACTGGAAAATATCGTTGCGCTGGCAAGAAGCAAGCCAAAAATTAACCATAGCGCTTTAGTTTTTTTCTTGGTTGATAGGTGTGTTCGTGACAGTGCAAGCATTGCTGCGGCCCCAAAGGGCATACCCGTTTGATTTGGGTTGCTTGAAAGTGCTAGTGCTCCGGAAACATTTTCGAACTTGTGTATGCTCAGTATTTTGTGGAAATAAAGAATTAGGGCGATTCCTGCACACACCATAATGATATTTGGTATTGTTTTTGTGATGGTCTTGGGTTCTTTCCATGCATAAAATATGGAAAGGCAGAACGAAAAAACAAAAAGCCATTGCTCCAGGCCAATTCTTACTGTTCTGAGGTAATTGGAGTCTTCTGTCCATAAGAAGGGGATAGCAAGAAGGATTGTTATTATTGTAACGGGCGTTAGTGTTTTCGAGTCAGGGTCCGAGAAGATGCTTTTTGCTTTAAGGATCAACATGAAGCTGGCAATTATTGTTACCGTGTAATAAAACCAGCGTTGTTGAACTTCTCCATTGGGTGCCAGAAAAAAACCTGTCAAATAGACCAGAAAGCAAATAACCAGAACTTTTTGCCAGCGCTCAAAGTGACTGCCTTTGTTGCTCTTTTTGGCTCCGATGGCATGTTCTGTCTTTTCCATGAAACTCTCTTAGTAAGGTGCTTTGGTGTCGCCGGGCTGATGTTTGAAGCGCTTGTGCACCCAGAGATACTGTTCCGGGTGTTTGCGCACGTAGTGCTCAATAGTCTGATTGATGCGTGCGGTGTCCTGTTCATCATCGCCACAGGGAAAGTTTTCCAGCGCGGGGCCGAATTCGATTTCGTAGCGTCCACCCTTGAATCGGTAGTGAGCGGTGGGGATCACTGCCGCCTTGCCCATTTTCGCGATCCGGCTGGTGGCGGTAATGGTAGCCGCCGGGATGCCGAAGAAAGGTACGTAGACAGCATGGGCTGTGCCATAGTCCTGGTCCGGGGCGTACCAGAGAATCTCGCCTTTGCGCAGTAGCCTTATCATCTGGCGGATGTCGGCCCGGTCCACCATCCCTTTCATATAGTTCATGCGACCCTTGTTTATCAGCCGGTCAATAACCGGATTGTCATTGGGCCGGTATACCGCATAAAAATCCAGCAAGTAACCGAGCAGTCGCGAACCGACATCAATGCTGTTGAAGTGCATTCCCAGCAGTAGCACCCCCTGTCCGTTCTTGCGGGCCCTTTCCAGGTGTTCCATGCCCTTGATGGTCAACCTCTTGTCCAGGTTGATGCGCTGGTTGTTGTAGCTGCCGGCCATTTCGAGAATGGCCTCGCCGGTACTGACAAGGCAGGTCCGTGCCAGTTGTTGCTGTTGCTGCGGATCAAGCTCGGGAAAGCATAGGCGGATGTTGGTCTGGGCAATATGGCGGCGACGTTTGGCCAGATGCCAGGCGAGGTGGCCGATGCCGCGGCCGGTGGCCAGCAGCAGATTCCAGGGTAGCTGGCCAATTAGCCAGAATAACCCTGCGCCGGCCCAGCTTGTTAGCAGGCGGGGGTCGGACAGGCGGCTTGGTCGGTTTTGGCGTTTGCCCATGATGATTGAATGCGGCTTATCGTTTGGGGGTGGGACGAATGGTATCGCGCTCACTGAGGCGGGCAAGCAATAATGCCATCGGTATCCAGATGCATAGCCAGCTGCTCTGGAACGGGCGCAGCAGGAAGGCGCCGGTACCAAACAGCATGAACAGTGCGGGCAACACCGAGGCAGTAAAAATACGATCGTACGACCAGTCAATCTTGCGTTGTCTTAACGCGGTCAGGGGGACCAGCCAGCAGGCCAGGAAAAGCAGCAGACCGATAACACCCACGGTGTGCACAAGCAGCAGGAAAAGATTGCGCGGATGGGAGAAGGTCAGCAGCTGGTCGCCTTGTCGAGCGATGACTTCGTTGAGGGTTTCCAGGTTGAGTCCGTTGCCGAACCAGGGGTGCAGCAGGTAGTTGCCGGCGGTATCCAGGGAACTCTGGTCCACCAGCAGGTAGAGCGCCAGGATAACCGGAATGAGGCTGAAGCGGTGGTGGCGGCTGCCAAATAGCAATACGGCTACCCCCAGCAGGACGGCCATCGCCCCCAAGGGCAGAGATACCAGACACAGAAAGGCAAAACCGACCAGGGCGCCGGCCAGTCGTCGCCCGCCCTTCCCGCTGGGGCCTTCTTCGCGGGCCTGGGCGAGCAGGATGAAGGTAGGCGCCAGCATGGCCATCAGCGCCGAGGGTGGGTCCAGTGACGGCAGGTGGAAGATCAGGTTGGCCGGTTCACTGAAAAGCGGGCTGCTCAAGGGCTGGGTGGTGTAATAGCTGACCATTACCGTTGCCGCCACAATCACCGCGCACAGAGCGCCATTGGTAAGTGCCTGCTTGAAGGTATGCCGGTAATACAGGTGCAGCCAGCGGAACAGGCCAACCATGGCGATGATCTGTACCACGGCGCGGACGGTGCGCGAGCCGTTGGGGTCTTCCGCCCAGGCCATGCTCAACAGCGCCCAACCGAGCAGGGCATAAAGGGGTATCAGCAGGGGGGATGACAGCAGGCGATGATCGCCACTGACCACCGCCCGGGTTACCAGGGTCAAAGAGGGCAGGAAAAACAGGAAATCCACCACGTTGAGCATGGGAACGCGGGAATTGAACAGGAAGACGGCGGTGAACATCACCGCGAATGACAGGGTCAGCCACCAGCGCAGCCAGCGACCCTGCATGACATTGTCGTTTAGTAAGGGCATACCCTTTCCCTTGTTAAGTTACTACGCATCGGGCCAGCGCACCCGGGCGGGCAAAGTGTACTGGCAGCGCGGGGCCGCATCCATAGCTATGCTACACTGCGCCGCCCGTCGGTGCTGTAATCTGGCTGTTACAGCGTGCACTGCTTGGCAAGACAAGTCTGCGAGAGTGCAGTAAGGTTGCGCTTTGCTGCGCCAAGCAATGATTTCAGGAGAGTTCCATGCACAACCCTCAGATTCCTGCCCTGGGCAAGGCCCGTGTCCTGGTAGCCGGCGATGTGATGCTGGATCGCTACTGGCATGGTCCCACCGGCCGGATCTCACCGGAGGCGCCGGTGCCGGTGGTGCGGGTTACCGAGCTGGAGGATCGCCCCGGCGGGGCGGCCAACGTGGCGCTGAATATGGCGGCGCTGGGGGCGCGCGCGGAGCTGGTGGGAATTACCGGTGAAGATGAGGCGGCCCGGGTTCTCGAAGAGCGCCTGGCGGCGGCGGCTGTGGGCTGCCATTTTCAGAAGGTTCAGGGGCTGCCGACCATTACCAAGCTGCGCGTCATCAGCCGTCAACAGCAATTGCTGCGCCTGGACTTCGAGGAGGCCTTTCACGGCCAGGACGCGAAACCCTTCGCTGACAAGGTCGCCGAGCAGCTGCGCGATTGCGGCGCTCTGGTACTGTCGGACTACGCCAAGGGCGCGCTGCGCGACTGCCCGGGGCTGATCGCCATGGCCCGGGATGCCGGCGTGCCGGTGCTGGTGGACCCCAAGGGCACCGATTTTTCCCCCTACCGGGGAGCCACCCTGCTGACGCCCAACCTCAGTGAGTTCGAGGCCGTGGTGGGTGAGGTGAAGGATGAGCAGGACCTGATTGAAAAGGGCCAGCAGCTGATTCGCGATTTCGACCTGCAGGCGCTGCTGGTGACCCGCAGTGAAAAGGGCATGACCCTGCTGCGCGATGGCCAGCCGGAGCTGCACCTGCCGGCACGGGCGCGGGAAGTGTTTGATGTTACCGGTGCCGGAGACACGGTGATTTCCGTGCTGGCGGTGGCCCTGGCGGCCGGTGCGCCCATGGAAGATGCGGTGGCCCTGGCCAATATCGCCGCCGGTATCGTGGTCGCCAAGCTGGGCACCGCGGTGGTGTCGGCGCCGGAGCTGCGCCGGGCAGTCCATCAGGAAGGTGGCCTGGGCCGCGGTGTGATGACCGAAGAGCAGCTGCTGATCGCCATCGCCGATGCCCGCGCCCAGGGCGAGAAGATTGTCTTCACCAATGGCTGCTTCGACATTATCCATGCCGGCCATGTGGGCTACCTGGATTCTGCCCGCCGCCAGGGTGATCGCCTGGTGCTGGCAGTCAACGGTGACGACTCCATTCGCCGCCTGAAAGGCCCGGGCCGGCCCATCAACCCGCTGGAGCGGCGCATGGCGGTGCTGGCCGCGCTGGAGGCGGTGGACTGGGTGGTGCCCTTCGACACCGACACCCCCGAGCCCCTGCTGGACGCGATCAAGCCGGACGTGCTGGTAAAGGGCGGGGACTACAGCGTCGACCAGGTGGTCGGCCACGAGTTCGTGCACAGCTACGGCGGTGAAGTGAAGGTGCTCGACTTCATTGATGATATTTCCACCACCAAGATCGTGGAGAGAATCAGGGAGAAGGATTAATTGATAATTGAGAATGGATAATTGATAGCTCGCGAGCCAGGGCTTGCAGCTTTCCAGACCCGAAGAGGCCGCGACCAAAATCTGGACGCGGCCTCTTTCATTTCGGTTGGCACAGTAGTGATCCGCGCCGTTGTCCATTATCAACTGTCAATTATCAACTGCTTTTCCGGTGTTTGGCCGGCGTCACCCCGGTCCACCTTTCAAACGCCCGCACAAAGGCGGCTGATTCACTGTAGCCGAGCAGTTCGGCGATCTGCGCCACACTGCGTTCGGAGTCCGCCAGGTAGCGTTTTGCCTTGTCTTCCCTGACCTGATCAAGAATGCCCTGGAAGGGGCGATCTTCATTGCCCAGTTGCCGCCGAAAGCTGCGTTCGGGGATGCCGAAGGCCTGGGCGACCTGTTCGGCGGTGGGGAAGGTGCGCACAAACAGGGTCAGGTAGGCGGCCACACGGCTGGCCAGGTGATCGGTGGGTTGCTCGCGCCGGGCCAGCATGGCGTCACACTGTTCCCGGTACATGTCCTGGGCCATGCGGTTGTAGCCCGGCATGCGCACAGCCAGATCCTGGTTACGGATGACGGCCCGGCAATGGGGCTGGTCGTAACGCACCGGGCAGCCGAAATAGTCTTCGAAAACGGCAGCGTGGGGCGGCCTGGGGTAGGGCATCCACACTTCCACCGGTTTCAGGTCCAGGTTGAGCTGGGTCTGGATGTCATTGACCAGCTTGAAGGTGCCAACCATGTCCCGGTCGATCAGGGTGCGGCTGACTTCCTGGGGGAGTGGAATCGGATAGAGCTCCAGGGCCGTGGTCTGTTCCCCGGGTACCAGGGCGATCTCGCCGTAGAGATAGGTGAGCGCCTGGTATTTGACACCATACTGGAAGCCCTGGAAGGCGGTTTCGCTGGTCATCAGCAGCATGGCCAGCTGGCCATAGCCGGCAAAGCCGAAACGGCTGCCCATTTCGAAGCCCAGCAGCGGGTCATCCACCTTCGGCAGCAGCTCGGTGAAAATCAGCAGCTCCCGGTCACGGCCGATTTCACTGTTGGGGTCGAGTTTGTCCCGGTCCAGCCCGTGGCGGGCCAGCGCCGGACGGCAGTCGATGCCCTTCTCGGTCTCGAGCAGGTCAATGGTGTAGATCAGGGCAAGAATGGAGCGTGCAGACATGGCCGGAATTATCAATTTTTCAGTCAGGTTAACACGTATTCACAGGGCTTTGGCAAGGCTAAGGTGGCTCCATTGACGATGCCTCGGCATCCCAACAGGCTGTTGAAGGCAGCCTGTTCTGGCGGCGCTAACGGGACGCCAGAAAAATGAAACGCGCCAAGCGCTTCATTTTCCGTGTCCAGCCTTACGGACATGCGCCGTAAAGCTGGCTTGAAAAGTCTCAAGGAGGCTTTTCAGCACCCTGTATCAGGAGGATAACAATGACCAGTCAGGCTCATATCAACGTAGACACCCGTTGTGTAAAGGTCGCCATCGTTGGCGGCGGTTTCGGCGGTTTGTGTATGGCCATCAAACTGCGTGAAGCCGGTATTGATGATTTCGTGCTACTGGAAAAGGCGGGCGACGTGGGCGGTACCTGGTACCACAACAGCTACCCCGGCGCCGCCTGTGATGTGCAATCCCACATGTACTCCTTCTCCTTCGAGGGTAACCCGGACTGGAGCCACCGCTACAGCGGCCAGCAGGAGATCCATGACTACATCGAGCGGGTCACCGACAAGCACGATATCCGCCACTTCACCCGCTTCAATGCCGAGGTCACCGGCGCCCATTTTGACCAGCAGAGCGCCCGCTGGACCCTCAACCTCAAGGATGGCTCCCGGGTGGAGTGTCAGCACTGGGTGCTGGCCAGTGGTCCGCTGCATGTGCCCTCCATCCCCAACTTCAAGGGCCTGGGTGCCTTCAAGGGCAAGGTGATCCATTCCGCCAACTGGGACCATGACTACGACATGGCCGGCAAGAAAGTGGTGTCCATCGGTACCGGCGCCAGCGCTATTCAGTATGTGCCCCATGTGGCCAGGGAGGCCGGGCACCTGACCGTGGTGCAGCGTACCCCGCCGTGGATCATCCCCCGCGATGAGCGTGCCTACTCCGGGCTCAGCAAGTGGGTGTTCCGTCGTTTCCCGGCCCTGCGCAAGCTGCACCGCCTGCGTTTGTACCTGAGCAATGAGGCCCGGGTGCTGCCGATCTTCAAGCCGCGTCTGGCGAAACTGGCGGAGCCGGCCCTGAAGGCATTCATTTACACTCAGGTCAAGGACAAGCAGACCGCGCGCAAGTTGGTGCCGCACTACACCCTTGGCTGCAAGCGCATCCTGATTTCCAATAACTACTACCCCACCTTCAACCGCGACAATGTGTCGCTGGTTACCGAAGGCGTGAAGGAAATCCGCGAGCACAGCATCGTGTTCAGCGATGGCCGTGAAGAGCCGGTGGATTGCCTGGTGCTGGGCACCGGCTTTATTGTCGATCCGCGCATCTACATGAAGGATTTCGAAATCACCGGCTTGCCGGGCCATCGCCTGCAGGACGACTGGAAAGACGCGTCCGAAGCCTATCTGGGCACCACGGTCAGCGGCTATCCGAACATGTTCCAGCTGGTGGGCCCGAACACCGGCCTGGGCCACAACTCCATCATCTTCATGATCGAGAGCCAGGTGCGCTATATCCTCGATGCCATTGGCAAGCTGGACAAGCGTGGCGATGCCTGGCTGGATGTGAAGCAGGATGTGATGGACCGCTACAACGACAAGCTGCAGGAAGAACTCAAGGGCACCGTGTGGCAGAACGGTGGCTGCATGAGCTGGTACCAGCAGGCAGACGGCCGTAATACTGCCCTCTGGCCCCATGCCACTTTCCAGTTTATGGCGCGCACCTGGCGCCTGAACGAGAAGGATTATGTCTGGCAGCCGGCCCGGGTGACGGTGGGCGAGAAGGCGACCGCCTGATTGCAGGTTGGATACGGGAAAGGGCGCTTCGGCGCCCTTTTTTTGGTTGTACGAAAACCGGTGTTGAGAAAGGGCGCAAGGATCATAATGGCCCGGAAACGAAAAAGGCCTCGCGATGCGAGGCCTTTGAATATGGTGCCCGGAGACAGAATCGAACTGCCGACACGGGGATTTTCAATCCCCTGCTCTACCGACTGAGCTATCCGGGCAATCAGGGCGCGTATTAAAGCGGCTCGGGGCGGGCCCGTCAAGCGATGCGCTGTTAATTGTTCGCATCGTGAGCAGGAGGCACATAACCTTCCGCTTTTTCATAGTTTTCGTTGTTCAGAAATCGATCACGCTGTTCGTCCAGAAAGGCCTTGGCCTGCGGGTCCATCACGTTGAGGTGTTTTTCGTTGATCAGCATGGTCTGCTGGTGCAGCCATTCCTGCCATGCCTGTCGGGATACATTGTCATAGATGTCCTGGCCTTTGGGGCCGGGGAAGGGCGGGCGCGTCAGGCCTTCCATGTCTTTCTGGTATTTG
>JAWVWY010000005.1:0-39074 GCA_033723495.1 Alcanivorax sp. | reverse complement strand
GCCAGCTGGTCCGAGGCGATGTAGTTCTCATCGATACCCAGGCCCACCACCAGCGGGCTGCCGCTGCGTACCGCTACCAGCTTGTGCGGCTCGCTCTTGTGGATCACGCCGAGGGCATAGGCGCCCTCGAGCTTTTTGACCACCTGCTGCACGGCGCTGAAAAGGTTCTCACCCTGTTCCAGGGCCTGATGCAGCAAATGCACAATGACCTCGGTATCGGTTTGCGATTCAAACCGGTAACCGGCGCCCTCCAGCTGTTCTTTCAGCTGCTGGAAGTTTTCGATAATGCCGTTATGGACCAGGGCCAGATCACTGCCGGACATGTGCGGGTGGGCATTGGCCTGTGAGGGCTTGCCATGGGTGGCCCAGCGGGTGTGCGCGATGCCGGTGAAGCCTTTTGCCTGTTCGCTGTTAACCGCCTCTTCCAGGCCCGCCACCTTGCCCTGACGGCGTACCCGCAACACACCCTGATCATTGACCAGCGCTACCCCGGCGCTGTCATAACCGCGATATTCCAGCCGCTTGAGGCCAGTGATGAGGATATTGCTCACGTTGCGCTGGGCGACTGCCCCGACTATTCCGCACATACTCAGTTTTCCTTGTTGGGCCGCTTCCAGCCGCTGACATTGCGCTGCTGCCCGCGGGCCACGGCCAGGCCGTTATCGTCCACATCCTTGGTAATCGTGCTACCGGCACCCACGGTGGCGTTTTCGCCAATGGTGACCGGCGCCACCAGTGCCGCATTGGAACCGATAAAGGCACCGTCTTTCATCACCGTCTGGAACTTGTTGACGCCATCATAGTTGCAGGTGATGGTGCCGGCCCCGACGTTGACGCCCTTGCCGATCTGGCTGTCGCCAATGTAGGTCAGGTGATTGACCTTGGAGCCTTCGCCCACATAGGACTTCTTGGTCTCCACAAAGTTGCCAATCTTGGCCTGGTCGGCCAGCTCGGTGCCCGGGCGAAGTCGCGCATAGGGCCCTACCTGGCAGTGATCACCGACAATGGCACCGTCGATCAGGGAAAAGGCTTCGATGCGGGTACCCGCGCCGATATTGGCATCGCGGATCACGCAGTTGGGACCGATGACAACGCCTTCTTCGATAGTCACGTCGCCTTCCAGCACCACGTTCACATCAATCACCACATCGCTGGCAATCTGCACGCTGCCGCGAATATCCAGCCGTGACGGGTCGATCACCGCCACCCCATCGCGCATCAGGGCCTGCGCCTGCACATGCTGGTAGATGCGTTCCAGGCGGGCCAGCTGCACCCGGTCGTTAACGCCGTCTACTTCCCAGCCATGGGCCGGTTGCACGGTATCCACTGTCAGCCCCGCCTGCACCGCCATGGCAATCACGTCGGTGAGATAGTATTCGCCCTGGGCATTGTTGCTGGACAATTTGGGCAGGCAGTCGGCCAGGAAGGCACGCGGGCAGGCCAGGATGCCGGTATTGATCTCGCGGATACCCAGCTCCAGATCGTTGGCATCCTTTTGCTCGACGATGCGCTGCACCTTGTTCTGGCCATCACGAATAATCCGGCCATAGCCGCTCGGGTCTTCCATGGTCAGGGTCATCAGAGCGAGGGTGCTGCCGTCCACCTTGTCTACCACCTGCTGCAGGGTATCCGGCTGAATCAGCGGCACATCGCCGTACAGGATCAGCACCACATCCTCGTTGACCTGCGGCATGGCCTGGGCCACCGCATGACCGGTACCGAGCTGCTCGGCCTGTTCCACCCAGCCCAGGTGCTCGCCAGCGACCTGCTCGCGCACCCGCTCGCCGCCGTGACCGTAGACTATTACGGTGTTGGCCGGCGACAGGGTGGCCGCCGCGTCTACCACATGCTGAACCATGGGCTTGCCGGCCAGCGGATGCAGTACCTTGGGCATGGCACTTTTCATGCGGGTGCCCTTGCCGGCGGCCAGAATTACCACTGCTACTGTCATGTGCCTGTCCTTATGCCACTCTTGCCACAATATACTGTCGAACGCGTCGCTATGCGCTACGCTAACTCATTGATAGCAGAAATAAAAAAAGGGTAGCACCAGGCTACCCTTTTTGTGTTGAAGAATTGCAAATTCCCGCCGTTAACGGGTCTTTTTCTTCAATTCTTCAATGGTACGCAGCTGGGCCGTTGCTTCCGCCAGGGTCGCCGCGGCACGGGAGTAATCCATTTCGGAATTCTTCCCTTCCAAGGCTTCGCGGGCGCGATCCTTGGCACGTTGCGCTTCGGCTTCGTCCATGTTCTCGGCACGCTCAGCGGTGTCGGCCAGCACGGTTACCAGCTTCGGCTGCACTTCCAGGAAGCCGCCGGAAACGTAAAAGATTTCCTCTTCGCCATTCTGCTTTCTCACCCGCACCGGACCCGGCTTGAGCCGGGTCAGCAGCGGGGTATGGCCAGGCATGATACCGAGGTCACCTTCCGCACCGGAAGCCACCACGATTTCAACCAGACCGGAGAACAGCTGGCGTTCTGCACTCACAATGTCGCAATGCACGGTCATCGCCATTTGCTTTTCTCCCGGTGGAGGTTACTTGCTACGCTTGTTGTAGGCTTCTACCACTTCGTCGATAGAACCCTTCATGTAGAAGTCCTGCTCCGGAATGTGGTCGTAATCACCGTTGAGGATACCCTTGAAACCCGCCAGGGTGTCTTTCAGCGGTACATATTTACCCGGAGAGCCGGTGAAGACTTCGGCCACGAAGAACGGCTGGGACAGGAAACGCTCGATCTTACGGGCGCGGGCCACTGTCATCTTGTCGTCTTCGGACAGTTCGTCCATACCCAGAATCGCGATGATGTCCTTCAGCTCCTTGAAGCGCTGCAGCACCATCTGCACACCACGGGCAATGTCATAGTGCTCGTGGCCAATTACCAGCGGATCCAGCTGACGAGAGGTGGAATCCAGCGGGTCGATCGCCGGGTAGATACCCTTGGAGGCAATATCACGGCTCAGGGATACGGTGGAATCCAGGTGCGCAAAGGTGGTCGCCGGGGACGGGTCAGTCAAGTCATCCGCGGGCACGTATACCGCCTGTACGGAGGTAATGGAGCCGGTCTTGGTGGAGGTAATACGCTCCTGCAGAACGCCCATCTCTTCCGCCAGGGTCGGCTGGTAACCTACCGCTGAGGGCATACGGCCCAGCAGTGCGGATACTTCGGTACCGGCCAGGGTGTAACGGTAGATGTTATCCACGAAGAACAGTACGTCACGACCTTCGTCACGGAACTTCTCGGCCATGGTCAGGCCGGTCAGTGCCACACGCAGACGGTTACCCGGCGGCTCGTTCATCTGACCGTATACCAGCGATACCTTGTCCAGTACGTTGGAGTCCTTCATTTCGTGGTAGAAGTCGTTACCCTCACGAGTACGCTCACCCACACCGGCAAACACGGAGAAACCGGAGTGCTCGATCGCAATATTCCGGATCAGCTCCATCATGTTTACGGTTTTACCTACACCCGCACCACCGAACAGGCCAACCTTACCACCCTTGGCAAACGGGCAGACCAGGTCGATCACCTTGATACCGGTTTCCAGCAGTTCGTTGGTAGCTGCCTGATCCGCGTAAGAGGGCGCTTCACGGTGAATGGACATGCGCTCCTGTTCACCGATGGGGCCAGCTTCGTCGATCGGGCGACCCAGAACGTCCATGATACGGCCCAGGGTCTCGGTACCTACCGGGACCTGGATCGGCTCACCGGAGTCGGTCACATCCAGGCCCCGCTTCAGACCTTCGGTGGAGCCCATGGCGATGGTACGCACCACGCCGTCGCCCAGCTGCTGCTGAACTTCCAGGGTAGTATCAGTACCGTCCACGGTGAGGGCGTCATATACCTTCGGTACACTGGCGCGCGGGAATTCCACGTCGATCACAGCACCGATGATCTGAACAATACGACCGCTACTCATGCTTGCATCCTCTTAACTTGCGTTTTTGCCGCGTCTGACTGCGTGACGATCAGACCGCAGCAGCACCACCAACGATTTCGGAGATTTCCTGCGTAATAGCAGCCTGGCGTGCCTTGTTGTACACCAATTGCAGATCCCGGATGATGTCGCCGGCGTTATCGCTGGCGGCTTTCATCGCGATCATCCGCGCTGCCTGCTCACAGGCGTTGTTTTCAACCACACCCTGGTACACCTGGGACTCGATGAACCGCACCAGCAGATCTTCGAGCAGCATCTTCGGGTCGGGCTCGTAAATGTAGTCCCAGTGACGCTTCAGTTCTTCATCTTCCGCCGGCTCAAGCGGCAGCAGCTGAACATTCTTGGGCGACTGAGTCATGGTGTTGACGAACTCGTTGTACACCACGTACAGACGGTCGATTTCACCGTTTTCAAAGGCTTCCAGCATCACCTTGATGGCACCGATCAGGTCGTTCAGGTGCGGATTGTCACCCAGACCGTTAACGGTTGCCTCAACGTTGCCACCAACGCTCTTGAAGAAGCTGACGCCCTTGGTGCCGACTACGCAGTAGCTGGCCTTGACGCCCTTGTCTTCCCACTCTTTGGCGCTTTTGACAACGTTCTTGAGCAGGTTCACGTTCAGGCCACCGCAGAGACCCCGATCAGAGGTCACCACGATGTAGCCGACGTTTTTCACGTCCCGCTCTTTCAGGTAGGTGTGGCGGTATTCCGCATCGGCATTCGCCAGATGCGCAACAACCTGACGCATGCGGGCGGCATAGGGCTTGCTGGCCGCCATGCGTTCCTGCGCCTTGCGCATCTTGGAAGCCGCCACCATTTCCATCGCACGGGTAATCTTCTTGGTGCTCTGGACGCTGGCGATCTTGCCTTTAATCTCTTTACCGCTGGCCATAGGAATTATCCTTTATTCAGCGAATTACCAGGTCTGGGTGGCTTTGAACTGATCGAGAGATTCCTTGATCTCGCCCTCGATCTCGCCGTTGTAGTCACCCTTCTCGTTGATCTTGTCCATCAACGCTTTCTTTTCGCTGTTCAAGTAGTCCAGCAGTGCCGATTCGAAGGCGCCGATTTTCTCGACTTCGATACCCTTCAGGTAACCTTCGTTGGCGGCATACAGTACAACGCCCATTTCGGCGATGCTCTGCGGGCTGTACTGCTTCTGCTTCATCAGCTCGGTAACCGCCTGACCATGCTCCAGCTGTTCACGGGTGGAGTCATCCAGGTCGGAAGCGAACTGGGCGAACGCCGCCAGTTCACGGTACTGAGCCAGCGCCAGACGGATACCACCGCCAAGCTTCTTGATGATCTTGGTCTGGGCCGCACCACCAACACGGGATACGGACACACCCGCATTCATCGCCGGACGGATACCGGAGTTGAACAGGTTGGTTTCCAGGAAGATCTGACCATCGGTGATGGAAATCACGTTGGTCGGTACGAATGCAGATACGTCACCACCCTGGGTTTCGATGATCGGCAGTGCGGTCAGGGAACCGGTCTGACCTTTCACTTCACCGTTGGTGAACTGCACAACGTAGTCTTCGTTGACCTTGGCGGCGCGTTCCAGCAGACGGGAGTGCAGGTAGAACACGTCACCCGGGTAAGCTTCACGACCCGGCGGACGACGCAGCAGCAGGGAAATCTGACGATAGGCCCAGGCTTGCTTGGTCAGGTCATCGTATACGATCAGGGCATCTTCACCGCGGTCGCGGAAGTACTCACCCATGGCGCAGCCGGCAAACGGGGCCAGGAACTGCATGGAAGCCGGATCAGAGGCAGAGGCGGCCACGATGATGGTGTGCTCCATGGCACCGTGCTCTTCCAGCTTGCGTACCACGTTGGCAATGGTGGACTGCTTCTGGCCCACGGCAACGTAGATACATTTAACGCCAGAACCTTTTTGCGCAATGATGGCGTCAACGGCCACGGCGGTCTTACCGATCTGACGGTCACCGATGATCAGCTCACGCTGACCACGACCGATCGGCACCATGGCGTCGATGGCCTTGTAACCGGTCTGCACCGGCTCGTTAACCTCTTTACGCCAGATAACACCCGGCGCCACTTTTTCCACCGCATCGGTGGTCTTGGCTTCGATCGGGCCCTTGCCGTCAACCGGGTTACCCAGGGCGTCAACCACACGACCCAGCAGCTCCGGACCTACCGGAACTTCCAGAATACGGCCGGTGCATTTTACTTTCTGACCTTCGGCCAGGCCCAGGTAATCACCCAGTACCACGGCGCCAACGGAGTCCTGCTCCAGGTTGAGGGCCATGCCGTAGATGCCGCCCTCGAACTCGATCATTTCACCGAACATGACGTCGGCCAGACCATGAATGCGCACGATACCATCGGATACGGATACCACCGTACCTTCGTTGCGTGCTTCGGTGGAGGTATCAAGTTTCGCGATGCGCGACTTGATAATCTCGCTGATTTCGGACGGGTTGAGTTGCTGCATCTCTAATCCCTCAAACTCAAGAGTTCAGTTGCTCTGCCAGACGGTTCAGTCGGCCACGCACACTGCCATCAATTACGGTATCGCCGGCGCGAATGATAACGCCGCCGATCAGGCCCTGATCCACGGAAGTGCTTACATTCACGTCCTGGCCCAGGCGTTTCTTCAGAGCGGCCACCAGTTTTTCGACCGCGGCATCATCCAGATCGAACGCGGAGACCAGCTCCACATCCGTCATCCGTTTCTGCTCGGCCAGAAGCTCGTGGAACAGTTGCAGGATGGTCGGCAACAGCGACAGGCGCTTGTTGCTGGCCAGCTGGGCGATGAAGTTGCTGACGCCTTCGTTCAGCTCGTCACCGCAAACCTCGGCAAAGGCCGCTGCCTTTACGGCATCATCCAGCTCTGGCTGGTCCAGGTAGGCACGCATGGCGTCGTCGTCGGCCACTGCCGCTGCCAGGCCCAGCATCTGTTCCCATTGCTCAAGGGCATTGTTTTCCTGAGCAAACAGGAAAGCCGCCTTGGCGTAGGGACGTGCGATGGTGGTCAGTTCAGCCATTGGGTTCCCGCTTCTGTCAGAGTTCCGCCGCCAGCTTCGCCAGCAAGTCGTTGTGCGCGTCCTGCTTCACTTCGTTGCCAAGGACTTTCTCGGCACCGTCGATCACCAGTGCGGAAACTGCCTTACGCAGCTCCTCACGAGCACGATTCATTTCCTGTTCGATCTCGGACTGCGCGCGCTCGATCAGACGCTCACCTTCGGTGCGGGCCTGAGTCTTGGCTTCGTCAACGATCAGGTTCGCACGGCGATTGGCCTGGTCGATGATCTGGGCAGCCTGTGCCTTGGCTTCTTTCAGGTCGGCGGCAGCCTTTTCCTGAGCCAGCTGCAGATCGCGCTCGGCACGATCGGCGGCACTGAGACCATCAGCAATTTTCTTCTGACGCTCTTCCATCGCCTGAGAGATGGGAGGCCAGACATAGCGCATGGTCAGGAAAACGAATATGGCAAATGCGATCATTTGCCCAATAAACGTCAAGTTAAAATCCACACCGCTTCTCCACTATTAACTGGGACACTAAGTCGTGGGTTGTGGGTGATTAACTTCCCGCCAGTACGAACATGACGTACATGCCCAGACCAACGCCGATCATCGGTACCGCGTCAACCAGGCCCATGACGATGAAGAACTGGGTACGCAGCATCGGGATCAGCTCCGGCTGGCGAGCACCGCCTTCCAGGAACTTGGAACCGAGGATACCTACACCGATAGCCGCGCCAACAGCGCCCAGGCCCATCAGGATGCCGCTTGCCAGGATCAGAAGGGATTGTGCTTCAGTCACTGTGTTAACTCCCGTATTGAGTGATTAGTTGGTAATTCGATTAATGGTCTTCGCCAGTGTCGTAGGCCATGCTCATGTATACGATGGTCAGTACCATGAAAATGAACGCCTGCAGGGAAATAATGAGGATGTGGAACATGCCCCAGAGAATTTGCAGGAAGCCACCGAACACACCCATGCCAAAGCCGCCGCTGTAGGTCAGAGCGATCAGAATGAAGATCATCTCACCGGCGTACATGTTGCCGAACAGTCGCAGGCCCAGAGAGACCGGCTTGGCAATCAGGTTGACGAATTCAAGAACGAAGTTGATCGGAATAAACAGCGCCTGAACAGCCATGTTCTTGCTGCTGAACGGGTGCAGCGACAGCTCACCCAGGAAACCGCCGATACCCTTTTCACGGAAGCTGTAGAACAGAATGAGCAGGAACACGAAGAACGCCATGCCCATGGTGATGTTCGGGTCGGTGGAGGGCACGATCTTGAAGTAGACGTGATGCGGATCCATGCCCAGGACATGCTCGCCGAACAGCTGCGCACCATAGGGCAGCAGGTCAATGGCGATCAGGTCCATGAAATTCATCAGAAATACCCACACCAGGATGGTCAGGGCCATGGGGGCCACCATCTTGTTCTGGTAGGGGAACATGCTCTTGACGTTGTCCTGAACGAACTCGACAACGGTTTCCACGAAATTCTGGGTGCCAGACGGCACGTCGGCAACCACCTTGCGGGCCACCATGCGGAAGATCACGAAGAAAATCAGACCCAGCGCCAGGGACCAGCCCAGGGTGTCCAGGTTAACGGACATGAAACCCATGGAGGACGCTTCGTGGCCGGTGGTGGCCAGGGTCCAGGTCGGTGCATTAAGCACGGTGCCGTCGGCACGCTCAAAACCAGCGGGAAGCTTGCCCCAGGTCAGGTGCGTCAGGTGGTGGTGAATATATTCAGAGGATGTCAAAGAATGTTCTGAAGCCATGCTTTCGCCCTGTCAGACCTGATCTGTTCCGTGTGCAAGCCGGGCCGAGGTCACCCAACCCAGTATCATCATTGCAAAAAAAGCGGAAAAAAAACCCGCGGCATTCAACGGATGCACCAGCGTGAAAGCCATGCCACACAGCGCACCCGTCAGTAACAATTTCTGTGCCTCGCCACGGTATAGGCGGCGGGAAACCAGCCTGGGTGAGCCCTCTTCCCCGCGGGGACGGAACACATACCAGGCAAACCAGCAGTGGGGCAGCGAGAACGCCAGGCCACCCAACAATATTGACAGGGCGAGAAGCCGGTCATGGGCCGAAATAATCACAGCGACCGGCAGCAAAAGGCCCAATTGCCAGAGAGACATCCTCAGCAACAACGGCATCATGATGTCACCACCCCAGACCGTCTTTTTACTGGCCATTGGTTCCACCTTGCCCTCTCGGGCATGAGCAATTTACAAGTACCGAGCCAGGATAAACGGGCCGGGAAAACCGCTCATTTTTTAACCGTTTTGCCGAGATTCACCCATACAAAAGCCGGCGCGCTATAAAAGCCGTCGGCTGGTGTGTCGGGCCGCCTCGCGGGCACCCGAGGTCTCGTCTCGTTTTCAGGGCCGGCAGTATAGAGGCATCGTTGCCGGGAATCAACCGCGATTGCCCAACAATGAAGCACTAAAACCGGCTATTTGATATGCGCCAAAATGCCGTCCAGTTCGTCCAGATTGTTATAGCTGATCACCAGCTTGCCCTTGCTGCCCTGGCCGGACTGGATCTGCACCGGCGCCCCCAGGCGCTCGGACAGATCATTGATCAGGGCCCGCACATTGGGGTCTTCCTTGGCTGGCGCTGGCTTGGCCGCTTTGGCTTTTTCGAAATCGCGCACCAGTTCTTCGGTCTGGCGCACCGACAGGCCCCGCGCCACCACGGTACGGGCCGCCTGCACCTGCTTGTTGCCGGTCAGCGCCAGCAGTGCCCGGGCATGGCCCATTTCCAGATCACCGTGCTCGAGCAGCTTTTTGACGTCCGCTTCCAGGCTCATCAGCCGCAGCAGGTTGGTAACCATGGCGCGGGACTTGCCCACCGCGTCCGCCACCTGCTGGTGGGTGAGGCCGAATTCTTCCTTCAGGCGCCCCAGCGCCACGGCCTCTTCCATGGGGTTGAGATTTTCGCGCTGAATATTTTCGATCAGCGCCATGGCGATGGCGGCCTCGTCGGGCACCTCGCGGACCACCGCCGGGATGGTATCCAGCTCGGCCATCTGCGCGGCCCGCCAGCGCCGTTCACCGGCGATGATTTCGTAACGCTTTTCGCCCAGTGGCCGCACCACGATGGGCTGCATCACGCCCTGGGCACGGATCGATTCGGCCAGTTCTTCCAGCGCATCCGGGGACATGTCGCGGCGCGGCTGGTAGCGACCACGCTCCATGAATTCCACCGGCAAGTGACGCAACTCGCCGTCGCGGGGCGGCTGGCTGGCTGCGGCAGACGCCTCCTCGCCAGCCTGCACGCTCACCTCTTCCTGATGACGCTGCTGGTAGGATTCGTTGCTGCTGAGCAGGGCATCCAGCCCCTTGCTGAGACCGCGTTTACGCTTTACCGCCATGGATATTCCTTAAAAACGTCTGGGGTCGGACGTCGCACGTCTGACGCAATGGGCACTATCTGCCCATGGATAATACATCGCTCGGGGCAGCCCCTCTATGAGGCGGCTGCCGGCTGATTCTTGAGCGCCTGCTCGCGACGCAGGATTTCCCCGGCCAGCGCCAGGTAGCTGACCGCGCCGCGGGATTTCGGGTCATAGGTAATCACCGGCGCCCCATGGCTGGGGGCCTCCGCCAGCCGCACATTGCGCGGAATAATGGTGCGGTAGACCTTGTCTCCAAAGTGGCTGATCAGCTGGTTGGAGACATCGTTGGAGAGGCTGTTGCGCGGATCGTACATGGTGCGCAGCAGACCACCGATATGCAGCTTGGGGTTGAGCACCGAGCGGATCTTTTCGATGGTATTCATCAGCGAGGTCAGCCCTTCCAGCGCGTAGTACTCACACTGGATCGGCACGATCACCGAATCGGAGGCGGTCAGCGCATTGACGGTCAGCATGTTCAGTGACGGCGGACAGTCGATGATGATGTAGTCGTAACGGTCACGGATGCGGGCCAGGGCATTGCGCAACCGGAATTCCTTGAGTTTCATGTCCAGCAGCTGTACTTCTGCCGCAGTCAGGTCGCCATTGGCACTGATCAGATCGAAGCCGGACTCTTCCGGTGTGCCACTGATGGTCTGTTCAATGGGCACCTCGTCACAGAGCACATCATAGATGGTGTACTCGGTTTCGAATTTGTCCACCCCGGAACCGGTGGTGGCATTGCCCTGCGGGTCGATATCCACCAGCAAGACCTTCTTGCGGGTCGCTGCCAGGGACGCGGCCAGATTGACGCTGCTGGTGGTTTTGCCCACTCCGCCTTTCTGGTTGGCAACGGCAAAAACGGTGGTCACTGCGCTCTCCTTATTGAGACCCTGCGGCTCACCCGCACATGGTGCCGGTGTGACCGCCGTAGGAGCCAGCCTGCTGGCGATCCGCCGTGTTCGTCGTGGCATCGCTTGCCGGGCAAGCCCCTACAACTATGTTTGCGAACTCTGTTCGAGATGCCTTCTGTCTGGCATCAAACCTTGTTCACCACCACCACCGTGCGTGGTTCTTCCAGTCCTGGCACGGTCAGCGTGTGGTGTTCGCCCTGCCAGCCGGCTGGCAGGGTCGCCAATTCCTGATCGGTGCTGGCCGCTTTCATGGCCAGCAGGCGGGTAGTATCTCCGAAAATCGGCGCCATTAACGCCAGCATGTCCGACAAGGAGGCAAATGCCCGGCAAATAATCTGCGGTGGAGCCTTACGGTACTGTTCCACGCGGGCGTGCACAACCTCCACATTGGCCAGCCCCAGCTCGCGGCGCGCCTGGCGCACAAAGCGGGTTTTCTTGCCGTTGGAATCGAGCAGCACGAAGGCCTGCTGCGGACGCGCCACTGCCAGAATGATGCCGGGGATGCCGGCGCCAGTGCCCACATCCAGGGTCTCCAGCGGCGCCACATGGGGCAACACCGCCAGCGAATCGAGCAGATGGCGGGTGACCATCTCCGCCGGATCGCGCACCGCGGTGAGGTTGTAGGCCTGATTCCATTTTACCAGCAGGTCGATGTAGGCCAGCAGCTGGTGTTGCTGGGTATCGCTAAGCGACAGGCCCAGGGTATCCACCCCCCGGGCTAGCGTGTCGGCAAGACTCATCCGGCGGCCTTTTTCTGATGCTGGTGCTTTTTCAGGTAGATCATCAGCAGCGAGATGGCTGCCGGCGTCACGCCGGGGATACGGCCGGCCTGACCCAGGGTCTCGGGGCGCACTTCACCGAGCTTCTGTTTGACCTCATTGGACAGGCCCTTGACCTGGCCGTAGTCGAAATCCGCCGGCAGCGCGGTGGTCTCCGCCGCCCGCAGCTTTTCGATCTCGTCGCTCTGGCGATCAATGTAGCCGGCATACTTGGCGAGGATCTCCATCTGCTCGATGACCTCCGCCGCCGGACAATCCTCGATGGCCACCGCATCGGCCAGGCTGGCGTAGCTCAGTTCCGGACGCTTGAGCAGGTCCATCAGGCTGTATTCACGGTTGAGCGGCTTCTCGATCAGGGCGTTGACGGCCTCGGCCCGGGGCGATTTGGGCTGCACCCAGGTGCTGCGCAGGCGCTGCTCCTCCTTGGCCATGCCCTCGCGCTTGGCATTGAAGGCCGCCCAGCGCTGGTCGTCCACCAGGCCCAGCTCGCGGCCCTTTTCCGTGAGGCGCAGGTCGGCGTTGTCCTCACGCAGCAGCAGCCGGTATTCGGCGCGGCTGGTGAACATGCGGTAGGGCTCCTGGGTGCCCATGGTGATCAGGTCATCCACCAGCACACCGATGTAGGCCTCGTCACGTCGCGGCGTCCAGGCCTCCTGCTGCAGGCTCAGGCGCGCCGCGTTCAGGCCCGCCAGCAACCCCTGGGCACCGGCTTCTTCATAGCCGGTGGTGCCGTTGATCTGGCCGGCGAAGAACAGCCCGGGCATGTGTTTGGTCTCCAGGCTGTGCTTGAGGTCCTGGGGATTGAAGAAATCGTACTCGATGGCGTAGCCCGGCCGGGTAATGTGGGCATTCTCGAAGCCGCGGATGGAACGCACCGCCTGCAGCTGCACATCGAACGGCAGACTGGTGGAAATGCCATTGGGGTAAAGCTCGTGGGTATCCAGGCCTTCCGGCTCCACGAAGATCTGGTGGCTGTCCTTGTCCGGGTAGCGGTTGACCTTGTCCTCGATGGACGGGCAGTAGCGCGGGCCGGTGCCTTCGATCACGCCGGTGAACATCGGGCTGCGCTCAAAACCGCTGCGGATGATGTCGTGGGTCTGCGCATTGGTATGGGTAATGTAGCAGCACACCTGCTGCGGGTGTTCTGCCACCTTGCCCAGGTAACTCATCACCGGCAGCGGGGTATCGCCCCACTGCTCTTCCATCACCGAAAAGTCCACCGTCTTGCCGTCGATACGCGGCGGCGTGCCGGTTTTCAGGCGGTCAACCCGGAACGGCAGCTCGCGCAGCCGGCGCGCCAGGGCATTGGACGGCTGATCGCCGGCGCGGCCGCCCTGGTGGTTATCCAGGCCAATATGGATCACGCCGCCCAGGAAAGTACCGGTACACAGCACCACCGCATCGGCATGAAAATGCAGGCCCATGTTGGTAACGGCACCGATACAGCGGCCATTTTCCACGATCAGGTCGTCAACGGCCTGCTGGAACAGGGTCAGGTTGGGCTGGTTCTCCAGCGTATGGCGGATCGCCGCCTTGTAGCGCACCCGGTCCGCCTGGGCACGGGTGGCGCGCACCGCCGGGCCCTTGCGGGCGTTAAGCACGCGGAACTGGATGCCGCCTTTATCGGTGGCACGGGCCATGGCCCCGCCCAGGGCGTCGATCTCGCGCACCAGGTGGCTCTTGCCGATGCCACCGATGGCCGGGTTGCAGCTCATCTGGCCCAGGGTTTCGATATTGTGGGTCAGCAGCAGGGTGGACACGCCCATGCGCGCAGACGCCAGGGCCGCCTCGGTACCGGCATGGCCGCCACCGATTACAATCACGCCAAATCGCTGGGAAAAGTCCATCTCACACTTACCTTGCAGGCTTGCCTGCTGCTCAAAATATAACCAGAAGGGCGCGCTAGTATAAAGACAACACGACACGCTGCAAGCCTTGCGCGAAACACCACACAGGCCCTGCCGCAGGCGAGTCCCTAACGGCGCGATAACCAACCCCCTTAAAGCGTATTGACCACAGAGATCACAGGGCACACAGAGAGTAAAAATCTTCTTTCCTCAGCGATCCTTGTGCCCTCTGTGGTGAAAATGCTTTTGATCCTGGTCTTGAATCGTGCCGTCAGCGACGCACCTGGGCAAACGTGTAGCGCATCGTCCCTTGTGTGTAAGCTATTCTACTATAGAACTCTGATGCCACTTAGCCGGAAGACTCCTTGGAATCACTGAACCTCTACTTGCTGATCGGCACCGGCCTGATGTTCACCGGCCTGCTGCTGGGCTCGTTGAGCGCCCGTTACGGGGTGCCGGCGCTGCTGATCTTTCTGGTTGTGGGCATGCTCGCCGGCGAGGACGGCATCGGCGGTATCAAGTTCGATGACTTCCCGCTGGCCTATGTGGTCGGCAATATCGCGCTGGCGGTGATCCTGCTGGACGGCGGCCTGCGCACCCGCCTGAGCACCTTCAAGCTGGGCCTGAAACCGGCCCTCAGCCTGGCTACCCTGGGGGTGGCGGTGTCCGCCTCGCTGGTGGGCGCCTTCACCACCTGGCTGATGGGGGTGGACTGGCGTTTGGGCCTGCTGCTGGGCGGCATTGTCGGATCCACCGACGCCGCCGCGGTATTCAGCGTCATCAAGGGCGCCGGGGTGCGCCTGAATGAACGGGTGGCCAGCACCCTGGAGATCGAATCCGGCCTCAACGATCCCATGGCCATCTTTATTACCCTGATGCTGGTGGAGCTGCTGGTGAATCCGCAGGCCGGCTGGGGGCCGGGCATGCTGGTGACCCTGATCCAGCAGTTCGGGCTGGGCGCCCTGTTCGGCCTGGCGCTGGGCACGGTGATCAGCGAATTGCTGCTGCGGGTGCGCAGCAACGAGGGCCTGCATGCATTGCTGCTGTGCAGCGGTGGCGCCATGGTGTTTGCGCTGACCAACCTGGTCGGTGGCAGTGGCTTTCTGGCCATTTATCTCACCGGCCTGGTGGCCGGCAATCGCCGAGGCGGCACCGGCGACAATGTGCTGCGTTCCATGGATTCCATGGCCTGGCTGGCCCAATCCGGCATGTTCCTGATTCTCGGTCTGCTGGTGACGCCATCGCGGCTCACCGACCACCTGCCCCAGGCGCTGGCGGTGGCTGCCTTTCTGATGCTGCTGGCGCGGCCGCTGTCGGTGTGGATCAGCCTGGTGCCGTTCCGCTTTACCTGGCGGGAAAAGACCTTTATCGCCTGGACCGGTTTGCGTGGCGCGGTGCCCATCGTGCTGGCGGTGTTTCCGCTGCTGGCCGGCGTCGGCCAGACCCGCCTGCTGTTCGATATCACCCTGGTGGTGGTGCTGATCTCCCTGCTCGGCCAGGGTGCCAGCCTGCGTTATATGGCCCGGCGTCTGAAGGTTTCGGTGCCCAACAGCACCGAGCCCCGGCAGATGGTGCCGCTGGCCGCCCCGCGCGACCGCTACCTGATGCAATTCCAGGTAGAAGACGGCGCCAAGGCGGTGGGCCGGCCGCTGGGCGAACTGGGCCAGGAGGAATGCACGCCACTGATTCTCTACCGTAACCAGCAGGTGCTCAGCCTCAACGACGACCCGCAGATCGAGGCCGGCGACCTGATCGCCTGGCTGGCGCCGCCCTCGCACAAGTCCTCCCTGTCGGATCTGTGCCACAAGATGAGCAATGATGAAAAACGCTACTACGGCGAATTCACCGTGCTCGGCAAGACCCCGGTGGCCCAGCTAGTGGCCATCTATGGCATGGAGCCGCCACCAGCCGGGCTGGAAGGCACCACCGTGACGGAGCTGTTCGGCAAGCAGGTGGGCCGCTATGCGGTGGTCGGCGACACAGTAAGGATCAGCGGCCTGAAACTGCGTGCCCGCTCGGTGGAGGATGGCCAGGTAATGCTGGCCGGGATCAAGCTGCCTCATTAGCAGGCCCTGGCCAAAACCCTGCACGGCCTGGCGCACACCGACTTACCACATTGCTATTGATCCGCTCTGCGCGGCGGGCCACTCTGATAGCGTCAATTTCGTCAAGGAGGCAGCATGGCCCATTTCCATAACCACCGCGTTCTGATTACCGGCGCCGGCGCCGGCATCGGCGCCCTGATGGCCGAACAGTTCGCCGCCCGCGGCGCAGAGGTGATCGTCACCGCCCGCCGCATCAGTGCCGCCCGCGAGGTAGCCGACCGCATCAAGGCCGACGGCGGCAAGGCACACCCCTATGTGCTGGATGTCAGCAAGATTGCCTCCATCGCCAAGTTCCGTGACAAGCTGCACGCCGAAGTCGGCCCGATCACGGCACTGATCAACAATGCCGGGGTGGTATTCGGCGGCGAGTTCGAGCAGGTGCCCCTGGAACAACACCTCAATACCTTCCGCATCAATACCGAAGGGCTGATGGCCACCACCCACGCCTTCCTGGACGACTTGATCCAGGCCAAACAGGGCTATCTGGTCAATATTGCCAGCGCTTCGGCCTTCGTCGGCCTGCCCTACGGCAGTAGCTATGCGGCCAGCAAATGGGCGGTGGTCGGCTTTTCCGAATCCATCCGCCTGGAGCTGGATGTCCGCAAGATCAAACACGTGCTGGTCACCACGGTCTGTCCCAGCTATATCTCCACCGGCATGTTCGACGGTGTGAAGACGCCCCTGTTCACCCCCATGCTGACCCCCGAAAAAGTGGTCAACAGCATCATCAAGGGAATGCAGAAGAAAGACAGCTTTGTGATCGAACCGCCGATTGCCAAATCCACCGAACTGCTCAAGGCAGTGCTACCGCAGAAAGCCTGGGATGAAGTGGCCTAACGGATGGGCGTGTCCACCTCCATGTATAGCTGGAAGGGCAAGAAGTAGGAGCTTGCCTGCAAGCGAACCGTACCAGCGTGGCGAGGCAATGATGCCGACCCTTCAGGCCTGGTGGTACTCATAAACCATTCGCTTGCAGGCAAGCTCCTACAGCGTCTTCGCAGAGAGGTTCAGGTTGCTTGAATCTCAACATCCCGTGAACGCCCATTCACCCTAACGCCCGCCCCTGCCCGCCTTGACAGTCAATGCCTTCTGGCGGGTATTCCCTAACAATGCGCCACCTGATGTGCTGTCCGTTTCTGACTGGATTATTCCTTAACTGACAGCTCCACCGTTTTCTGCCTAACGAGGGTATTGCTATGCCGACTTATAAGGCCCCCGTGCGCGATATGCGCTTTTTGATGAACGAAGTGTTCGATTTCGAAAGCCACTACAAGACCATTCCGGAAGGCGAAGAAGCCACCCCGGACATGGTCGAAGCCATCATCGGTGAAATGGCCAAGCTGTGTGAAAACACCCTGGCACCGCTCTACCAGAGCGGCGACGAGGAAGGCTGCAAGTTCGAAGACGGCGTAGTCACCACCCCGAAAGGTTTCAAGGAAGCCTACGACGAGTTCGTGGCCGGCGGCTGGCAAGGTCTCAGCCACCCGGTGGAATTCGGCGGCCAGGGTCTGCCGGCGTCCCTGGGCCTGATCAAGTCAGAGATGATGGCCACCGCCAACTGGTCCTTCACCATGTACCCGGGCCTGTCCATGGGTGCCATGAACACCATCCAGATGCACGGCTCCGACCAGCAACTCCAGGACTACCTGGTACCGCTGACCGAAGGCCGCTGGGGCGGCACCATGTGCCTGACCGAGCCGCAGTGCGGTACCGACCTGGGCCAGGTGAAAACCAAGGCCGAGCCGCAGAAAGACGGTTCCTACAAGATTTCCGGCACCAAGATCTTCATCTCCTCCGGTGAGCATGACCTGACCGAAAACATCGTTCACATCGTGCTGGCCCGCCTGCCCGACGCCCCCAAGGGCACCAAGGGTATCTCCCTGTTCATCGTGCCCAAGTACCTGCCGGGCAAGATCGGCGAAGACAATGGCGTGCACTGTGGTTCCCTGGAAAAGAAAATGGGCATCAAGGCATCCGCCACCTGTGTGATGAACTTCGACGAGGCCACCGGCTTCCTGATCGGCCCGGAAAACCAGGGTCTGGAGTGCATGTTCACCTTCATGAACACCGCCCGTATCGGTACCTCCATCCAGGGTCTGGCCCACGCCGAGCTGTCCTACCAGGGCGCACTGACCTACGCCAAGGAGCGTAAGTCCATGCGTGCCCTGTCCGGCAAGAAAGAACCGGATGCCATCGCCGACAGCCTGATCCACCACGGTGACGTGCGCCGCATGCTGCTCAAGCAGAAGGCCGTCGCTGAAGGTGGCCGTGCCATGATCTACTTCGCCGCCCAGTATGCGGACAAGATGATCAGTGCCGCCCAGGCGGACAATGACGAAGAGTACAAGAAGTGGGATGACGAGCTGGGCTTCCTGACACCGATCCTGAAAGGCTTCCTCACCGAGAAAGGCCTGGAAGTCGCCAACGACGGCATGCAGGTATTCGGTGGCCACGGCTACATCAAGGAACACGGCATGGAGCAGATCGTGCGTGATGCACGTATCTCCACCCTGTACGAAGGCACCACCGGCATTCAGGCCCTCGACCTGCTGGGCCGTAAAGTGCTGCTGCTGACCAAGGGCAAGTGTGTTCGCGACTTCTCCAAGCGCCTGGTGGACTTCGGCACCAAGAACCTGCGTGATCCCAAGCTGCGGCCGTTTGCCTGGAAGCTGCTGAAGATCGCCGCCGAGTGGAACTATCTGACCACCCGCATCATGCTGGTCGCTGCCAAGGACCGTGACATCGTGTCCACCGCCAGCTACGACTTCCTGATGTACTCCGGCTACGCCATGATGGCCTACTTCTGGGCCCTGCAGGCCGGCGTTGCCAAGGACAAGCTGGAGAACGGCGGTGAAGAGCCGGCGGAGTTCTACAAGGCCAAGCTGGCCACCGCCGAGTTCTACTTCGATCGCATGCTGCCCTCTGCCAAGGCCCACGCGGATGCCGCGCTGAAGCCGACCAAGAGCACCATGCAGCTGAAGCCGGAACACTTCTCGTTCGATTACGAGTAAGCATACCGGGTCGACGTCGACGATCTGACGTCAGACAAAAAAGGGGGCGGCCGCAAGGTCGCCCCCTTTTTTATGGTTCATCGCAGATTAGCAGGAGCTCAGCTTGGTCTGAGCTGAGGTCGGACGTCTGGCGCGGGACCCGGTATCAGTTTCCCGCCATTAGCCGGTGAATCTTTTTTATTATCCGCCGTTGGCTGCTACCCCGACAGCATTAATCCCAGCCTTCCATATTGTTGCGGTAAAGCCAGTGCGCCACCGCACCCAGCACAATCATCAGCGCATTGGCGAGCACCATCATCGCCAACTGTTGGCCGCCGCTGAACATTTCCATCACTCCCGGCACCAGTGATACCCCCGACAGAACACCGACAAAGGCAGCCGCATAAAGCAGCCAGAATGCAAAGGCATGCACCCACAGCAGGCCAAGCACCGTCACCAGCAACAGCAGGACGAGCCCGCTTTGCGCCATTAGGGTAGCGCTGAAAATTGACGATGAAGCCGGCAATGCGAGCCATAGCGAGGGCAGAATTTCGGTCAGCAGCACAGCCGCCAGCAGCGCTGCCAGAATAATGCGAATGGCAGACTCCACATGAGCCGCCAGCGTTGCCTTGCGCACCGTCGCCATACTCATACCGGCCTCCTCGCCGCCACAGATGGCCTGCTGCCTTTTCCCTATCTATCTCGCAATCCTCACTGCCGGAACATGATCTGCATCAAGAGATTGGCGGGCACTGGCGCGCGAGGATTTTCCGGGCACAAAAAAAGGCGGCCCCCTTGCGGGAGCCGCCTTTCACACTAACCGAAGGTTAGATCGAGACTTAATTGTTCTCGAACTGACCCATGGTGTTGTGCTTGCCACCCGCTTTCAGAGCCGCTTCGCCAGAGAAGTACTCTTTGTGGTCATCACCGATGTTGGAACCGGCCATGTCCTGGTGCTTCACGGTAGCGATGCCGCGACGGATTTCCTGACGCTGAACACCAGCGGCGTAGGCCAGCATGCCTTCTTCGCCGAAGTAGCCTTCGACCAGCTGATCGGTGGACAGAGCAGCGGTGTGGTAGGTCGGCAGGGTGATCAGGTGGTGGAATACACCGGCTTCGCGAGCAGCGTCGCGCTGGAAGTTCTGACACCACTTGTCAGCTTCGGCGGCCAGCTCGGAATTATCGAAGTCAGCGCTCATCAGGCGGCTGCGGTCGTAACCGGATACGTCTTTACCTTCCTTCTCCCAGGCATCGAATACCTGCTGACGGAAGTTCAGGGTCCAGTTGAAGGACGGGCTGTTGTTGTAAACCAGCTTGGCAGTCGGCTCTTGCTCGCGGATACGGTCAACCATGCCCTTGATGTGGGAGATGTTCGGGGTCGGAGTCTCGATCCACAGCAGGTCGGCGCCGTTCTGCAGGCTGGTTACACAGTCCAGAACAACACGGTCGATGTTGGTATCACGACGGAACTGGAACAGGCCGGAAGCCAGTTTGGTCGGCTTGATCAGCTTGCCACCGGTCTTGACCAGAACATCACCGTGAGAAACGGTAGACGGATCGGTAACTTCTTCGCCTTCCAGGAAGGAGTTGTACTGATCAGCCAGGTCGCCTTCTTCCTGGGAAACAGCGATCTGCTTGGTCAGGCCAGCACCTTCGGAGTCGGTACGGGCAACGATCACACCATCGTCAACGCCCAGCTCGAGGAAGGCGTAACGGACGGCGTTCAGCTTGGCGATGAAGTCAGCGTGCGGAACGGTTACCTTACCGTCCTGGTGGCCACACTGCTTCTCGTCGGAAACCTGGTTCTCGATCTGGATGCAGCAAGCACCGGCTTCGATCATTTGCTTGGCCATCAGGTAGGTGGCTTCCGGGTTACCGAAACCCGCATCGATGTCAGCGATGATCGGCACAACGTGAGTTTCGAAGTTGTCGATCTTGGCAATGATTTCAGCTTGCTTGGCGGCGTCACCGGCTTCTTTGGCGTCGTCCAGAGCACGGAACAGGTGGTTCAGTTCCCAGGCGTCAGCCTGCTTCAGGAAGGTGTACAGCTCACGGATCAGGTCAGCAACGGAAGTCTTCTCGTGCATGGACTGGTCAGGCAGCGGACCGAACTCGGAGCGCAGCGCGGCAACCATCCAGCCGGACAGGTACAGGTAGCGCTGCTTGGTGCCACCGAAGTGCTTCTTGATGGAGATCATCTTCTGCTGGCCGATGAAACCGTGCCAGCAACCCAGGGACTGGGTGTACTTGCTGCTGTCAGCATCGTAGGCCGCCATGTCTTCACGCATGATCTTGGCGTTGTACTTGGCGATGTCCAGATGCGTGTTGAAACGGTTTTGCAGACGCATGCGAACAGCGGATTCCGGGTTGATCGCTTTCCAGGTGCTGTTGGCACCAACCACGGAGCTCAGTGCTTCGATGTCTTTGGTGTATGACATGGTGAACCTCTGATTAAAAAATTGGTGTATCGATACCGGGAGGGGCAACCCTGCTCATGTCATGCATGCCGGTCTACCGATGCGGCGCATTCTAGAGCTCTTCAACACATAAACATAATTAATAAGGTGTATATTCGGTATTTTTTCAGTGAATAATGCAGTCATACCGCCTTTCTGCTACCAACAATCAATCATAACCTTTTGTTTTTTATAAAAATATCTTATCCGTCCCGGCCTCCATGCCGATCGCCGGTGCCATGACTTGACTCAAAAAAGACTGACCCTGGTGCTGCTACCCTCTGTGGCTGCGGGCACTGCGTATGCCATGGCAGAAACCTTGCAAGAAAAAACAGGTCCAGAAACCCATGGCTATCGGTCAGTCAGTGCCATTACACCTTTCAGACAGTTACCTGAAAGCGGCTCTGCTACTATCATCACCCTGCGGATTGCATAAAAGCGCATTCTGCTCAGGGAGATGCTGTTAATCAAAAAGGGGATTCTATGAAAGCGCTAAGCCCGGTGGACCAGCTGTTTCTGTGGCTGGAAAAACGACAACAACCCATGCATGTGGCTGGCTTGCAACTGTTTTCCTTTCCGGAGGATGCCGGGCCCAAGTACGTCAGCGAGCTGGCCCAGGCCATGCGCGATTTCAGCCACCCGGTCGCCCCCTTCAACCAGCGTCTGACCCGCCGCCTGGGCCAATACTACTGGACTGAAGACAAGCATTTCGATATTGACCACCACTTCCGCCACGAAGCGCTGCCCAAGCCCGGCCGTATCCGGGAATTGCTGTCACTGGTGTCCGCTGAGCATTCCAATCTGCTCGACCGGGAGCGCCCGCTGTGGGAGGCCCACCTGATCGAAGGTATCCGCGGTCGCCAGTTTGCCCTTTACACCAAGATCCATCACTCCGTGGTGGATGGCATTTCCGCCATGCGCATGGGCATGCGTGCCTTGTCCGAAGACCCCAACGAACGTGATCTGCCCCCGGTTTGGGCCTACAAGCCCAAGAAGCGCTCTCGCTCGCTGCCCAGCAACCCGGTGGATGCGGTATCCAGCCTGGCGCGGCTGACCGCCGGCGTTAGCAAGCAGGTGGCCACGGTGCCGGCACTGGCCCGCGAAATCTACAAGGTCAGCCAGAAAGCCAAGACCGACGAAAATTATGTGTCGATCTTCCAGGCACCGGACACCATGCTGAACCATTCGATTACCGGTTCTCGCCGGTTTGCCGCCCAGAGCTTTTCACTGCCGCGGCTGAAGAAAATTGCCTCGGCCTTCGACTGCACTATCAACACCGTGGTGCTGTCCATGTGCGGCCATGCCCTGCGTGAGTACCTGATCAGCCAGAATGCGCTGCCTGATGTTCCTCTGATTGCCATGGTACCGATGAGCCTGCGCCAGGATGACAGCGCCGGCGGCAACCAGATCGGTATGATTCTGGCCAACCTGGGCACCCATATCTGCGACCCGGCCAACCGCCTACGGGTGGTCAACAACTCGGTCCAGGAAGCCAAGCAACGCTTCTCGCAGATGAGTGCGGAGGAAATTCTCAATTTCACCGCCCTGACCATGGCGCCCACGGGCCTTAACCTGCTCACTGGCCTGGCACCGAAATGGCGTGCCTTTAACGTGGTGATCTCCAATGTCCCCGGCCCGCGGGAACCGCTCTACTGGAACGGCGCCAAGCTCCAGGGTATGTACCCGGTATCCATCGCCCTGGATCGCATTGCCCTGAACATCACCCTGACCAGTTATATGGACCAGCTGGAATTCGGCCTGATCGCCTGCCGCCGCACCCTGCCTTCCATGCAGCGACTGCTGGATTATCTGGAGCAATCCATCCGTGAACTGGAAATTGCCGCCGGCCTGAAATAAGCCGCCCCTAGCGCAGGAGCCAGCCTGCTGGCAATGCAGCATTTGCAGGCCGGCTCCCAGCGCTTCCCTCTACCTTGATCCTGAAAAATCCATGCATACGATTTATCGAGGTGAACTGGCCTGCCGGGAAATCCACCATCGGGGCCAGCGGCTGGTGGTCGCCGAACAGGGTGCCCAGGTGCTGGAATACCAGCGCGACGGTGAGCCCCCGATAATCTGGCTCAGCGAGCAGGCCAGCTATCAGCGGGGCCAGAGCGTACGCGGCGGCATCCCGCTGTGCTGGCCCTGGTTCGGCACGCTGGCGCGCAACCCCGAGGCGCTGCGCCGACAATACCCCATGGCGTCGGCGCCGGCCCACGGGCTGGTACGCCAGCAGCCCTGGCAGCTGGTCGAACAGCAACAGGATCAACAGCGCCAGACGCTGGTCTGGCGACTGGCCGGGCAGGCAGACTCAATGCCTCTTCCCGGCCTGACGCCGACCCTGAGCATGACACTGGATGATGGCCTGACCCTGTCACTGGATAACCATAACCATGGCAACCAGTCGGCCTGTATCAGCCAGGCCCTGCATAGCTATTTCGCCGTCAGCGATATCCACCAGGTGCACGTTTACGGCCTGGAAGATTGCCCCTATGTGGATGCACTGGATGATTGGCAGCGTCATCAGCAAGCCGGGCCGGTAAGGTTCCACTCCGAAACCGATCGTCTTTATCTGCAGTTGCCAACGCGACTGCATATCGATGACCCGCTCTGGCAGCGACGGCTGGTTCTGGAAAGTCAGGGCAGCCAATCCGCCGTGGTCTGGAATCCCTGGGTGGAAAAAAGTCGGCGCCTGAGTCAATTCGCCGACCATGACTGGCAACGCATGCTGTGTATTGAAACCGCAAGAGTGCTGGAAAATGCCCTGACACTGGGCCCTGGAGAGCATCACCGAATGGCCGTGCGTTTTGTGACAGAGCCGTTATAACAGCGCTAAAAAGCCCGGAAAAATAAGTGGTGCAATCCCGAAAAGGGGAGTAGAGTCGGAACTGGCTGCGAATTATGGCCGAGGATTGTTTTGGTAGTTGTCTTCCCTGCGTGAAGCTGAAGTTGTCTCCGAACACCCCCCATCATGGTTTGCAAGCAACACCCTAAGTAATAGTTTTTGAGGTATAGATTCACATGGCTACTGGTACTGTGAAGTGGTTTAACGAGTCCAAGGGTTTTGGTTTCATCTCCCAGGACGATGGTGGTGCAGACGTATTCGTTCATTTCAGCGCAATCACCGGTTCAGGCTTCAAAACCCTGGCCGAGGGTCAGAAGGTTTCCTTCGAGATCCAGCAGGGCCCCAAAGGTCCTCAGGCTGCCAACGTAGTTGCTGACTAAGCGTCTGCGATGGTAGAAAAAACCCGCTTCGGCGGGTTTTTTTATGTCTGCAAGAAAGCGGAAATCCGGGAAAACCGGGCCAGCGTTTGTCTTTCACAGAGACAAGCGTCACAGCCAGGCTCACGGCTGATACAGCGGCTGTTCCAGCAAGGCCTTGCGAGCACGCCAGTCCGGCATGCGCGCATCCATCAACGCATGAAAGCCTGGCCCATGATCCATGTGCTGGAGATGACAGAGTTCGTGCATCACCACGTAGTCCAGCACCGCCGGCGCGTAATGCAACAGGACCATATTCAGGTTGATATAACCGCGCGCCGACAGCGAGCCCCAGCGGGTACGCATCTTCTTCACGCGCAGGGTCGGACGCGCATGGCCCTGGGCGGCGAACCAGTGAAACTGGCGATCAATGCTGTCCTCAAACAGCGGCCGCGCCTGGCGGCGCAGCCAACTGTGCACCGCCTGCTCGACGCCGCTTTCCTGGTCCGGCGCCGCCACCCTGACCTGTAGATAACCACCCTGCTGCTCTACCCGGGTCGCCCCCTGACAAACATCCAGCCGCAGGATCTCACCCCGAAACGCCAGCGGATCGCCATCCCGCCAGCGTTGCCGGGGACGGCTGGCCTGCTGCCGTTGCTGCTCGGCAATCCAGTGCCGGCGGCTGTCGACGAAGGCCTGCACCATACGCAGCGATGCCCGCTGCGGGGCTCGCACCTGGACCCGGCCATCGGCCAGCACTCGCAGCTCCAGGCTACGGCGTTTGCTGCGTATCAGTTCGAAATCATTCACGTTGACGCGTTCAGGTCAGGGAGAAGAATCGGGCGCGTGTATCTGGAAACAATGCAGACAGTATAAAGCCGTCAGGAAAGTAGCGGGCCCGTTGCGGGCCCGCCAGCCGTCTCACACCATCTCGGCGCGCATTTTTTTCTTGTCGAGTTTGCCCACCGAGGTCCGTGGCAGCGCGTCCACAAAGATCACCCGATCGGGAATACCGTAACGGCTGATCACGCCCTTGTCGGCATAATCGCTAACCAGGGCCTTGATGCTGTCTTCATCGGCGTCACCGCTTTTCACCACCAGCGCCACCGGCCGCTCGCCCCATTTTTCATCCGGCACCCCAACCACGGCACACTCACCCACGCCGGGGTGCTGCAACACCAGACCTTCCAGGTCCAGTGACGAGACCCACTCGCCACCGGTCTTGATGACATCCTTGATGCGATCGACGATTTTCAGCCAACCATCCTCGCTCATGACTGCCACGTCGCCGGTATGCAACCAGCCGCCGGCCCACAGCTCTTCGGACTTGTCGGTGTCGTGCAGATATCCCTGGGTCAGCCAGGGGGCGCGCACCACCACTTCCCCCTGACTCTTGCCGTCATGGGGGACATCCTGCATTTCGCCGTCAACGATGCGCAGCTGCACCATGGCCACCGGACGGCCGGTGCTGGTGCGGTATTCCAGCTGGGTCTCGGCGTCCGCCTGTTCCAGTTCCGGGGTCAGCTGGGCCAGCGTCAAAATCGGGCAGGTTTCACTCATGCCATAGCCGGTGAAAATATCGATGCCGCGCTCCAGTGCGCCCCTGGCCAGCGGCTTGGGCAAGGCAGAACCACCGATGATCACTTTCCAGTTGGACAGGTCGACGCTCTTGGCGGCTTCCGCCTGCAGCAGCATCTGGATAATGGTGGGTACGCAATGGGAGAAGGTCACCTGGTGGGAAACCAGCAACTTCAACAGGGTGGCCGGCTCATAGCGGCCCGGATAAACCTGCTTTACCCCCATCAGCGTCGCCATGTAGGGAATGCCCCAGGCATGCACATGAAACATGGGCGTGATGGGCATATAGACATCGTCTTCGTTGAAACGGCCCTGGCCCTTGCCGGCTATGGTGGCGCGGCCGGCAAAGGTATGCATCACCAGCTGGCGGTGCGAAAAATACACCCCCTTGGGCAGGCCGGTGGTGCCGGTGGTATAGAAGGTGGTAGCGCGGGTATTTTCATCCAGGTCGGGAAAATCAAAGGCCGCCGGCGCCTGCGCCAGCAAGGCTTCGTATTCGCCGGCCAGCGGCAACGAACTGTTGACCTCGCCCTCTTCGTCATCCAGCAGGATGTAGCTTTTCACCGTTTCAGTACGGCTGTGCAGCCCTTCCAGCACCGGCAGGAATTCCCGGTTGACCAGGATGGCATCGTCCTTGGCATGGTTGATGGTGTAGAGCATCTGTTCCGGGCTGAGACGCACATTTACCGTGTGCAGCACCGCGCCCATCATCGGCACCGCGAAAAAGGCTTCCAGATAACGGTGGCTGTCCCAGTCCATCACCGCCACGGTATCGCCGGGCTTGATGCCCTGGGCCGCCAGCGCCCCGGCCAGCCGGTTGACCCGTTCGCCGAATTCCCGATAGCTCATACGGTATTTGTCGGCATAAACGATTTCCTGGTTCGGCGATTTGCGCACCCCGGCTTCCAGGATGCTGCCAATAACCAGCGGCGGCTCCACCGCCGACGAGGTTCGCTCGATGGTCAGGTTACTGCTCATGATGTGTGTCTCCGGTCCCTTGTTATTGTCGCTGTTGCCCCAGGCACAACCCTGACGGGCGGATGCTGTAGCGCCACATACCCGAAGGTATGTGCTGAAATGGAAATCAAAGACTGACATAGGCCGGCAACAGCGTCACCCGGTAAAAACGGCCAGAGCGGCCTGTCGATACAACTTGCAACAATTACGGTCACGGGCGAGTCAGGGTGAGCGGATCAAGCAGCGTTTCCAGCTCCTGGCGGGACAGGCCGGTCTGCTCCTGCGCCACCTCGATCACCGGCCGCCCGGAGGCAAACGCCTGCTTGGCAATGGCGGCGGCTTTTTCATAGCCGATCACCGGATTGAGCGCTGTCACCAGAATCGGGTTTTTGCCCACGCCTTCCGCCAGACGCGCTTCATCGTAACGCATCTCGCGGATCGCCCGGTCGGCCAGGTTGGTACAGCTGTTGGCCAGCCATTCGCTCATGTCCAACAGATTGCTGGCCACCAGCGGCAACATCACATTGAGCTGGAAGTTGCCGCTCTGGGCGGCAATGGCATTGGCCTGATCCAGCCCCATGACCTGGGCCGCCACCATGGTCACCGATTCGCAGATCACCGGGTTGACCTTGCCCGGCATGATCGACGACCCCGGCTGGGTCGCCGGCAACTGCACTTCAGCAAGCCCGTGAATGGGCCCGGAGTTCATCCAGCGAAGGTCATTGGCGATCTTCATCAACACCACCGCCAGACTGCGCAACGCCGACGACAAATTAAGCGGAGCATCCAGCGCACTCTGCGCCACAAAGGGATGCGCCATGGCGCGGAACGACTGCCCGGTTTCCGCCGCCAGCTGCTCAGCAAAACGCTCGGCAAATTGCGGATGGGCATTGATGCCGCTACCCACCGCCGTGCCCCCCTGGGGAATGGCGAGCAGATCATCGCGGGCCCGGCACAGCCGGGTGCTGGCATCCTGCAGTTGTATCACCCAGGTCTGCAGCTCCTGTTCCACGGTCACCGGCATGGCATCCATCAGGTGGGTGCGGCCGGTCTTGACCAGCTCATGGCCTTCCCGGGCCCGCAGGCCCAGGGTGGTAATCAGGTGTTCCAGCGCCGGCACCAGATGTTCGGTCACCGCCAACACCGAAGACAGATGGATGGCGGTGGGGATGGTGTCATTGCTGCTCTGGCCCAGGTTCACCTGATCATTGGGGTGAATCTCTACTCCAGCCTGGCGACACAGCTGGGCAATCACCTCGTTGACATTCATGTTGGTGCTGGTACCGGAGCCGGTCTGGAAGATATCCACCGGGAACTGGTTATGATGGTGGCCCTGCAACAGATCATTGCAGGCCGCCGCGATCACCGCCGCCTGTTCTTCATTCAGCTCGCCCAGTGCCTGATTGGTGCGTGCCGCGCAGTGCTTGATACGCACCACCGCATCAATAAAGCGAGCCGGCAACGGGCGGCCACTGATCGGAAAGTTCTCCACCGCTCGCTGGGTCTGGGCGCCCCACAGGGCAGTGACGGGTACCTCAATATTGCCCAGGGAATCGGTTTCGGTGCGGGTATCGTGAGGTGTTGATGCCATAGCCAGCCTCCTGCCGGTGAAACCCTCGATCACTTCCCCATCATGGCATGGCATCCAGCGGTTTGCATTTCAATGGGTCAGTGCCCGCCATCGGCCGGCGACTGCAAACGCAGGCTGATTAATGCCGTAATCAGAGCCACCATGGCGCCCAGCAATAAACTGATGCGCAGCCCGGCCATGAAAGTGGGCGCTTGTACCAACAAGGCGCCAAACACGGCCACGGCCAGTGCCCCGCCTACCTGCCGACAGGTATTGAACACGCCGCTGGCGGTTCCGGTCAGCAACGCCGGAACACTGTTGAGCAACACTGCGGTCACCGGTGGCGCCACCAGTGGCCCGGCCAGGCCCACCAGCACCATCGTCATAGCCGTTAGCCACACCGGCGCCGACGCCGGTAACAGTGCGATAATGGCCAGGCCACCGGTCATCGACATGAGCCCGGTGACAATCAACGTTCTGGCACTGAAACGCTGCACCAATCGCGAGGTAAACGGCGTCAGCGTTAGTCCGATCAGCATCATCGGCACAAACGCCAGCCCGGTGGCCGCCGCACTCATGCCCCGCAGTTGCTGGAAATAGAGACTCATGACAAAAGGCAGGCCGAAGTAGCCCATCATGAAGGTGAACCCCACCACCATGGCGATGCGCGCATTGCGCGGCTGCAGCACCGCCGGCGGTACCATGGGGTGCGCCCCGCGGCGTTGCAGCATGACAAACACCGGGAACACTATCGCCGCGATGCCCAGGGCCAGCCACGCGGTTAGCGCATGGATATCCTGGCTGCCGATATCAATGGCACCATAAATCAGCGCGCCCATGGCCACCATGGCGGTCAATTGTCCCCAGCCATCGAAAGGCGCTGCCCGCTGCAACGACGGCGGCACCTCACGTAACAGCGCCAGGGCGAGCAACCCTGCCGGCAGATTGATGAGGAATATCCAGCGCCAGTCGAGTTGCACCAGCAGCCCGCCCACCACCGGCCCGGAGGTGGCGGCCACCGCGCCGCCCATGGCCCACAGGGCGATGGCATGAACCCGTTCCTGCGGGTCGCTGTAGGCCTGTCGGATCAGCGCCATGGAGGATGGCATCATCACCGCCGCCCCGGCGCCCTGGGCAAAGCGCGCGATTACCAGGGTGACCAGATTGGGCGCCAGACCACAGGTCAGCGAGGCCAGCACAAAGAGGCTGAAACCCCAACCGAAGGCCAGTTTGGCACCAAGCCGATCGGTGAGCGCCCCGGCGGACAACAACAAGGCGGCAAAGGCCAGGGTATAACCGTCCACCACCCACTGCAGACCGGCGATGCTGGCGTCCAGTTCCTGTCCCAGCGTCGGCAGCGCCACATTGACCACCACCGCATCCAGGGTAATGACAAAAAAGCCCAGCAAGGCACTCAGCAAGGTGGCCCGGGCAACACGTCGCGACACCGGGGAGGGTTGCGGCACTGCCGTATGGGTCATTGGCCGGCGCTATTGAGGTATTGTTCATCGGTGACCGGCTCCAGCCAGTCCACATTCCTGCCATCCAGCATCTCCTGAACGGCAATATGGCTCATGGCGGTATCGCTGGTGGCACCATGCCAGTGCTTGTGGCCCGGCGGGCACCAGATGGTATCGCCAGCGTTGACCTCCACCCGCTCGCCACCATCACACTGGGTCCAGCCCCTGCCGGCAGTGACGATCAGCAGCTGCCCCAGCGGATGGGTATGCCAGTTGGTGCGGGCGCCCGGTTCGAAAGTCACCAGCGCCGAAGTGAGCCGTGAGGGTTCTTCCGCCTGCAAGTGGATCGGGTCGATGCGAACACGACCGGTAAAGATTTCCTGCGGCCCCGCCATGGACGCCCGTGAACCGTTTCGATGAAGAATCATGGTCAGTCTCCTGTTGCATTCCGTGTTGGTTGGCTTGCTTTATTGCTGCTGGTACGCGGCCAGCGCTGCCCGGACTCGCCCTGCGCTGTCGGCGCTAACCTGCTCAGCCAGGAGCGTTGCTACCTGCTCCAGTTGCTGGCGACTCAGCCCCGCGTTCCGGCCGATAGCGATATGGGCCTTCAGCTGCGGCGCCACCCCGCTGAGAGCGGCCAGCATGGCAATCGTGGCGATTTCACGATCTCGCCAGCTGAGGTTATCGCGGGCAAAAATATCGCCGAACAGGTGGGTTTTCAGGTAGTTATCAATCGCCGGGGCAAAGTCGAACAGCGGCCCGCTGACCGGGCCACCGGCCAGTTGCGTTTGGGTCGCGGTGCCCCGGGCCAGCAACTCATCGCCGCTGGGAATCGGCTGGTTCGGTTCATCACCTACGGTGTCTTCAATACCCTGTTGGCGACGCTCCTCGCGTACTGTCATCAGCGTCCCCAGCGCATTGAGGCTGCGCGGAAAACCGGCATAGGCATAGAGCTGAACCAGTACTTCCCGGGCATCGTTAAGGGTCAACCCCTGATCCAGCCCGCGGTTCAGGGCAGCCTTCAATGGTGCCAGCTGTCCGGAGGCTGCCTCGGCGGCCACCGCCACGATCGCCTGCTGGCGCGGCTCAAGTATCTGTGCGTGTTTCATCGTATTGCTCTGCGCTCAGGTGCAGGAGATAGCGTGCCCCTGCTCATTATGGGCCCTTTCTATCGAGAGGCTTTTAACCTTGCTGCCGTGGATCCATTCAATGCCTTCCGTGATACGTCCAAGCGCTACCAGGCCACGGGCATACCCGCCATCGCGGTAAAAAATCGCCAGGTTTCCCCATGGGATGTAATAGGCAATGTCCCCCGCACGGGGTTGGTAACCGGAAGGCGCGTCTCGGGTAGAAAGGGGTGATGGCAGGTCCGCGATTTTTTCCGTTGCCGCAAAATCCGTCAGTGGCAGATCCAGTGGCAACAACGCCAGCAAATCACGGGTCGCCGGGGTATCTTGCAGCACGGCATGAATGACGGTGTCACCCAGCAAACAACGAAGGTGGTGCATGGGATGCGGCTCCTGGCTGAAACTACAAACCGCTTCGGCGCGGATTATCGCGACGGACACTCGATGGGCCTCGGCAATCACGGCCCACTGGTGCTGCCACGGTCACCAGAATACGTCCCGGTATCGGGGCCAACAACCGGGCACAGTTCATGGCATTCATGAATAGAATGAATCAATCCTGGTGCCTGGGACGAAAAGGAGGCCAGGAATCGATCAACCATATAGGCTGATTAATCAATCCTTTTCCGGGGTATGGCCAGCACCGTCAAACCGGGGTCATTTGCCGATACAGAAGGAGGAGAAAATCCGGCCGAGCAGATCGTCGGCGGTAAAGGCGCCAGTGATTTCTTCCAGCGCCTTCTGGGCAGCACGCAGGTCCTCGGCCAGCAACTCGCCAGCGGCATGGCCATGCAGCTGTTGCTCGCCGTTATCCAGCGCCTCCAGCGCCTGTTCCAGGGCGGTGATATGACGGCGCCGGGCCGAGAAGCGGCTCTGCCCCTCGCCCTGATAGCCGGCGGCGGCTTTCAGGTGATCACGCAGGGCCGGCAGGCCCTCACCGCTGGCGGCACTGATCACGAAGCTGCCGTCATCGCGGGGGCCACAGGCCAGCCCGGACAGGTCCGCCTTGTTCAACACCACGGTGACCGGAAGATCCAGGTTTTCCAGTTGCTGCTGGCTCTGCGGCAGCAGGGCATGGAGATCCGCCGGGTCCACCGGGCCTTCGCGGGAATCCACCATCACCAGCAGGCGGTCCGCCTTGCGCATTTCCGCGTAGGCCCGGCGGATGCCTTCCTGCTCCACCACATCGGCACTGTCGCGCAGGCCGGCGGTATCGATCAGGTTGAGGGGCATGCCGTCCAGCTGGATGGATTCGCGTAGTACATCCCGGGTGGTGCCGGCGATATCGGTGACAATCGCAGCGTCGAACCCGGCCAGCGCATTCATCAGCGACGACTTGCCGGCATTGGGCTTGCCGGCGATCACCAGCGTCATGCCCTCGCGCACCAGCCGCCCCTGGTTGGCTTCCTCCAGCACCCGCCGGCACTGGCCACGCACTTCCCGCAGATCACCGGCAACCCGACCGTCGGAGAGAAAATCGATTTCCTCTTCCGGGAAATCGATGGCCGCCTCCACATAGATGCGCAGGCCGATCAACGCCTCCACCAGGGTATTCACTTCCTCGGAAAACACCCCCTGCAAGGAGTGCAGTGCCGCCCGGGCGGAGGCAGCGGTGCCGGCGTCAATCAGGTCGGCGATGGCTTCCGCCTGGGTCAGGTCCATCTTGTCGTTAAGGAAGGCACGCTGGGAGAACTCGCCGGCGCGGGCCTGGCGGGCACCGGCGGCGATGCAGGCTGCCACCAACATATCCAGCACCACCGGCCCGCCATGGCCCTGCAACTCCACCACATCTTCACCGGTGAAGGAATGCGGGCCAGGGAAGGCAATCACCAGCCCCTCGTCGAGAACCTCCCCGGCAGCATCACGAAACCGGGCATAGTGCGCCATGCGCGGGGTAAGTTTGCGCTCACCAATGAGAGCGCTGACGATCTCGGTGGCGCGCCCGCCGGACAGGCGCACGACCCCCACCCCGCCGCGACCGGGGGCGGTGGCAATGGCAACAATGGTGTCCTGCCCTTGGATATTCATGGCGGAGGATTCTACCGGTCTACCGGGTCAGGCCCAATAAAAAAGGTGCATCGCCTGTTACCAGCGGACTGCAGGGATGGTTTTTGACCTGCGGGTAACTTGCAGACTCGCCTTTCCCCTACCTTCGCCCGGTTCTCGTCCTCCCCTTCGTTTAGGGGGAGTTAGAGGGGTGGCGGTCAAAGGGCCATGAACCATAAAAAAGCCGGCACAAGGCCGGCTTTTTTAGTAACCCGAGGATTACTCGTTTTCGATCTTGCGGGTAATGATCCACTGCTGCGCCATGGACAGGATGTTGTTGGTCAGCCAGTACAGCACCAGACCGGCCGGGAACCACATCATGAAGACGCCGAAAGCCAGCGGCATATACTTCATCACCTGTGCCTGGGTGGGGTCCGCCGGGGTCGGATTGAGGCGGGTCTGCATCAGCATGGAGGCGCCCATCAGGATCGGCAGGATAAAGTACGGGTCCATCACTGACAGGTCATGGATCCAGCCAAAGAACGGCACCTGCCGCAACTCCACCGATTCCAGCAGCACGTAATACAGGGAGATGAACACCGGCATCTGCACCAGCATCGGCAAGCAGCCGCCCAGCGGGTTGATCTTCTCCCGCTTGAACAGCTTCATGGTTTCCATCTGCTGCTTCTGCTTGTCGCTCTTGTACTGTTCCTTGATGCGCTGCATCTCCGGCGCCACCTTGCGCATTTTCGCCATGGAGCGATAGCTGGTGGCACTGAGCTTGAAGAAGATCGCCTTGATGATCAGCGTCAGCAGGATAATGGCGATACCCCAGTTGACCACACCGAAGCCCAGGTCAATATCCATGCCGAACAGGGATATCTTGCCACTCTGCAGGAAGATCAGCAGATGGAAGATCGGTTGGGCGATAAACCACACCCAGCCATAGTCCACCGTCATGTTCAGCCCCGGGCTGATCGCTTGCAGATGCTTCTGGATTTTCGGGCCGGCGTAGAATTCGGAATAAAACGCCTTTTCCTCACCCGGTTTGACCGTGGTGGTGGGAGACACGAAACGCAACAGGTACTGGTTGCGGTTCTTCTGGTAAACGCTGGAGTAATGGTTCTTCTGCTTGGGGTCCGGGACCCAGGCGGTGACAAAATAATGCTGCACCATCGCCACCCAGCCACCCTGGTCGGTCATGCTGAGGGGCGATTCCTCCATGTCCTTGAACTTGAGCTTGTTGTACTGCTTCTCCGGGCTCCAGTAGGCCGCTCCCAGATAGGTGGGCATCGGCGCCCAGCCCTGGTGGGACACACCCGGGTCATCACTGCCATCACGCTTGATCTGGCCATAGAGTGCACCGGACCAGTCACGGTTGCTGGTATTACGCACGATATGGCTGACACGAACCAGATAACTGCCACGTTCGAAGGTATAACGCTTGATGATCTGTACCCCGTTGTCCTGGGTGAAGGTCAGATCCACGTTCAGTTCTTTCTGGCCATCCTTGAGCTGATAGCTCTTCTGACTGGCCTTCCACAGCGGCCGGCCTGCCTGGGTGTCGGTGCCGTTCTTGCCGATCAGACCGCTTTGCGCCACATAGGTGCGGGTCTTGTCGTCTTCCATCAGCACGAACGGCTTATCGGGGGTGTTCCAGTGCAACGGGTATTCCGGCAGGGCCAGGCGATCGATATCGCCACCACGGGGGTTGATTTCCAGTTGCAGCACATCGGTGCTGACGCGAATACGTTGCGCCTTGGGGGCTGGATCCTTGTCAGCCGCCGGGGCCACCGGCTCTGCCGGGGAGGTCGCCGGGACATTCAGGCTGTCGTCCTGCGGTTGCACCTCGGGCAGTGAAGAGCTGTCCGGATCCGTTTGCGAAGCCGCGACCTGTTCGGTGGCGGGGGAATTATTGGTGGTCGGCGCGACATAGTCGTGTTGCCAGGCCTGAATCATCAGGTAAGAGACAACCGCAATGCCGGCGATCACAAGAGCGCGCGGGATTTCCATAATAATGGCATCTGTGGCGTGAAAAACGGGCCGCAGTTTCTCAAGCTTGCTGGCGCTTGGCAAGCAGCTTGTCAAACAGCGCCGCCAGCTGTGCGGTTAATTGTTCACCGGAAGGGTTCTGCAGGTTGCCACGTTGCAGCAGGATAATGTCCAGTCCTGCCAGCTGTTGCTGCCGAATACGGAACTGCTCGCGAGCACGACGTTTGATGCGGGCACGATCCACGGCGCGTCGGGCACGTTTGCGACCAATGACCAGACCCAACCGCGGTAATGTCAGACCATTCTCACGAACCAGCAACAAAAATGCTGCATTGGAGACTTTCAGAGAGGGCTGATCGAAGACGGCCTGGTATTCGCGGCCGCTGAGAAGACGGTGCTGCCGGGTAAAGGCCTGTGAGGTGGGCACTGCTACCGCGGGCAAGACAGGGAGATAAGACGGTTGGCTTAAACAGCCAACCGCTTACGACCTTTGGCGCGACGAGCCGCCAGGACCTTACGGCCGTTCTTGGTTGCCATACGAGCGCGGAAACCGTGAGCGCGCTTACGCTTCAGGTTACTTGGCTGGAATGTACGTTTCATGGCGTCATCCCCATGGGTTAGACAGCGAATTAGAAGGCCGGCAAGTCTAGGTAAAGCAAACAGGCTTGTCAACGCACATTTACGTAGGCAGGGCCTTTATGTGGTGGGTTATTAATATCTTTGAATTATTTAATGATTTATTAGTTGTATTAGTAATTATAGGTAACTGCCGTTTTTGTGGGTAACTGCTTTTTCCTTTTATTAATCAACGCATTAGCGTGTGGAAAACCCATGTACAGCTGTGTGTAACTCCTGGGGGCTCCACGGGGAGTAATGGTGGTTAACTGTGGACGAAAATCATCCCCGGGGTTGTCCCCAGGGTTTTCCCGTCGGGTTCGCACAGGGTTGTGGGTCTACTTATCCACAGAAAAACGGGTGCAAAAAAAGCCCTGCCCGCCTGTGGATAGATGGTCCTTTGAGGGTATAGAATGCCCTGCTCAATCATTCATTTTTGATCGGCCCATCTTGGGTTAAGGCGGGGAAGTGTCCGAAGAGCTCTGGCATCGCTGTCTGACGCGACTGGAAGACGAGTTGCCGTCACAGCAGTTCAATATGTGGATCCGGCCACTGCAGGTGGCAGCTTCCGCAGATGGTGCCGAGCTGACGCTGTTTGCCCCCAACCGATTTGTGGTCGACTGGGTGCGTGACAAATACCTGGAGCGTATTGGCGAGGTGCTGTCAGAGCTCCAGAGCGGCCCTCTGCCGCAGTTGCGCCTGGAAGTGGGGTCCTCCCGTTCCCGCACCACTGTGGTCCCTCTGCAGCCCTCAGCGGCGCAGCCTGCCGCCACGGCAGCCAGTGCGCCTGCGGCCGTGACCGAGCCGGAAAACAAACCGGTACCTACTGAACTGGGCGGCGCACGCAAGCATCGCAGCAACCTGAATACCGGTTTCACCTTTGCCACCTTTGTTGAAGGCAAGTCAAACCGTATGGCGGCGGCAGCGGCCCAGCAGGTGGCGGAAAACCCGGCCAGTCATGGCTATAACCCGCTGCTGCTGTACGGCGGTGTGGGGCTGGGCAAGACCCACCTGATGCACGCGGTGGGCAATGAACTGTTGCGTCGTAATCCCAATGCCAAGGTGGTTTATCTGCACAGTGAGCGTTTTGTGGCGGATATGATCTCCGCCCTGCGTAACAAGACCATCAACGAGTTCAAGCGCTTTTACCGTAGCGTCGATGCCCTGCTGATTGATGATATTCAATTCTTTGCAGGAAAGGAGCAGTCCCAGGAAGAGTTCTTCCACACTTTCAATGCCTTGCTGGAAAACGGTCAGCAGATCATCCTCACCTGTGACAAGTTCCCCAAGGAGGTGGATGGCCTGGAGGAGCGTCTGAAAAGCCGCTTTGGCTGGGGGTTGTCCCAGCCCATGGAGCCGCCGGAGCTGGAAACCCGGGTGGCGATCCTCAAGAAAAAGGCAGAAGAGGCCAAGGTGGATCTGCCCAACGACGCCGCCTTCTTTATTGCCCAGCGTATCCGCTCCAATGTGCGTGAGCTGGAAGGGGCCCTGCGCCGGGTCATCGCCCATGTGCGCTTTACCGGTGCGCAGATCGATATCGGCCTGATCAAGGAAGCGCTCAAGGATCTGATAGCCCTGCAGGCCCGGCAGATCAGCATCGACAACATCCAGCGCATCGTCGCTGAGTATTACAAGATCAAGATTACCGACCTGCTGTCACCGCGACGTACCCGCTCGGTGGCCCGGCCCCGGCAGATCTCCATGGCGCTGGCCAAGGAGCTGACCAGCCACAGCTTGCCGGAAATCGGTGAAAACTTTGGTGGGCGTGATCACACCACGGTGTTGCATGCCTGCCGCAAGGTAAAGGAACTGCGTGAGTCCAACCCGGAAATCGAAGAGGACTACCAGAACCTGTTGCGGACTCTGACCTCCTGACCGGGGTTGCCCGTCATTTGTCTGGCCGCATTGCTACGTCTATATAAAGGAAGGGGTTAGGCCCTATAACCACAACGGGAAAGCGCCATGAAATTCTCCATTAATCGAGAACAGCTGCTCAAACCGCTGCAACAGGTAGCCGCAGTAGTGGAAAAACGGCAGACCCTGCCGGTGTTGTCCAATGTGCTACTGGAAGTGGCCGACGGCCAGCTGTCCATGACCGGCACCGATCTGGAGCTGGAGCTGGTCGCGCGTTTGCCGCTGGAAGGCGAACACCAGTCCGGCGAGACCACGGTGCCGGCACGCAAGCTGGTGGATATTGCCAAGAGCCTGCCGGCGGAAGCGGATATCCGCTTCGAGGTGGATGGCGAGCGCATGCTGGTGCGTTCCGGCCGCAGCCGCTTTACCCTCTCCACCCTGCCTGCCTCCGAATTCCCCAATCTGGAAGAAGATGCCGGTGGCTCCAGTCTGGAGCTGCAACCCGGTGTGTTGCGCAGTCTGATAGATCGCACCGCCTTCTCCATGGCCCAGCAGGATGTTCGCTACTACCTGAACGGCATGCTGTTCGAGTTGAAGCCGGGCTGTCTGCGCGCCGTGGCCACCGATGGCCACCGCCTGGCGCTGTGTGATGCCGAGCTGGACGTGCCGGCGGAGGAAGCCTCGGTGATCCTGCCGCGCAAGGGTGTGATGGAGCTGTCCCGGATTTTGGGCGATGCCGGCGAGGTGGCGCGCATGACCGTGGGGCGTAACCATGTGCGGATTGTGGTGGGTGCCATCACCTTCACCTCCAAGCTGGTGGACGGCAAGTTCCCCGAGTACGAGCGGGTGATTCCCAAGGAGGGCTCTCGCCGTGTACTGGCCGATCGTGAAACCCTGCGCCAGGCGCTGGCCCGGGTGGCGATTCTGTCCAATGAAAAATACCGTGGCGTGCGGGTGCAGTTGTCTGAAGGCAGCCTGCGCATCATCGCCAACAACCCTGAGCAGGAAGAAGCGGAAGAGGAAGTGTCCGTGGAGTTCGGCGGTTCGCCGCTGGAAATCGGCTTCAATGTCAGCTACCTGCTGGATGTGCTCAACACCATGAACAGCACCCAGGCAGAGCTGGAAATGGGCGATAGCAACAGCAGTGCCCTGGTGTTCGATCCGGAGAACAAGGCGGCGGTTTACGTGGTCATGCCCATGCGTCTCTAACCGCGGAAGGGCGGCCCCGGCGAACCCGGCCGCCCGTACCCGCCGGTGGTGGGTGGGCCCCCCCCCCACCACCGGTTTGGGGGTTTCGGTTGTTATTTAAGGGTAT
>JAWVWY010000004.1:0-40376 GCA_033723495.1 Alcanivorax sp. | reverse complement strand
TGTCGGAATCCGCTTCTGACCTGCTGGATTTGAAGAACACCCTGCTCGATCGCAGCAAGGACACCGAAACCCTGCTGCTACAGCAGGCGCGCATCAACACCGAGCTGCAGGAAAAACTCATGCGCACCCGCATGGTGCCATTCTCGCGGCTGGTGCCTCGCCTGCGCCGTATCGTGCGGCAGATCTCCGGTGAAGTCGGCAAGCGGGTGGAGTTCGATGTGCTGAACCCGGAAGGGGAGCTGGACCGTTCGCTGATGGAGCGGGTCGTTGCGCCGCTGGAGCACATGTTGCGAAACGCCGTGGACCACGGCATCGAAACACCGCAAGGCCGTCAGCAGGCCGGCAAGGAACAGGCCGGCCAGGTGCACCTGGAATTGAGCCGGGAAGGCGGCGAGGTGGTGCTGATCCTGTCCGATGACGGCAAGGGCATCGACACCGACGCGGTGCGCAAGAAAGCCGTGGAACGCGGCCTGATCAGCGCCGATGCCCAGCTTTCCGAGCAGGAAATCCAGCAGTTCATCTTCCACGCCGGTTTCTCCACCGCCGCCGCCGTCACCCAGATCTCCGGCCGCGGCGTGGGCATGGATGTGGTGGCCAGCGAAATCAAGCAGATGGGCGGCTCGGTCACCATTGATTCCCACCTCGGGCAAGGCACGCGCTTTATTATCCGCCTGCCCTTCACCCTGGCCATGAACCGGGCCCTGATGGTGAAGGTCGGCGAAGATAGCTACGCCATTCCGCTCAACCAGATCGAAGGTATCGTGCGTGTCAGCCCATTCGAGCTGAGCCACTACTTCGAAGAGGAAGACCCGGTCTACACCTATGTGGACCAGGACTATGAGTTGCAGTACCTGGGCAACTTTGTCCACGGCAACCGCACCCCGCACCTGGAAAATCAGTCAGGCCCGATGCCGGTACTGCTGATCCGCAGCACCGAACATACCGTGGCGGTGGTGGTGGATAGCCTGGTCGGCTCACGGGAAGTGGTGGTGAAATCGGTGGGGCCACAACTGGCTACCGTGGCCGGCATCAGCGGTGCCACTATCCTCGGTGACGGCTCGGTGGTGATCATTCTCGATATCCATTCCCTGATCCGTGCCGCCCATGTGCAGGTACCACAACTGGGCGAACCGGAACTGCCCAGCGAGCCGCAGGAGCCCACCCCCGCACGCGCCGCACCGGTGGTGATGGTCACCGACGACTCGGTCACCGTGCGCAAGGTGACCAGCCGCCTGCTGGAGCGCAATGGCTTCGAAGTGGTCACCGCCAAGGATGGTATGGATGCCATCGCCAAACTCGAAGAGATACGTCCGGACCTGATGCTGCTGGATATCGAAATGCCGCGTATGGACGGCTTCGAAGTCGCCACCCATGTGCGCCACGACAGCCGCTTGCAGGATGTGCCAATCATCATGATTACCTCTCGCACCGGCGAGAAACACCGCGAGCGCGCCTTTGATATCGGCGTCAACTGCTACATGGGCAAGCCCTTCCAGGAAAACGAGCTACTCGGCACCATCCGCGAGCTGCTGGGTGAAGCCCGGGAAGTTGCCAGAGGATGACAGGGCCCGGCCGGGTCGGCGTGATTGCCGACAACACCCTGCAAGGGCATCTGCTGTCCACCGCAGTACGGACGCAGGGTTACCCGGTGGTGGTCAGCACCGACCCGGACTCCCTGGAGTCCCGCTGGCTGGCGGAAGGCGCCCTGGACCTGTGGGTGGTGGACCTGTCCAGCGAGGACCGCTGGCAGGAGTTTCTTGATCACCTGCTGGAAAATGCCACCGCCCCGATTCTGTTCAGCGACGGCCAGGCCCCGGCCCGTACTGACGAAAGCTATCCGCGCTGGGAACGCCGCCTGCTTACCAAGCTGGTAGGCTATATCGGCAAACCGGCGGTGGAAGAGCGGCTGGAGACCCTGCCGACGCGCCCCGCCCCCAGGGTTATCCCCACCCCCAAGGAATTCACGGCCATTGCCGCGTCCGACCGCCCCCAGCGTGTCTGGGTACTGGGTGCCAGTCTGGGCGGGCCGGCGGCGGTCAAATTGTTTCTCGATTGCCTGCCGGACAACCTGCCGGTGGCCTTTATTCTCGCCCAGCATATCGACGGCAGCTTTCTGGAACCACTGTGTGGCATCCTCGGCCGCGACAGCCCGATCTGCTGCCGGGTGGGTTATGATGGCGAGGTGCTGCGTCACGGCGAACTGGTCATCGCGCCGGTGGAATACGCCGTCAAATTCCGCCATGACGGTCGCATCATCGGCACCGGTCAGCCCTGGGAAGGGCCCTACGCCCCCTCCATCGACCAGGTCCTGCAGCATGCCGGGGAAGGCTTCGGCAAAGCCTGTGGCACCATCCTGTTCTCCGGCATGGGTAACGACGGTGCCATTGCCGCGCCGCGGCTGGCGGCCATGGGCTGCCCGGTGTGGGCACAGACCGCCGACACCTGCGCGGTCAGCAGCCAGCCCGACTCGGTCCGTGATACCGGCTGTGTCAGTTTCAGCGGCTCACCGGAACAACTGGCCCTGCAACTGGTGGATCGGGTACGCCGGGAGGTCGCCGGCAACCAGCAGGCCAGCTGAAAAGCGCAACATGAGTAGGGCCCGATCAAGAATATCTGCTAGGGTCGAAATGCCCGGTCAAATAACCAAGAACCAGGAAAGAGGTACCGCACTATGGCGCAGCTGCCATCCGACATCGCCAGCTTGCTGATTCCCATGCAGGGCCGTCCCTGGCTGGTGCCCAATATTGTGGTGGCCGAAGTCATTCCCCTGCGCCAGCCGGACCGTCCCGGCCATGGCCCGGAATGGCTGCTGGGCTGGCTCAACTGGCGAGACCAGTCCCTGCCGCTGGTGTCCTTCGAGCGCCTCAACGAATCCGGCCAGGTCACCATCGGCCGCGATGCCCGTATCGCCGTGCTTAACACCGTCACCGGGCAGATGCCGTTTTATGCGGTCATCGTGCAGGGCATTCCGCGCCTGCTCAAGGTCAACAAGGATGATCCGGTGGAAGAACCGGTGGATACCGGCCCGGCGGAAGCCATGTATATCCAGGTCGGTGGTGACCTGGCGGTGATTCCCGACCTGGATGCCATGGAAACAGCGGTCAACGGTCTCACCGTGCTGTCATGATTGCGCGTCAACGGCTTACCGAGCTGGCTTCGGAAATCTATCATGATGGTCGCCAGTACCTGAATCGCTACCGCACCCCCCATCACGGCTGGCGTGAATTCCTGCGCTGGCAGTGGCAGACCCTGGGTCACTTCCCCAAACCACAGTCCTTTCCGCTGCGCCAACCGGACCCGCAACGCCTGCGCGAACCCGGCGCACAACCGCAGCTGACCTGGATTGGCCATTCCACCTTCCTGTTCCAGTTCCGCGGCTGGAACCTGATTACCGACCCGGTGTTTGGCCAGCGCTGCTCGCCGGTCCGTTTCGCCGGCCCCAAACGGGCGGTGCCGCCGGCCTTGACCATTGACCAGCTGCCCGCCATCAACGCCGTGCTGGTGTCCCATAATCATTACGACCACCTGGACCGGGACTCGGTGTGCCAGCTGCAGCAACGTTTCGGCAACGACATTGTCTGGTTTGTGCCGCTCGGGGTGGCCGATTGGCTCCGTCGCCTGGGCGTTCAGCGCATTATCGAGCTGGGCTGGTGGCAAAGTGAATTCCATGGCCAGGTAGAGGCCTTCTGCCTGCCGGCACAGCACTTCAGCGGCCGCGGCGCCGGTGATCACAACCGTTCGCTATGGTGCAGCTGGCGGTTGCAGTTCCCCGATTTCTCCTTCTATTTTGCCGGCGATACCGGCTATGCGCCGCTATTCCGGGAAATCGGTGACCTGTTCGGCCCCACTGACCTGGCCTTGCTGCCGATCGGTGCCTACGAACCGCGCTGGTTCATGTCGCCGGTACACGTCAATCCGGAGGAAGCGGTACGCATCCACTGTGATCTCGGTGCCAAACAATCGGTGGCGATGCACTGGGGGACCTTTATACTGACCGACGAGCCCATGGACGCCCCACCCAAGGCACTGGCCCGTGCGCTCGAAGAACAAAATGTTGATGCCAGCTGCTTCCGGGTACCGCAGCATGGCGAAACCCTGGTGTTTGATACCCCCGACAACGATGAATAAACCCCCTTCTGATGGTCGTCGCCTGTGGCTGGCCATGCGTGTACTGTCCTGGCTGCCACTGGCGGTCACCACCGGGCTCGGCGCCTTCCTCGCCGGCCTGATCACCCGCGTGCCGCTGCGCCTTGCCAGCGCCTATCGGGTGGTGCTGGTCAACCTGCTGGCCACCCATCCGCAAATGAGCTACCGCGAGGCACAGCGCCTCGGCCGCCAGAGCATGAAAGAGCTGGGTCGCACCCTCACCGAGTTCACCCATGTGTGGGCCCGGCCGGTGGAAGAAACCCTGGCCCGTCTGACCCATATTGAGGGCGAGCAGGCCTTTCTGGATGCCGCCGCCAGCGAGCGACCGGTACTGCTGCTGTCTTTGCACCAGGGCAGCTGGGAAATCAGCAACCTCTATCTGGGCGACAAGGGCGACATGCTGGTGATGTATCAGCCGCACCCGGCCAGCCTGCTGGACGCCAAGGTCAAGGCAGCCCGCGAACGTACCGGCTCGCGGCTGATCGCCGCCAATGGTCAGGGCGTCAAGGCGGCCCTGAGCACCCTGCAAAAAGGCGGCACCCTGGCGATCCTGGCCGACCATAACCCCGGCAACCGCAGCAACCCCTTTGTACCGTTCTTTGGTTACCGGGTACCGACACCGGCGCTGTTCGACAAGTTCGTGCAACGCTTCCGGCCCCATGTGTTTATCGTCTCCTGCTACCGCGGTGACGGTGGCGTGCACGATATTCACCTGCGTTTCGAGCCGGCCCCGGAGATCGAACAGGCCGACACCACCGACGCGGTGCTGACCGCCATGAATGCCGGGCTGCAACGCTGCATCGAACGTCACCCGGAGCAGTATCAGTGGACCTACAAACGCTTCAAGTGGACCCACGACGGCCGCCGAGACTGGTACCGCCAGTCCTACCCCCTGCTCAAGCGTGCCAGGCAGGGGGAAAGCCGCGACCGCCTGGGCCTGATGCCCGGCCCCGAGGATCGCTAAGACAGCGCTAAGGTTTTGCCGTTACTCTGCCGTAAAGGGTATGGAGTCAATTTTATGAAACAGTCTGATGCCACTGGCTGGCACCCGCTTAGCAAAGGCCTGCACTGGCTGATTGCCTTGCTGCTGGTCGCGGTGTGGGGATCCATCGAGCTGCACGAGTTCTACAGCAAGGGCGACCCCATGCGTGAATGGTGGAAGATGCTGCACTTTTCCCTGGGGCTGACGGTGCTGATGCTGATGCTGATACGCTTCTACTGGCGAGCCACCCACCCACGGCCGGCACCGCTCGGCGCACCGTGGCAGCAGCGTCTGTCGGGGCTCATTCACGGCCTGCTCTATCTGGTGGTGATCGGCATGCCGCTGGGCGGCTTTTCCGTCCGCCAGTTCGCCGGCAAGCCCATCGAGGTCTATGGCCTGTTCACCGTGCCGCAGCTGACACCGGTCAATCACGACCTGGCGGAAGCCATCGAGTTTCTTCATACCGAGGTGTTCTGGTATCTGCTGCTGGGCCTGCTGGGTCTCCATGTGGCTGGCGGACTCTGGCATCATTTTGTCGACCGCGACAGCACCCTCAAACGGATGTTGCCCGGCGGCTAAGGCGTTTTCAGAGACCAGCCAACTTGCCTGCGAGCCGGCGGCGTCGCACAATTCGCCGCCAACCCGGAGGACACAGCATGGCCATTGAAAACGGCAAGGTAGTCACCTTGCATTACACCCTGTACGACGCCATCGACAACCGCCAGATCGAGGATTCCCGCGACGGCGAACCGATGGCCTACCTGCACGGCACCAACAACATCATCGCCGGCCTGGAAAAGGCGCTGGCCGGTAAGGAAGAGGGTGCACAGGTCGACGTGACCCTGGACGCTGCCGATGCCTACGGCGAGTACAATCCGGAACTGTTCCAGCGTATCTCGCGCAAATACCTCAAGCACGCCGGTAAACTACAGTCCGGCCAGACCGTCACCGTGCAGACCGATGACGGCCCGCGCATGGTCACCGTGCTCAAGGTCGGCCTGAAAACCGTCGACATCGATGCCAACCATCCGCTGGCCGGCAAGGCCCTGCGTTTTGTCATCGATATCAGCGAAGTGCGCGACGCCAGCGCAGAAGAACAGGCCCATGGCCATGCCCACGGCCCGGGCGGTCACCACCACTAATCCGGCACGGGGTGGCAACGTCACCCCGCATCCTCGATTTCCTACAACAATGCTGGCAAATCTCTCCTGCCAACCGGCCCGCCATCAGGCAACATAGCGCGCCGTCGGACCGCTCCACAAAGCGTACAGCTCGTTTATACTCACTGGCACCGGTCACAAAAAAGAGAGAAAGGCATGCCAGAATACAGTTACTGGATCATCGCTGGCCTGGCCCTGATGATTGCGGAATTCGCCATCAACGGCCTGGTAGTGATTTTCTTCGGCATCGCGGCGGTTCTGGTGGGGATCGTGAAGTTCTTCGGGTTGCTCGACGACACCACCTGGGAACTCACCCTGTTTGCCGTACTCAGCGTGCTGTTACTGATATTTGTACGCCGCTATCTGGCGCAGTACTTCATGGGCCAGGAACAGGCCAGTAGCGGTCCGGAAGACAGCGCCGGTCTGATCGGCCAACGCGCCACCGTGGCCGAGGCCTTCAGGGATGGCATCGGCACGGTCATTTACCGTGGCGCCCGCTGGCAGGCACAGAGCCCGCAGCCCCTGGCCGAGGGCCAGATGGTACGCATTACCCAGCACGATGGCCTGTGGCTCACCGTCGAGCCCTGGGCCGGCACCTCCTCTCACTGATAAAAAGGATTCTTACCCATGGCAGGACTGTTTATTTCCGGCTTACTCGCCCTTGGCGTGGTTGTACTGCTTTTCAACATCATCCGTATCGTACCCCAGCGGCAGGTTTATGTGGTTGAGCGACTGGGCAAATACCGCACCTCGCTGGATGCCGGCATGCATTTTCTGATGCCGTTCGTGGACCGGGTGTCTTACAAGCACTCCCTCAAGGAAATCGTCCGTGACGTACCGCGCCAGAGCTGTATCACCAAGGACAACATCGAAGTCTCCATCGACGGCGTCATGTACCTGCAGGTGATCGATCCCAAGGCCGCCAGCTATGGCGTCGATGACTATGTGCTGGCTGCCCAGCAGCTGGCCCAGACCACCCTGCGTTCGGTGATCGGCAAGATCGATCTGGACAAGACCTTCGAGGAACGAGGCGAGATCAACATGGAAGTGGTGCGCGCCGTGGATGAAGCCGCCCAACCCTGGGGCGTCAAGGTACTGCGTTACGAAGTGGCGGATATCAATCTGCCCGGTTCCATCAAGGACGCCATGGAGAAACAGGTCCGTGCGGAACGGGAACGGCGCGCCGTGGTGGCGGAATCCGAAGGTGAGCGACAGGCCTCCATCAACCGCTCCGAGGGTGACCGCCAGGCGGCCATCAACCGCTCCGAAGGGGAGAAGCAGGAGATGATCAACATCTCCGAAGGTGAAAAAATGAAGCAGATCAACGAGGCGGAAGGGCGTGCCCAACAGATCGAGCTGGTGGCCCTGGCCACCGCCAAGGGGCTTAACATGGTAGCCCGCGCCGTCAGGGAAGAAGGCGGCGAGGAAGCCGTCAGCCTGCGCATCGCCGAGCAGTATGTGGCTGCCTTCGAAAAAGTCGCCAAGGAATCCACCACCATGCTGCTGCCCAACGGCCTCAGCGATATCGGTGGCGCCGTGGCCGGTCTGCAGAAAGTGCTCAAGCCGGTGGACAAGACACCGGGCTGATCCTTTCTTGCAGAAAAAAGAGCGGGCCTTCAGGCCCGTTTTTTTTTGGGATCGCCAAGATCAACAACGCCGATGGATCAAAGGGAACTGATCATTGCCCATGTCTTTCAGCAATATCATCAGCGCCACCGCAGGTTTTACTATCGTCTTCCTGTGTGCAGCACTACCGTTCGCACTGGCCAGAAGCAACGGACACAAAAAACGGGCTGTCGTTTGTCTTCTCGGCTGTGCATTGGCAGCCATTGTTGGCGGTTTGCCGGTGGCTATCACTCTGTCACTGGTGTGCTCGTTGCTAGCGGCCAGAACACCCGGTAACAAAATACCCAGAACATAGCATTACCGTCTCGTTGCTGTATTGCAGTCACGGCGCGCTACTCCTGCGACTTATCCACCAGCGCTTCTGCCTTTTCCATCCAGTCCGGCCCCATCTCGCTCTGCAGGTATTCACGGATGAACTGACGTACCTTCTGCGACGGGGTGACATCCTCCTGGGCACAGAGGGACTCGAAGGCCGCCTTCTTGCGCGGATCAATCAGCAGGGTAAGACGGGCAGTACGCTTTTCCATGGGATTCTCTCTAAAGGCCAGAGGCTCGGCGGCCAAACATATTAATTTGATTAACATTGAATGAAGATTAAAGACAAATATAATGGTCATAATGTGATCTGACAACCACGCCTCACCGGACCTGCCCATGCCCCATCGTTCCCACCTGCTGTCATTACGCTTTGCCCACGCCCTGCGCGAGCGCCTGGCCGAAGGCTATGGCCGCCAGGATGCCTGGAAGGACCTGCTGGCCGGTGTGTCAGTGGGCATCATTGCCATCCCTCTGTCCATGGCGCTGGCCATTGCCAGCGGCGTGGCGCCTCAATACGGCCTCTACACCGCCATCGTCGCCGGCTTCCTGATTGCCCTCAGCGGTGGCTCGCGTTTCAGCATCTCCGGGCCCACCGCCGCCTTTGTGGTGATTCTCTATCCGATCGCCCAGGCCCATGGCCTGGCCGGCCTGTTGGTGGCCTCGCTGATGGCCGGCGCGATACTGGTGCTGATGGCGTTTCTGCGCCTGGGGCGGCTGATCGAGTACATTTCCGAATCGGTGGTGCTGGGCTTTACCGCCGGCATCGCGGTGGTCATCGCCACCCTGCAAATCAAGGATTGTCTGGGCCTGACGATACCCAGCATGCCGGAAAGTTATCTTGGCAAGGTAGGGGCCCTGCTGCAGGCGCTGCCCAGCACCCACTGGCCGAGCCTGTTGGTGGCCGGCCTGTGCCTGGCCTGCATGCTGTTGTGGCCACGGCTGAAAACGCCGATCCCGCCGCACCTGCCGACGGTGATCCTGGGCAGCCTGGTGGCCTGGCAGCTCAACCGTCATGGGCTGGCAGTGGAAACCATTGGCTCACGCTTCAGCTACAGCCTGGATGGCCTCAGCGGCCATGGCATTCCACCCACTCCGCCGGAATTTGTCTGGCCCTGGCACCGGCCGGGGGTGGATGGCGCGCCGCTGAGCTGGAGCTGGACGCTGCTACAGGACCTGCTGCCGGCAGCCTTCGCCATCGCCATGCTCGGTGCCATCGAATCACTGCTGTGCGCGGTGGTGCTGGACGGCATGTCCGGCAAACGTCACAGCGCCAATAGCGAGCTGCTGGGGCAGGGCATCGGCAACCTGGTGGCACCGTTCTTCGGCGGCATTACCGCCACCGCTGCCATTGCTCGGTCCTCCGCCAATCTGCGCGCCAATGCCAGTTCACCGATTGCCGCCATGATCCATTCACTGGTGGTACTGGCCGGCGTGGTGTTGCTGGCGCGGGCGTTATCGTGGTTGCCGATGCCGGCCATGGCGGCGCTGCTGCTGATGGTGGCCTGGAACATGAGCGAAGCGCCCAAGGTAGTGAAACTGCTGCGCAATGCCCCCCGCGATGACGTACTGGTGTTCCTGACCTGTTTCTCGCTGACGGTGATGGTCGACATGGTGGTAGCCATTACCGCCGGCATCCTGCTGGCGGCCTTGCTGTTCATGCGCGAGATCGCCGCCATGACCCGGGTCAGCGATATCTCCGACAATGCGCGGCTGGTGAAAACGCCACTGCCGGATGGCTGGGCGGTATTCAAGATCAACGGCCCGCTGTTCTTCGCCGCTGCCGACCGGGTGTTTGGCGAACTGATGCCATTGAGCGAGGGAAAACGCGGCATCGTGCTGTACATGGACGGCGTACCGATTCTGGATGCCGGCGGCCTGGCCGCCCTCAACCGGCTGATCGAAGACTGCCGGAAACAGGGGGTGCAACTGCATATTGCCGACCTGCAGTTCCAGCCGCTGAAGACATTGGCACGGGCGGGCATAACGCCGCAGCCGAATGTCACCAGCTACTACCCGACCCTGCAGGAGGCCCTGGCGGCACTGCCGCCGGGCTGATGAAAGGGCATGGCACTGATGTCGTTTTTTTGACAATAAAAATGAGGTTTTGCCCACCGCCACGGCTTTTCGTATGTTAAGGCCTGCTGTTATCTAAACATGCCTGCCCGGGGGACAATTCATGGCCAAGACTCTGCTCTCTGCCAGCCAACGTCAGCACTGCCAAACACTGTCCAGCCAGCCGGCCCCGACCGGACAGCGCGCCCGGGCTCTGCTGGCCCTGGATACCGGCGCCAGCCAGGCGCTGGCGGCCGAACAGACGGGGCTGACACTGGGGCAGGTGCGCTACTGTCTGCGCCGTTTCCGCGCTATTGGCATGGCCCTGTTTGACGCTACCCCGGTGGCGGCCGCCAGGCCGAAAGTGACAGTTGCCGCCACCCCGGCGACCCCAAAGAAAAAAAGCGACGGCAAAAAGGGCAACAAAAAATCCGCGAAAAAGACCGGCAAGAAAGACAAGAAAGACAAGAAAGACAAGAAATTCACTATCAAGAACGAGAAATCCGGCAAGAAAAAATCGAAGGAAAAAAATAAAAAGAAAAAGAAAAAATAGCCCCCAGCACTGCCAGCGGCAATCCATCTGCCGGGCGGTGCGCTCGGCCAGTTCGCGGCTGTGCAGGCGCGCCACCAGATGCAGGCTCATGTCGATACCGGCAGAAATGCCCGCCGAGGTCAGACGATTGCCATCCTCCACCCAGCGCCTCGTTTCCTGCACCTGCCAGGGCAGCGGGTCGCAGAAACGCAGGGCGGTATTAAGCACCTCGAAGGGGCCGGCGACATCCAGCACGCCCCTGCTCGTATACATAAAACCCAATCAATAACATCAAGGTCCGCCCTCACCGGAACCCCGGATAATGCCCATTAGCAAGGCAAACTGCGCCCACCAGCAGCGCCGCAAAACAGTCACATGCCGAGCGGCAAGCGGCGTTGGGGAACGCTGGAAATGCGCGCCTCGCGTACCAGGGACGGGTGGCTTTCCACCCACTCCCTGGCCGCGGGCAACGCCAGATTATGGCTGACACGCCGCTTTTTTATGGTTCATCTCGGATTAGAGGGAATCTGCCAATAGATCCCACATAAGCCCTTTCCCCTTGAGGGGAACTCACTTGATTCGCTGCGCTCACCCTGCGGGCCAGCCTTCGGCTGTTCTGCGCCGCCAAGCGGCTTGTCGTTGCTTGCCCAAGAAAGTAAGCACATGTCGCTTTAGCGACTGAACGCACACCAGTGCGGGCCGAAGGCCGAGGCGAAGCCGAGTCAAGAAGGGCCCCCGGGTTTGTCGCCCCCTGCGGGGGTTCCCTCTCTCCACCAATTTGCTGGCCGGGGTCGGTAACACAAAAGCCTGCGGCCCCGTTAAGCACGGAATCTCTGCAGTGGGGACCCGGCTTTGCCGGGCTGCCGGTGAGGGTGCGTTTTCTTGGTGACTTCTTTGTCGCAGCACAAAGAAGTGACTCGCCTACAGGCGAAATCCGGGCGGGGAAATCCGTTTCCCGCAATTCCGCGATGAACCTTTTTTATGGCCGCAATTTTCCCTGATCGAGCAGTTCCAGCTGCACATCGTCCGGTAGTCTCATGACAACTTTCTTCCGTGAACCTTGCTGGAAAGTAACGCTGGCGTCAGGAGGTCTCCGGCCAGCGCCATTTGGGGGTATTGAGCAGCCCCTGGCCCGCCACGCGGGTCTCGCCCAGTTCCTTGTAGAGCTCCACAGGGTGGCTGATAGGGTGCGCCGCCAGCGCTTCCACCAGTGGTGCCGCATGGCTGACCACCCACAGCTGGCTGAGCTGGCTGGCCTGCTCGATCAGCCGCGCCAGCGCCGGCAACAGATCCGGGTGCAGGCTGTTCTCCGGCTCGTTGAGCACCATCAGCGAGGGTGGCCGCGGCGTTAATAGCGCCGCCACCAGCAACAGGTAACGCAGGGTGCCGTCGGATAGCTCGGCGGCGGTCAGCGGCCGCAGCAGACCGTACTGGTGAAAGGCCAGCTTGAGGCGGCCGTCGTCCAGCGGTTCGATGGTCAGCCGGGCGCCGGGGAAGGCATCCTCGATGGCCGCATCCAGGGCATCGCTGTCACCGATCTCGCGGATGGTCTGCAGCGCTGCGGCCAGGTCGCGGCCGTCGTGATGCAGCACCGGCGTGCGCGTGCCGATCTGCACCTGGCGGGCCGGCGCGTCGCGGTCGGTGCGGAAATGGTCATAGAAGCGCCAGCCACGGATACGCTCGCGCAGGCTCAGCACTTGCGGTGCGCTGCGCGCATCGGCCACCTGGCTGAGCAGGCTGTCAAAACTGTTGAGATGATGGGCCAGGCTTTTCCAGCCGCTGTCATCGCGCACCTTCACCGCCGGCCCGCGCCGGTCCACCAAGGTGGTGGCCGGCCGGCAATCGTCCCCGGCCCAGATCAGCTCACGCTTGATCTCCGGGTCCAGGTTGAATGCCGAGGTACTGTCCGGGCTGGGCAGCCCCAGTTCGATCAGATAGCCGTAATCGTCGTCGCTAAACCCCAGTCGCAGGCGGCGACCATGATCGCGGGGCCCGCCCTGCACCGGCACCAGGCCACGGCGCATGGCGGTGGTGATGGTTTCCGGCCCGGCCCAGAAGGTGGAATCCAGCCCGCCTTCGGCGGCCAGGGCGGCCACCACGTCATCGCGGGCGGTGGCCGCCAGCAAACGCAGGGCACGGTAGAGATTGGATTTGCCGCTGCCGTTGGCCCCGGTAATCACGTTGAGCGGCGCCAGCGGCACCACCAGTTCCAGCACCGAACGGTAGTTGCTGATAGCCAGTCGGGTAAGCATGGCGGCCCTGTCCCCCTGCGCCGGATTCACTCTGCCAAAGTCAAAAGGCTGTTATACCGTGCCGGCAGGGCGGACTGCCACACCCGCACCTGACCATCCAGCCAGCCACGACCTCCATCGGTCCAGTGGCTGAACAATAACAACCACAGCAGCAGCAGGTTGCACACCACCGTCAGCAGGAAAATACGCCGGAACGGCAGCTTGCGGGTCTTATGGCGCAGCCCCTGCTGGGCCAGCCAGGCGCCGGGCCAGCCGCCCAATAACGCATACAGGTGCAGGGTTTTCTCCGGGGTCCGGTCACGGCCCAGCCGGGCGGCCCGCTTGTCGCGCGCATACAGCACCACGCTTATCAGCGACAACAGCAACAGTACCGCCAGCAACCCGGGCATAAAAGCATAGTCCCGCAACGCCAGACCCAGACCAACGAAGTACAGCAGGGAAACCAGCAACGGCAACCTCGGTGGCATCATTGGTACCAGGCCCACAACGCAGCCAGGAGCGCCACCGGCGCGGTTTCCGCCCGCAGCACGCGGTTGCCCAGGGCAAAAGCCGTGAACCCCGATGTGGCGGCGGCGGCCAGTTCGTCATCGGAGAAGCCGCCTTCCGGCCCGGTCAGCAACGCCAGCGCCTTATGTTGGCGCAGGGTAACGGGGGAGAACGACGTTTCCCCCGGGTGCGCCACCAGGCGCAGGGCGGGCAGCTCACTGGCCAGCCAGTCACCCAGCGGCAGCACACCACTGAGGGTTGGTGGCCGGTTGAGCCCGCACTGCTCGCAGGCGCTGGTAATGACCTGCCGCCAATGCGCCAGCTTCTTGTCCTGGCGTTCGCCTTTCAGGCGCACCTCGCAACGTTCGGTATCCAGCACCACGATATGTGCCGCGCCCAGTTCGGTGGCCTTCTGGATGGCGTAGTCCATACGGTCGCCCTTGATCATGGGCAGCGCCACGGTCACCGCCAGGGGGGCACAGCGGTCATCGGCGATAAACCGCAACGGCTCCACCTGCACCGCCTTCTTGCTGATCGCGGTAATACGGGCGGCCCATTCGCCGCCATCGCCATTGAACACCACCAGCTCATCACCCACCGCCATGCGCAGCACCTTGCCGATATGATGGCTGGCGTCGGCCCCCAGCTCGATGGGCTGACCGGCCACAAAGGGCTGGTTGTCGAAAAAACGGCGCATAGCGACTCCTGGTGATTAGCGCCCGTATGTTACCTGTATTTGCGCCTCGGCGAGACGATGCTGGTTGATCATGAAACCGACCTGGGCGGCAGGCGTCTGCGCATCCAGCGGCAGCGTCGCAACATCCAGCGCCACCACCCGGAAGCGGTAACGGTGTGGCGCATCGCCCGGCGGCGGGCAAGGGCCACCATAACCGGGTTTCCCGAAATCCGTGCGGCTTTCCACCGCCGTGGCCGGCATGGCATCGGTGCCGCTGGCGCCGACCGGGATCGCCCGCACATCGGCGGAAATATTAAACACCAGCCAGTGCCACCACCCGCCGTCACCGGGCGCGTCCGGGTCATGGACGGTCACCGCAAAACTGCGCGTGCCCGCCGGCGGATGACGCCATTGCAGCGCCGGCGACACATTGCCGCCCTGGCAACCCAGACCGTTATAGACATATCTGCTGGTAATTTGCGGCGGCTGGCCCAGATCCGGGCTCCACAACTGAAAATCGGCGGCGCCGGCTCGCCCACTGACGACCATTAACAGGGTCGCCATCAGAGCCCGGCCAGCATCACTGACGAACCGGAAACACATTGCCTACCCTCACCGTGTTCATGCATGACTAACCCATCATCCACGCACTGGTGCCCATGCATCCAGTGTCTGTTTGCGCAGATTTCCCGGGAACCCAGCCACACGCGTCTTGCTTGACTGAAATCGCCCCGGCATTGATCAACGGTGGCAGCATGGCCGACAGGCGCTAACATAGGCTTGACTACTTCCTTCAGCCACGGGATACCGTTATGGGCGAAATCGTTGCTTCCTCTTTCCAGCCACCGCTGTGGCTGCGCAATGCCCACCTGCAGACCCTGTGGGGCCCGCTGGGACGGACATTGCCTGAGGTGGAACGACAGACCGAAACCCTGCCCCTGGCAGATGGCGATCATCTGCTGCTCGACTGGGCCGGACCGCAATCACGCCCGGATCAGCTCACCGTATTGCTGTTGCACGGCCTGTCCGGCTGCAGTGACTCCCATTACATGCGTGGCTTGCAGCGTATTCTGGCCGACGCCGGCATTCGCTCGGTGGCCATCAACAGCCGTGGCGCACGGCACCCCAATGATACGGCGCTGTGCTATCACGCCGGCGAAATCGATGATGTCAACGCGGTCATCGAGCATGTTGCCGCCACCGACCCCGGCGGCAGCCGGGTGGCCATTGGGGTGTCCCTGGGCGGCAGCCGGCTGCTCAACTGGCTGGCACGGGCCGACAGTGGCAAGTTGGACGCGGTGGTGTCGGTATGCGCGCCGCTACGCCTGGACCTCTGCGCCAGTCGCCTGGACCGGGGCCTGTCACGACTTTACCGGCAACACCTGCTGAAGGAACTGCTGGATCACTTTGCTCGTCAGAAACAGCATCTCGACAGGGTGAACCCGGATGAAGCCCGGCGCCTGCACCGCTTGGACATGAGTGATATCCGTTCCTTCTGGCGTTACGACAATCGCATCGTCGCTCCGCTATACGGTTTCCGCGACGTCAATCATTATTACGCGGAATGCTCCGCCGGCCCGCGCTTGCGGGATATACGCACGCCGACACTAATGCTGCAGAATCGCGACGATCCCTTCATGACGCCAGCCACGCTGCCACGGCAACAGGATCTGGGTCCGGCGGTTACCCTGGAATTGAGCGAGCATGGTGGCCATGTGGGTTTTGTCAGTGGGCCGCAGGATTTCTGGCTGGAACAGCGCTTGCTGGCCTTTATTCAAGGCTTCCGCCCGCTGTCGCAAAGTGCCTAGAGCGCGCGCCCGTCAAAATGCTTGATCGGCACCTTGCCGAGATTAATGCCTTCCAGACAGCGAATATTCACCGCCACCATGGCGTTGCCCCGGGCATCTACACCCTGGCAGAAAGTATGAATGCCACAGACCGGGCAGAAGCGATGCTTCATCACGTGCTTGTGGAAGGTATAGCTGGCCAGGCTGTCGCGGCCCTCAAGAACGCGAAAATTATCCGCCGGCACAAACCACAGTAACGAACCGCGCCGTTGGCAGAGGGAGCAATTGCAGGCCATGGCTCCCCTCAATTCACCGTCCGCCTGGAAACGGACTGCCCCGCAATGACAACTGCCGGTGTAGGTGGTCATTGTTGCTCCCGTCATTGTTATACCGTGGTTCAGGAACCGGTGCGCGCCAGCCCCGGCTGGTTGCCAAGCAACAGCGCCAGGGAATCGCCCATGCGATAGCGGGCCTGCATTTCCGCCAGGTGCTCGCGGGCCTCCCCCCGCAGGAAGGGCTCTTCCAGACAGATCAGCTGGTACATACCCTGGCGGATCAATTTCTCGTCCAGCGCCTCGTCTTCGCCAGCCTGCGGATACAGGCCATGGACCATGCCGGCCCAGGACGACACCAGCACCCAGGTGTTGACCATCAAACCACTCAACTGCTCGTCATCCATTTCCAGAATACCGCTGGCACGCAGTTCCCGGTAAATCACCAGACCGCGCTCGAACACCGTCGAGACAAAGGTGCGATAACGGCCGTTGAGCTCGTCATCCTGGTTAAGGAAATGGCCCAGATCACGATGAAAAAAGCGGTGCTGCCAGAGTGAGGCCAGAATCCCCTCGAAATAATGGACCTTGTCACGCCAGGTCAGCGGCCCCTGGGGCGCCGCCAGCAATGCCAGGAACTGTTCTTCGTAACGACCAAACAGGGCCGCCACGATCACACTCTTGTTGCGAAAATGGTAATAGAGGTTCCCCGGGCTGATGCCCAGCGCCTCAGCAATGTGGTTGGTGGTCACATTGCGCTCACCCCGACGATTGAACAGGTCCAGGCTGGTTTCCAGGATACGGTCCTTGGTGGACGCCATGATCAGTTCACCCCCCGCCGCCCTGCCGAGGGTACCGGCACGGTCACCGCAGGCGGAGCGCTGGTGTTGCATGAAAGATGTCTGCAGGTCATATCAGGCCAAATGTTGTGTTTTCTAAACAGCATGTTGACTCTTAGAGTAATTACTCTAAAAATCAGCATCAAGGTTAATTTTTAATCATTATGATAACGCAATACTGACCCGGGAGAGTTAGCACCATGGTCGCTGAAGTCAAAGAGCTGCACAGTAACAGCGCCGCCCTAGAGCGGATGCAAAAGATTTTCGCTGCCCAGAAAGCGGCGTACCGTAAACAACCCTATCCCAGTGCCGAGCAACGCATTGAGCTGATCAACCGCATCAAGCCGATGCTGCTTGATCACGCTGATGCCTGGGTCCGCGCGATCAACGACGACTTCAGCAACCGCGCCAGCGATGAAACCAAGCTGGCGGAGCTGTTGATCACCCTGGAAGGCCTCAAGTACACCACCAAGAAGCTGCGCAAGTGGATGAAACCACAGAAGCGCAAGGTCGGCGCCCTGCAATGGCCGGGCAAGACCTGGGTGGAATACCAGCCGCTGGGCGTGGTGGGCATCATGGTGCCCTGGAACTACCCCATCCAGCTGGCCGTTGTGCCGCTGATCACCGCCCTGGCCGCCGGCAACCGGGTAATGGTGAAGATGAGTGAAGCCACTCCCGCCACCGGTGCACTGCTGGAAAAACTGATTGCTGAAACCTTCCCGGAAGACCAGGTCGCCGTGGTTAACGGCGAGGTGGACGTGGCTCAGGCGTTCTCCAGCCTGCCGTTTGACCACCTGCTGTTCACTGGCTCCACCCCGGTGGGCAAGCACATCATGCGCGCCGCCGCCGCCAACCTGACGCCGGTAACCCTGGAGCTGGGTGGCAAGAGCCCCTGTATCATCGGCCAGGATTTCCCCATGAAGGATGCCGCCGAACGCATCGCCTTCGGCAAATGCCTGAACTCCGGCCAGACCTGCGTGGCGCCGGACTACATCCTCTGCCCGGAAAACCGCGTGCAGGAATTCGTGGAAGCCTGGCAGGCACAGGTCGCCCAATCCTACCCGACCATGGTCGACAACCCGGATTACACCGCCATCGTCAATCAGCGCCAGCACAGCCGTCTGCGTAGCTATCTGGACGATGCCCGGGAAAAAGGTGCGCAGATCATCGAGATCAACCCGGCCAACGAGGATTTCAGCAATAGCCAGAAGATTCCCCACACCCTGGTGCTGAACGTGAAGGATGATATGCAGATTGCCCAGGATGAGATCTTCGGGCCGCTGATGATGGTGATTCCCTACCAGACGCTGGATGACGCCATCGAACACGTCAACGACCGCCCGCGGCCGCTGGCGCTTTATTACTTTGACTGGAACCAGAGCAACTGCGACAAGGTGCTCAAGAACACCCATTCAGGCGGTGTCTGCCTCAATGACACCATTTCCCATGTAGGCGTGGACGATATTCCCTTCGGTGGTATCGGTGCCTCCGGCATGGGTGCCTACCATGGTCCGGAAGGGTTCCTGACCTTCTCCAAGGCCAAGGGCATTTACCGCAAGGGCAAGTTCAACGGCACCAAGCACATCCTGCCGCCCTATGATCGCGGCATGCATCGCCTGGCCTTCAAGTTCTTCCTCAAGTAAGCCTTCGCTGCGTCACCGCAGGCCGCCACTCCGGCGGCCTGCGATGACACACCATGCAACTGCCTCAGGTTCCGGGTAACTGGCCCGGCTCCTCGTTCTCGAATGCCGTCTGGTAATCACCGCGCCGGGCCAGGCTGTTAAGGCATGCCCGCTTGAGCAGGGCGCGCTGGGCCACGTCGCGATTTTCCGGCTGGCCGTGCCAGGCTTTCAATACCGGCTCCTGCAGCGCCCGCCCGAACGACAGGCTCAACTGCCATGGCGCAGTACCGCGCAGCTGATTGATGGCATTGAGGTTGACGGTGGCTTGTTCCGGGCTCTGACCGCCGGACAGGAAGTTGATGCTGGGCACCGCCGCCGGCACCGCCCGGCGCAGGATCTTCAATGTCGACGCGGCCACCACTTCCGGCGTGGCCGGACCATGCTCCTTGCCTGGCACCACCATGCTGGGCTTGAGGATCATGTGCTCCAGAGTGACGCCGTGGCAGTGCAACGCGTGGAAAACACTGTGCCAGACCGCTTCGTTGACCTGTTCGGCGCGCTCCAGGCTATAGTCGCCGTCAATCAGCACCTCTGGTTCGACGATCGGCACCACCCCCACGGACTGACACACCGCCGCGTAACGGGCCAGCATTTCCGCATTGGCGGCAAGCCCCAGGACGGTGGGGTTGGTCGGGCTCACCGGGTAGACCTCGCGCCACTTGGCAAAGCGGGCACCATGCTCGCGGTAGCCCTTGAGGCGTTCTTCAAGGCCATCCAGACCATAGGTAATCAGATCGCCGGGGGCCCCCGGCAGCGGGCCCTTGCCCTTGTCCACCTTGATGCCGGGGACAATCTTCTGGCCGGCGGCCACGGTCGGCAGCGGCGCGCCTTCATCATCGCGCTGGGTGAGGGTTTCCTCGAACAGGATCACGGCACTGATGAAATCCCCCAGCCCGGCGGTATCCAGCAGCAGACTGCGGTACTGACGACGGTTTTCCTCGGTGGATTCCACCCCCACCGCCGCCAGCCGTTTGGTCATGGTGCCGGTGCTTTCGACCGACGCCACAATGCCGCGGTGATCGTCCACCATGGCATTGATGGTGTCCTGTAGATCACTGGTTACCGACATGGCCTCTCTCCCTGTGCCCGTTATCGCAACCCCGATTATCGGCCCGCCACATCGGCACGCCCTTGATCCAGCGCAAGGGCAAGGCAGATCACCGCTAGCCCTTGCCGGCGTCCACCGGCTGGTAGAATAACCAGACGACATAAATCAGCCAGGCCACCGGAATAAAACCCAGCCCGAACCCCACCACAAGGTGCAGCCACGGTTTGCGACCGCGCAGCCGGGCGACAAAAAAACAAATGACGCCACCGATGACCGCCCAGCCGGCCAGCAAGGTCAGCATTTCCTGCATTGACATGTGACTTTCCGCTCCTCAACCGTTACCGGGCAAGCCCGGCCATTAATGTCGGGCCACCATTGGCCTGCCCCGTGACTGGCATAGCAGGATTCATACCAGCCATGCGGTACTGCCGGCGCCGTGTGTTAGTAGGGCGTGCCGTCCTTGTGGGTGAACTGCCACCGGCCATCGACCTGGCTGGCCTTGAGATCATCATCCGGGTAATGGCCTTCATCACCCGCCACCCGGGAACCGATTTCCAGATACAGCACCGCCGCATCACTTTCATTGATCAGATGATGGCCGTTGCCATCGCCGGCCACAAAGCCGGCGCACATGCCCGGTGACAGCCGGGTGGCTCCGGCGTCGGTATACAGGGTGGGATGCCCCTCCAGAATATAGACAAACTCCTGCTGCCGGGTATGGCAATGCCGCAGCGCAGAGCGGGCACCCGGCGCCAGCCGGGTCAGATTGACGCCGAACTGGTCGAGCCCGAACACCTCGCCCAGCGCCCGCTTTTCGCGGCCCAGCATCAGGGCTGCAAAAGGCGGCGGATACTGGCTGGCAATGGCGCGCGCTGGCACCTCGGCGGCCACCACGGATAGCGGTTTTTCACTCATACTGACTCCCGGCTGAGGTTGCGGATTCATTCACCGCCGGTCCCCTGACTCTCCCCACGGTTGCAGGCAGACGGTCAGATCCGGCGAGGCCCGCTGCATGAACTGCCCGGCCCATACGTAGCCCTGCATACAGAACGCCAACAACAACGCCACCAGCAGGAAAAACAGCCCGGCACGCAGACGTGCCTTGCCACCATAAAGATAACGGGTAGGGCGCCAGACCTTTTCGCCGGGCAGCGGAAACTGGCCCAGCCTCAGACTGCGGTAACTTCGTCGTCCTTCCAGGGCCAGCACCGTCAACGCCAGCATCACCGGCAAGCCCACAAACAGCCCGTAGATCACCAGCTGCAGACCCGTCACCTGGTCGCCATCGAACAGCCGGTAGTGCTGGCAATGGGCGATCTGCACAAAGCCCTCGAACCAGGGGAAAAAGGCAAACTGGAGAAACAGCACCAGCGGCAATGCCCAACTGCCATGCAACAACAACAGGCGCACGCGCTCCACACGGCTGTATTGAGGTGCCCAAGCCGTCATGCTCGCTGCGTTAAATCGCGGCTGGTGGCGCCCCATTAGCGGCCGGTCTTTTCCCGCTGGGCCCGGGCGCTGTCTTCCAGGCGTTGTTGTTCACGGCCCAACAGGGCGCTAACGCTTTTCAACTCAGCAATCCTTTTGTCCACCAGCGTTTTTTTCTCCGCCATCAGTGCCGCTCCCTGCTGACAATCAATCGTGTTGCTGCGCAGGGCATCCAGCACATCACGGATTTCGCGCAGGGAAAAGCCCAGCCCCTTGAGCTGGCTCACCATGGCCACCCGCTCCACGGCCTTTTCCGGATAATCCCGATAATTGTTGGCCCCGCGACCCACCTCCAGCAACAGCCCTTCCTTTTCGTAATAACGCAGGGTGTGGCGATTGATACCGGTGCGGGCTTCCAGTTCGGCGATGCGCATGGGCTGTTCCTGATCGGCAGCTTGACCTTAGAGCATACTCTATAGCTGAGCATGACGCTGTCAGCCACTACAAGGAGCCTGTCATGACCTTTCTGATTACCGGTGCCAGCGGCTTTATCGGCCGCCACCTGGGTGCCGAACTGACCGCCCGCGGCCATCACGTACTGGCATTAATGCGCCGCCCGCAGACGCTGCCGGCCCTGCAACAGACCATCACCGCACTGGGGGGCCGGGGCCACCTGGTCGACGCCATCGCCGGGGATCTCGATCAGCCCGGGCTGGGCATCCGCTCCCCGTTGCCGCCCCTCAGCGCCATCATTCATCTGGGCGCCCGGTTTGCCTGGGGACTGGATCGCGACAATGCCCGGCGCACCAATACCCAGGGCAGCCTGGCCGTGGCGGAACTGGCCCGCCAGCAAGGCTGTCGGCTGGTCTTTATCAGCGGCTTTATGCTGGAAAACCAGGCCCATCTGGCGCGCCTGGGCATTGCTCCCGACCACCCGGATAACAGCCGCTGGCAACGGGTCTACCAGCGCGCCGGGGGTTACGAGGCCAGCAAACTGGAAGCGGCCCTGAGGGTCCGACAGCGGGCCGCCGAACAGGATATCGAGCTGGTGGAAGTCCAGCCTGCCACCGTCGCCGGTCACAGCCACAGTGGCCTGCTGGACCCGGCCCAGCCGCTCTACAGCCTGATTCACAACCTCGCCGGTGGGCGACTGGCCATGGTACCGGGCAGTCCGGCCCACTGGCTGCCACTGGTGGCGGTAGACACCCTGAGCGCCCTGATCGCCCAAGCGGCTCTGGCCAAAGCCCCGCCGTCGCGTCTGCTGGCGCTGGACCCGGCGACCCCCAACCTGCAAGGGCTGCTGGCGATGCTGGCTGACGAGCTGGGGCGGCGAGCACCGCGCCAGCATGTGCCACTGGGGCTACTGGCCGCGCTGCTTAAACTGCCGGGCCTGGCAACCTTGATGCAGACGGCGCCCGAGGCCCTGCATTTTATCCACCCCACCCGCTTCGACACCGCCACCAGCGCGGCCTTTATGGCCCAACAAGGCATGGCGCCGGCGCCGATCGAACAGGCCATCCGCGCCAGTGCCCGTCATTACCTGCAACAGGGCGCCGCCGGCCTGCGAACGGCCTGAATCGTGCTCACCCTGCACAGTGACGGCACCTTGCGGTATCCTTGCGGGCATTGTGGCTGTCGGAAGCGACCCCGCCACCGGCACTGGGCCGGTGATGACGCGTCCGGCAGCCCTGACGCAGCGACAGAGTGAGCCAAGCATGACCAACCGCGTAATCTATCCCGGCACCTTCGACCCGATCACCAATGGTCACCTGGACCTGGTGGAACGGGCCGCCAAGATGTTCGACGAAGTGGTGGTGGGCATTGCCGCCAGCGAGAAGAAAGGCCCGCTGTTCAGCCTGGAAGAACGGGTCGACCTGACCACCCGGGTGCTGGCGCACCTGCCGAATGTGCGGGTCACCGGCTTCTCCAAGTTGCTGGCGCATTTCTGCAAGGAAGAGGGCGGTAACATCCTGCTGCGGGGGCTGCGCGCGGTCAGTGACTTCGAATACGAATTCCAGCTGGCCAACATGAACCGCCAGCTGGCCCCGGAGCTGGAAACCGTGTTTCTGACCCCGGCCGAGCACCTGTCGTTCATCTCCAGCTCGCTGATCCGCGAGATTGCCCTGCTGGACGGCAACGTGAACAACTTTGTGCCACCGCTGGTGGCCGATGCGCTGGAAGAAAAGCGCAAGGCACGACAGAAATAACGCACAGAAATAAAAAGACAATCACAAGCCCGAGCTGCAACGCCGTCAGGCGGGACAGGATTTTCCCGGGCCCGGACCGCGCTCCAGGGCTGGCGGCGCGGGTATCAGCTGGCCGGGCCAGACAAGACTGAGTCACGTTGTCACTTGCGGCGGCTGCCATAAAAACAACGCCGGACGCATTCTGCTGTCAGTACGGCCTTTCGCCTGTACCCGCAGAACAAGCCCACCGGCTTTCACGGAGGAACCCCCATGCGCTATCTGCTTTCACTGCTGCTTATCATCAGTTTGTCCGCCCAGGCCGCCGGCCCCGGCAAGAATGCCATTGCCAGCGCTCATCCGCTGGCCACCGCCGCCGGCATGAAAATCCTCAACCAGGGCGGCAACGCCTTTGATGCCGCCGTAGCGGTAGCCGCGGCGCTGGCGGTAGTAGAGCCCTATGCGTCCGGCATGGGCGGCGGCGGTTTCTGGCTGCTGCACCGCCAGAGCGACGGCAAACAAACCGTTGTGGATGCCCGCGAAAAGGCCCCGGCGGCCGCCACCGCCAACATGTACCAGGACAAGCACGGCAAGGTGATGCGCGACTGGGCCATCAACGGCCCCAGCGCCGCCGGCATCCCCGGCCAGGCTGCGGCCTTTGTTTACCTGGCAAGTCACTACGGCAAGCTGCCACTGAGTACCACCCTGGCACCGGCCATCCAGCTGGCCCGCGACGGCTTTCCGGTGGAAGCCCGCTACCGCAAGCTGGCCGAATACCGGGTCGACATCCTCAACCGCTTTCCGCAAGCCGCGCGCCTGTTCCTGCACAATGGCAAGGTGCCGGAGGACGGCTATGTGATCAAACAGCCGGATCTGGCCCGTACCCTGACCCTGCTGGCACAAAACGGACGGGCCGGTTTCTACCAGGGCGAGGTGGCGCAAAAGCTGGTCGACGGTGTCCAGCAGGCCGGCGGTATCTGGACCCGGGATGACCTGAATAACTATCAGGTGGTGGAACGCACGCCCACTGTCAGCCACTTCCGTGGTGGCCGCATCATCTCCGCGCCGCCACCGTCTTCCGGCGGTGTTGTCATGGGCGAAGCGCTCAACATCCTCAGCCAATTCAATGGTGGCGAGATTAGCGAAGACTTACTTCCACACCTTACTGTGGAAGCCATGCGGCGCGCCTACCAGGATCGGGCCCGCTACCTGGGCGACCCGGACTTTGTGGATAACCCTGTGGGAAAACTGTTGAGCGAAGACTACGCCAAGCAGCGCGCCGCCAGTATCCAGCTGGACAAGGCTACCCCCAGCGCCAGCCTCGGCAAGCCCATCACCACCGAGGAAGGCTTCCATACCACCCACCTGTCGGTGCTCGACAGCGAGGGCAACCGGGTGGCCGCCACGCTCAGCATCAACCTGCCGTTCGGCAGCGGTTTCGTGGCCCCGGGCACCGGCGTGCTGCTCAATGACGAGATGGACGACTTCTCCGCCAAACCCGGCGTGCCCAACGCCTATGGGCTGGTGGGCAGCAGTGCCAATGCCATTGCCCCGGGCAAACGCCCACTGTCCTCAATGAGCCCCACCTTCGTGGAATTCAACGACCGGGTAGCGATCCTCGGCACCCCCGGTGGCAGCCGTATCATCTCCATGGTGATGCTGGGCGTGATGGCCGCCGCCGACGGCAAGCCGGTGCAGGACTGGGTCAGTCGGGTGCGCTTTCACCACCAGTACCTGCCCGATGAAGTGCAGGCGGAACCCGCGTTTGTCGGCAGCCCGGCGGCCAAGTCGCTGATGCTGCGCGGCCACAAGGTGGTCTCCACCGGCCGCCGCTACGGCAACATGCAGGCCATCCTCTGGAATCTGCAAACCAATAAGGTCACCGCCGCCAGCGACCCGCGCGGCATTGGCAGTGCCGACGTGCAGCCACCTCAACCGGCGTCGGAGCCAGAATCAGCCACCACACCCTGACCCTTGCGGGTACCGGCCACAGACCCGTGCGTACCCTGCCGGTACCCGCAGACCGACACCCGCGTAGGAGATTTGCCATTACGGCAGGGGTCGGCCCTGTGGCAGACTCTCCATAACATGACCCCATTCCCCAGGACGCCACACCCGTGAACGTATCCCGGCCCGGCCAACGCCGCCGCAAGATTCTCCTTGCCCTGGTCTGTCTGACCGTTAGTGGCACGCTGTGGGCCCAAACCCAGCAGCAACACGTGCACCAGATGGCGCACACCGTGATGCCGTTCGATATGGCCAGGACCCTGCACATTTTCCGTATGACCACCACCGGCGGGGTCGAGCAGGTCATCGTCCGGGATCCGGCAGACAACAAGCAGATCGCGCTGATCCGCCAGCACCTGAGTCACGAAGCCCGGCGTTTCCAGCAAGGCAATTACCGCGACCCGGCCACCCTGCATGGCGACCATATGCCCGGGCTCCAGGCCTTGCAGGCCGGCGCCAGCGATATCCAGATCGGCTACAGTGATCTGCCCAATGGCGGTCAGATCACCTTCACCACCACCGACCTGACACTGCTTACCGCCATCCATCGGTGGTTCGGGGCGCAGCTTTCCGAACATGGCGCGGATGCCAGGGCGGAATAATCGATCACCAACCGGTTTCAGGTTTTTTATACGGATGCCTTCAATGACACACCAACTTCTGTTCGCCAGTCAGCTGCCGCTGATCCAGGCGCCCATGGCCGGAGTACAGGACTGGCGACTGGCGGCGGCGGTGAGCAATGCCGGCGGGCTGGGTTCCTTGCCGGCCGGCATGCTCGATGCCAACGGTCTGCATCAACAACTGACCGCGTTGAGCCAGGCCACCACGCAGCCCTATAACGTCAATTTTTTCTGCCATACTTCGCCGGCTTCCAACCCATCTGCCATGCAGACATGGGCAGACACCCTGGCACCGTATTTCCAGGAACTGGGCGAGCCGGTGCCGACACCACCGGCGACGCCCTCACGGCAGCCCTTCGATGCCGCCAGCGCCGAGGTGCTGGAAGCCTTTCGTCCGGCGGTGGTCAGCTTTCATTATGGCTTGCCGTCCCGGGCCCTGTTGAACCATATCAAGGGCTGGGGTGGCACGGTGCTGTCCAGCGCCACCACCGTCGACGAAGCTCGCTGGCTGGCGGCCAACGGCGCCGATGGCATTATCGCCCAGGGCTGGGAAGCCGGTGGCCACCGCGGGCATTTCCTGAGTGACGATCTGAGCCTGCAGCAGGGCACCTTCAGCCTGCTACCGCAGATTGTCGAGGCGGTCAGTCTGCCGGTGATTGCCGCCGGCGGCATTGCCTCGCCGCAGGCGGCCCGGGCGGCACTGACCCTGGGCGCCAGCGCGGTACAGGCAGGCACCTGCTACCTGCTCTGCCCGCAGGCCACCACCAAACCCATCCATCGCCAGTGGCTGCAATCCGAACGCGGCCGCCATACCGCCGTCACCAATGTGTTCTCCGGCCGGCCGGCCCGCGGCATGGTCAATCGACTGATACGCGAGCTGGGGCCAATCAGCGTGCAGGCACCGGCGTTTCCGCTGGCCGGCAATCTCACCAATCCGCTGCGCACCCTGGCGGAAAATCACGGCAGCGGCGAGTTCTCGCCGCTCTGGGCCGGAGAGAATGTGACCGGCTGCCGAGACATGGACGCCGGTGCGCTTACCCTGTGGCTAATGGGCCAGGACAGCCAACACTGACAATCCACCACTTCGGGAGGGACCCCGTGAACGATTTTTACCGCACCCCGCAAGCCGAGCTGCAGAGCGGCGGCAATACCCGCGACACGTTCGCCGCCGACAGCCGGCCTTTCAAGGTCTCCGGTATCGGCATCGCCTCCCTGCTTGGCTCTGCCGTGGCCGGCGGAGTGCTGCTCTACCTCAATGAAAGCAAGCGCGGTGATACCGCCCGCGGGCTCAGCCTGCTGGGCCTGTCGGTGCTGATTCTTGCCATTGCCATCGCCCTGGCGTTTGCGCTACCGCCGCAGGTGCCGGGCCTGCTGTTCCATCTGGGTCAGATGCTGGTAATGCTCCAGATCGGCAGCCTCAATCAGGGCGATGACCTGCAGCGCCATCAGGCACAGGGCCATGCGCTGGCGTCCAACTGGAAGGCGGTGGGCCTGTCCATTCTGGTCATGCTGGCGCTGCTGGCGATTCTGTTCCCCGCCATGCTGGTGTTTGGCCCGCAACGGTTCTGATACACAAAGCCGGCCAGCTGCTATGGTCATGACACCATGGCATCATCCGCTGGAACGCTTATGTATCTTCCTTCCGCCTTCAGGGAACAGGACCCGGCCGCACTGCAGCGGCTGATCCATGCGGCACCGCTCGGCACCCTGGTGCTCTGCAACGAGGCCGGGCTACAGGCCCATCATCTGCCCTTTGTGCTGGACCAGGCGGGCGGCACACTGCAAGCCCATGTGCCACGGGCCAACCCGCTCAGCACCCTGTCGCAACCGCAAGCCTGCCTGGTGATTTTCCATGGCGCCGACGGCTATATCTCGCCCTCCTGGTACGCCAGCAAGCCGCGCCACGGCAAGGTGGTGCCCACCTGGAATTACGCCGTGGTGCATGCCCATGGACAGCTGCGGCTGGTCGATGACAGCGGCTGGGTGCGCCAGCAGGTCGACACCCTGACGCGCCAGCAGGAGCAGCGCTTTTCGCAGCCCTGGTCACTGGCAGATGCGCCGGCGGAGTTCATCGACCGGCTGCTGGCCTCGCTGGTGGGACTGGAAATCCGCATTGACCGGCTGGAAGGCAAGACCAAGGCCAGCCAGAATCAGCCGCAGGAAAACCAGCGTTCGGTGCTTGCCGCCCTGGCCGACGATGACGCCGCCGGCGGGCTGCTGGCAATGATGCAGGCGGCGCTAAAACCTGCAGGGTCATGATCGCTATGGCCCGAATTAACCTTGTTCCCTGAGTCCCGTTAGGCACAATCAACAGCCTGTTTACCTACCGTTTTCCGGAGCCACGCATGCAGCGTATCGAGATTACCAAGACTTTCCCTTTCTCCGTGGACAAGCTGTTCGACTTCCTCAGTGACCACCACAACCTGGAAACCATCTTTGCACCGGCCAAGATCCGCCGGGTGAAAGATGGCACCGACAGCGTCAACGGCGTCGGTTCCACCCGCCGCATGCGTATCCTGATTGCGCCGCCGTTCGAAGAAACAGTGACCAAGGTGGTGCCCAACGAGCTGATCGAATACAAGATCAGCAAGGGCAGCCCGCTGAAAAACCACAAGGGGGTGATGCGCTTTTCCGCCACCGCCAATGGCGGCAGCCAGCTGGACTACACCATCGAATTCGACGGCAAGCTGCCGCTGATTGCGCCGGTAGTGAAAGCCGGCCTGGATCAGGCCATTCGCCGCGGCCTGGGCAAACTGCAGCTGTAAGGCTTACTGCAAACCCTTCGGTGGCGTCCGGTCAGCGGCGCCACCGAACATGGCAGCGCCCTGCGCCCGAAAAGCCTGTCTCAAGAGGAATCGGACAACAACGATTCCAGTTCCGCCCGACCACGCCGGCTGCTCTCCATCAGCTTCTCGGTATCGCCATGGTGGGCTACCTGCTCCCGTAACAACCGTTCATCCACGTCCTTGAAGCCGCGCACCAGTTCGATGGCGGTGGACTCCGGCACGCCCAGCTGCATCAGCGTCAGCCGCGCACTGAGCAGGGCCGATTCAAAGGTTTCCCGTATCACCAGCTCCACCCCCAGCTCATGCAGCCGATAGGCATGCTGACGATCCCGGGCGCGGGCCACGATGGTCACCTGGGGAAAGTGGTCACGCACCAGCGCCACCACTTTCAGCGAGTCTTCCACCACATCCACCGCCAGCACCAGCACCCGGGCCTGATCCAGACCCGCGCTATGAAGCAGGTCCAGGCGGGTGACATCACCGAAGTAGACGTCATTACCATAACGGCGCAGCAGGGCGATCTCGTCCGGGTCGGAATCCAGCGCGGTAAAGGGAATCTTGCGTGCCACCAGAATCCGCGCGGTAATCTGGCCGAAACGGCCGAGCCCGGCAATCACCACTCTGGGATGATGATCCGGCAGTTCATCATCCGCTTGCGCCGGCCCCGCCTGACGCGGGCATTCCGGCCATACCCGGTTGACCAGCTTGAGAAGCAGGGGGGTGCTGGCCATGGACAGCGCCACCACCAAATTGAGCTGCGCCACCAGGGTCGGCGGCAACAGGGCCAGCGCCTGGGCCTGGGTCAGCAGCACAAAGGCAAATTCCCCGCCCTGGCTAAGCAGCACGGCAAACAGCAGGGTATTGCGCCCCGGCACCCGCCGAATCCGCCCCAGCAGCATCAATACCAGCGCCTTGAGCGCCAGCAGCAACACCAGGAACAGGGCCACGGTGCCCGGGTCTTGCACCAGCAGGCGCAAATCCATGGACATGCCGATGGCCATAAAGAACAGGCCCAGCAACAGGCCCTTGAATGGCTGGATATCGGTTTCCAATTGCTCCCGATAGGGCGAGTTGGCCAGCAGCATGCCGGCCACGAAGGCCCCCAGGCCCATGGACAACTTCAGGTAATCCATCAACGCCGCCGAGCCCAGCACCAGCAGCAGGGCGCTGGCGGTCATCAGCTCACGATTGCGCAAGCGGGCCAACCGCCCCAGCCACGGGTTGAGCAGGTATTTACCGGCCACCGCCATGGCCACCAGCGCCGCCAGCCCCCACAGCAATTGCGGGTGCTGGCCCCCCTGCTGCTGGCCGGCCAGCACCGGCAGCAGCAGCAGCACCGGGATCACCGCCAGATCCTGAAACAGCAAAATGGAAAACGCCGAGCGTCCCTGGGGGGATCCCAGCTGGTTGGTTTCCACCAGCATCTGCACCACAAAGGCGGTGGACGACAGCGCCAGGGTGGCGCCGATGGCCACACTGGCCTTGCCCCCATAGCCCAGCAACCAGAAGGCCACACCAATCAGCGCCGTACTCAGCACCACCTGGCTGCCACCCAGCCCCAGCAAGCGCCGGCGCTGCGCCCACAGCTGCTGCGGCGCCAGTTCCAACCCCACCAGAAACAGCATCAACACCACGCCCAGCTCGGCAAAGTGCAACACCTGCTGGTGCTCGGGAATCAGTGCCAGCCCCAGCGGCCCCACCGCCAGCCCCGCCGCCAGATAGCCGAGGATGCTGCCCAGCCCGAGCCGCTGGAACAGCGGCAACAACAACAGCGCGGCACCCAGCAACACCAGTGCCTGTGAAAAGAATCCGCTCATGCCCGTCGCTCCCTTCTGAGGCTGTCATGCTAGCGGATAATCAAAACCCGTTCGCCACCCGCTGAAAGTTCGGGATCACCGCAACCCCGAAAGCCCCCACCCCGGCCCTCCCCTTGCCAGGGGAGGGAGCAATACCGCCGCCCTCAAAGAAGCAAGCGCTGCCATCCTCCCCCTCAATGAGGGGGAGCTAGAGGGGGTCGGCTTATCGATAGCAACACCCCCAACTCACGGTCTTGAATCCCTTGGTCCGCCAGCCCCGGCAAACGATCGCACCAGACAGGGGCGGAAGGCGCACCATTATTGCTCAGCATCACGCCAAGCCTTACCATGCGCAGCCCCCAATAGCCCAGCAATAGTGCATTCATGAGTGAGCAGAGTGACCGTGTCCGTTTCCAGCTGGTCAGTGGCGTATTGCGCCAGCTGCATCTGGACGCCATGAACGAGCGCTTCAATCCACGGCTGGTACTCGCCTTGTTCAACCTGATCAACGGTGGTCTTAGCATTGCCCTGGTGGCCACAGTGGCGCTGGTCACCCAGCAGGCGTTTATCTTCCCGTCACTGGGCGCCACCGCCTTCCTGCTGTTTCATCTGCCGCTGGCGGAGGCGGCCTCGCCACGCAATGTGCTCAGCGGCCATCTGATCGGCGCCGTCTGTGGCTGGCTGGCGTTGTGGCTGTGCGGGCTGGACCAGGCACCGGCGGCCTTCATCACCGGCGTGGAGTGGTCGCGGGTGGTTGCCGCCGGGCTGTCACTGGGCCTGACCAGCGCCCTGATGATTCTGTTCCGGGTCGCCCACCCGCCGGCCGGCGCCACCGCGCTGATCGTCTCGCTGGGTCTGATGCATGAGCTGCAACAGCTACCGGTACTGATGTGCGCGGTCAGCCTGCTGGTAGTGCAGGCCTGGGTGATAAACCGTCTGGCGGGCATTGCCTATCCACTGTGGAAGGCGCGTGCCTGACGCTCAGACACGACCCTGATCGTCGCGCTTGAGGTTATTGATGGGGGGCGTGCCCAACAGCCGAAGCAGCAGGTTGCGCATCCCCCGCAGCAACGGATAGAGCAGCCGGGCGCGGCGGCCAGAGCGAAACACCCAGTGGTTGAAGCGATTAAAAAGTCCGACATGGCTACCGAGCAGGGCCAGCGCATGGAGGGCATCGGCGCCATAATAGAACTGCTGGTCCACCACCAGCACCATGCCCTGGTCGATATCCAGCCCGCGGGCGGTGATGGCATCCAGCAAGGCAGACGGCTGGCGAGCATCCAGCAGGTGCAGCTCACCGACGCTGTCGCGAATGCGCACGCGCTGGCTAAAGCGTTGACACACCGGACATTCACCATCGTAGACCAGCCACATCTGCCGATCACCGCTCATAACATCAACACACCAGCGTGCAAAATAAACGCCGCGGCGACGCTCACCACTGGATCGGTGCCTCCGAGGAACCCGGGCTGGGAGCCTGGCCGGCTGGCTGCGCCGGGGTGCCCAGCGGGCCATTGCTGTGACCGCCCGCCTGGCCACGCACCCGGTCGCCAGTCTTGATACCACCGCCATCCACCAGCCTGGCAATACCGTAACCGGGGTGCACGGCCGTCACCCGCACGGTGGCCAGGGACAGGCCATCGAGCTTCACCGGCAGGCCGGTATCCGGGTCCTTGAGGGTGCCGGCCGGGCGGTAGACATCCATCAGCGCATTGGGCTCCAGGCGCCCCTGACCCTGTCTCAGGTAGATGTTATCGCCGGCCACCTTTAACACCTGTACCGGGTACAGCACATCGGTGCTGGCGCCGGCGATGGCACGGGCAATCTGCGGGTAGACCAGGTCCGCCAGCCGCTCCGGGTGCTGACGATCGTTGACGTTGACCTGGCGGGCCAACTCGCGAATGGCCGCCTCGGACTGGTCCCAGTCGAACAGGTCGGCCCAGAGAATTTCACTGCTGGCGGTATCCACCAGCCGGTAGCGTACTCGCACACGTGGCTGGTAACCGCCCAACTTGGCGCCGTAGGAACTCTGCTCGTGGTCACCAATACTGAAATCCTCGATGGTACCCACCAGCAACAGGTCGGCGCCCTTGCGCTGGCCCAGCCGGGCCAGTTCCGCGGGGGCCACGCTGCCGTCCTTCATGACCTGCTGTTCCTGATCGATGGCCGCCAGGTTGCTGCGATCGAGCACCCGGAAGCGGCCGGACTGGGCAAAGGCGGTGACCAGGTCATCGCGCAGTTGCTGTTGCACCTGTCGCGCCGGCACGCTTGCCTCGCCCAGGGAATACTGTCGCTGGCGACTGGCGAAGGTGGTCACGGCGATGGCCGGCAGCTTGGCGCGGTCCGGGCCCAGCGCCTTGTTGCGCAGCACCCTGGCGGACAGCTCGGCACGCCACAGGTTGTCATCCACCTTCTTGACCGACTTGACCTTGTAGCTTTGCAGGTTACCCAGGGTCGGCAGCTGCGCTTCCGGCACCGTGGTCTTGCTGCCGGCCCAGGTGCTGACATCCCCCTTCTGCTGCACCACCCACTTGAGCACCCCGGTGCGGAAGGCCGGGTCCAACGCCACGCTGACGCCGCCGGCCTGTCGCACCGCCGCCACCAGGGCATTGGTCACCGCCTGCTGCGGGTCATCCCCATAGCCGCTGGCCTGCACCGACACCGTTTCGGTGGCCGCCTGGGCCAGCAGTGGCAGCAGCAACAACACCCACACCACGGCGGAAAACAGTCGCTTGATCATGACAACCTCCTTGTGTGGCGCTGGCCCGCCGTACCACCATAAGGGCGGGAGGCGAATCAGCGCGCGCCGATCGCCTTACAGCCCGAACAGACTCTTCTTGCGGGTCTTGCGGATTTCTTTCTCGTTGGACCACTCGATGATGCCGGTCTGGATATTGAGCAGCTTGAGGGTGAACTTGTAGTACACATCCTTGGTGCTGCCGGCACGCTTCACAATGGAAGACAGGTTGCCATAGAGCATGAACTCGGCGCCGATCTGGCGACCCATCTGCGCCGCAGTGGACGGGTCCACCATGCCGGACTGGCTCTGGTAATCGAGCTGCTGACGTACCCGGTCCACCACGCTCATGTCGACAAAGCGGAACTTGCCGGAATTGATCAGCTTGGACTGGATGGTATCGGTGATGGATTCGGTATCGATATGCTCGGTGGTCTTGTTCTTGATGCGATCCACGAACAGTACCGGCCGACGGTTCTGGGTCATCTTCACTACCGGCGGGAACACCATCATATCATCGACCATCTTGGCGGCGATCATCTGCAGATCGGTGGAACCGAAATCGGTGGTCACCGTTTCCCGTGCCTGGGCATCGCCGTAATCCACATGCGACGCACAGCCGGACAGCAGCAGCGCGGCGCCCAGCATCATCATTGAAAGTACGCGTACCATTCCCTTCTCCTGACTGTTATTTGGTGGTGTGGTCTATTCACGAACCCAGATTTCAAAACGCACGGCGCTGGGATTGGGGGCCACCGCCTGCACATTGTTCTGGCTGCGGCCGGCCATCACCAGCTGACGCCAGGGCTGTCCTTCCGGGGCCAGCTCGAAACCATCCTTGTCGAACCATTTGATCTTGTACTGGAAATCCAGCTCGAACTTCCAGCCGTTTTCCAGCGTGGCCTGCATGTAGAGCAGGTTACCAACGGTCTTCTGCTGCAGGTGCTCCACCGACAGGCGGCTGGCCAGCAGGCTGTTGCTAGAGTAGACCTTGGTGACCGGCTGGCCCTGGTCATCCACTTCCATGCGGCCCATGTTGCTGGCCGAACAGGCCGCCAGCAGCAAGGCCACGCACAACGCCATCGCGGGGCGAACGATTTTCATAAAGGTCCCTCCTGAACCGGTAACACGCGGGTGAGCAAATGGCCGGATACGGCCACCACATGAATCACGGTAAGGCCGTGGTCAACCACGGGTACCGTCAACGTAGCACTGCCCCCGGGGGTGCTCAACACAAGGCTGTGCTGGCCCGCAGGCAGGGTAAACCGGGCCGCCTGGGCATAGGCCGGCAGGGTCAGCCAGCTGCGCAGGTCGGCCTGCTCGCTAACCAGGTTGTAGAGCTGGGTGGCAAAGGCGCCCAGCGGGCCGAAATCCTTGTTGGCCTTCTTCTGCAGGTTGTACTTGGCACTGGCACGCAGGGTCTGGCGCACCAGCATGCCGGGCAGCCGCTCCTTGAGGTCCTTGGCCGCCAGCGCGCCGACATCCGCCAGCACCCGGGTTTGTGCCAGCGGCTGACTGGCGCTGTCCAGCACCCGCAGCGGCCCGGCCTGGGGTTTGCCCTGCAGCGAATAGGTGGGGAAGGCCACCGAAAACACCCCCTGCGTGGTGGGGATCGGCAGGTTCACTTCCTGGCGCGCCGGCACGAAGCCCTGCTCATAGAGCACCGCCACCCGGCCACCATGATCGCTGATCCGACCGTCCAGCGCCTGCGATACCCGTTGCACATCGGCCTTGATGAAGTCCGCATCCGGGTGGATTTCCAGCGCCTTCTTGTAGTCCACCAGGGCATCGTTATAGGCCTGGTGGGCCTCCCAGAACAGTGCCGACAGGTAGAAGGTCCAGGCATTCTGGAAGCTCGCCTTGACGCTACCGGCGGCGGCGTCCAGGCCCTGGAAGTAACCGTCATAGCGGGACAGGTCGATGTTGTTGTCCCTGGCCTTTTCATCGGCGCGGGCAATTTCCCGCTCGCGTTTGTTGGCCGCCACCCGCTGTTCCTCGGCGGCAGCGCGCAGCTCCACGGCGGTGCCGGTCACGTCATTGTCGGCCCAGTAGTTCAGGGCCTGGTAGGCACGGGTAAAGATGCGCTCGTAATCGGGGGCGTGATAGGGGCGGGCATTGTCGTTGGTCACCAGCGAGGAGGTATCGGCCACCGCCGAGGACAGGCGGATGCGGGCGGCCGCGTCACTCTGCTGGTAGTCGTCAATGGCGGCGGCAAAGGCATCGCGGCTCTGCTGGCGCTGGCCATCCAGCTGGCTGACGCGGCCCAGCTCCTGCAGGTAGAGCACGCTGTCGGCGCTGTGGCTGCCTTTTTCCAGGCGCTTGCGTGCCGCCGGCGCGTCATTGCCGACGCCACTTTTCCAGGCCTGGGCCTGGGAGGGGTAGGGCACGAACAGGGACCCCGTGGCGCAACCGCTGAGCAGCGCCAGCATTACCAGCAGCGGGAATCCTTTCCTCATCAGCATCATGGTGATTATCGTTGCGCCTACGAAAAAAGCCGGAGCAGGCAAGGTAGCCCGACTCCGGCTTTTTGTCGAGTTATCAGGCGCCTGGAAGCCGGCGCCCGGCCCTCATCAGAACAACACGCGGGTGCGGATAGTGCCCTCGATGGTGCGCAGCTTTTCCAGTGCCAGCTGGCTGTATTCCTTGTTCACATCGATCACCACATAACCAATGTCTTCATTGGTCTGCAGGTACTGGCCACAGATGTTGATGCCATTCTCGGAGAAAATGGTGTTGATCTTGGTCAGCACGCCGGGCACGTTCTCGTGGATGTGCAGCAGACGGTGCATGTCCGGGTGGGCCGGCAGCGCCACTTCCGGGAAGTTCACCGCGCCCAGGGTGGCGCCGTTGTCGGAGTAGCGGGCCAGCTTTTCGGACACTTCGGTGCCGATATTTTCCTGGGCTTCCTGGGTGGAGCCGCCGATATGCGGGGTCAGGATCACGTTGTCGAATTCGCGCAGCGGGCTGACAAACTCGTCATTATTCCCTTTCGGCTCTTCCGGGAACACGTCGATGGCGGCACCCAGCAGATGGCCGTCTTTCAGGGCCGCCGACAGGGCGTCGATGTCCACCACCTTGCCGCGGGCATAGTTGATCAGGTAGCCCTTGGGCTTGATCGCGCGGATCTGCTCTTCCTTGATCATCCAGCGGGTGTCGGCGGTATCCGGCACATGCAGGCTGACCACATCGCTGGTGCCCAGCAACTCGTTGAGGCTGGCCACCTGCTCGGCGTTACCCAGCGGCAGCTTGGGTACCACATCGTAGAACTTCACCTTCATGCCCATGGATTCGGCCAGCACCGACACCTGGGCGCCAATGTTGCCGTAGCCGACGATGCCCAGGGTCTTGCCGCGGATCTCGTAGCTGTCCTTGGCGGACTTCAGCCAGCCACCACGGTGGGCGGAGGCATTCTTCTCCGGGATGCCACGCATCAGGTTGATGGTATGGGCAATCACCAGCTCGGCCACCGAACGGGTATTGGAGTAGGGCGCGTTGAACACCGGAATGCCGCGCTTGAGCGCCGCCTTCAGATCCACCTGGTTGGTGCCGATACAGAAACAGCCCACGCCGATCAGCTTGTCCGCCGCCTGGAACACCTCTTCGGTGAGCTGGGTGCGGGAGCGGATACCCACAAAATGGGCATCCTGGATCTTGGCGGCCAGGTCATCCCCGGTCAGCGCGGTAGGGAGCAGCTCCACGTTGGTGTAGCCGTGCGCTTTCAGGTTGTCCACGGCGTTTTCGTGGATGCCCTCGAGCAGGAGAACGCGGATCTTGTCCTTCTCAAGAGAAGTATCGGCCATGATTTGAGTCTCGGTAGCCTGTGAAATGGGCGCGTATGTTAACATAGCGCGCTCAAATTGAGAGCAACCCGTGCTGTACTTATCCTCAAGTCGGCATGAAGGCCCCTCAAGCCCCGCGTTCGAGCCGTTCAGGAGACCCGTCGATGACCGCCCTTGCCCATGCTGCATTGGAGCAACTGACTGATTTGCTTGGCAATCGCTGCCTCACCGACCAGGAAAGCGCGGAGCGCTACGGGGTCGACTGGACCAAGGTGTGGGCACCGGCGCCGAGCGCCGTGGTGCTGCCCGAGAGCGCCGACGAGGTGCAGCAGATCGTCGAAATCGCCAACGAGCACGGCCTGCACCTGGTGCCCTCCGGCGGGCGCACCGGGCTGTCCGCCGGTGCCGTGGCCGCCAACGGCGAGGTGGTGGTGGCCTTCGACCGCATGAACAAGGTGCTGGCCTTTAACGAATTCGACCGCACCGTGACCGTGCAGCCGGGCGTGATCACCCAGCAGCTGCAGGAATTTGCCGAAGACAAGGGGCTGTTCTACCCGGTGGACTTCGCCTCCGCGGGCTCCAGCCAGATCGGCGGCAACATCGGCACCAATGCCGGCGGCATCAAGGTGATCCGCTACGGCATGACCCGCGACTGGATCACCGGCCTGAAAGTCGTCACAGGCAAGGGCGAACTGCTGGACCTGAACAAGGGCCTGATCAAGAACGCCACCGGCTACGATTTCCGTCACCTGTTTATCGGCTCCGAAGGCACCCTGGGCTTCGTGGTGGAAGCCACCGTCAAGCTCACCCGCCAGCCGAAGGACCTGACCGCTCTGGTACTGGGCGCGCCGGGCTTCCGTGAAGTGATGAGCATCCTGCACGCCTTCCAGCAGGACATCGACCTGACCGCCTTCGAATTCTTCTCCGACAAGGCCATGGCCCACGTGCTGCACCACGGCGTGCCGAAGCCCTTTGACACCGACTGCCCGTTCTACTGCCTGCTGGAATTCGAACAACTGTCCGAGCAGGTCGGCGAGCAGGCCATGGCCATCTTCGAACGTTGTGTGGAAGAAGGCTGGGTGCTGGATGGCGTCATGAGCCAGTCCCTGCAACAGCTGGATCAGCTGTGGCAGCTGCGCGAGCGCATCTCCGAATCCATCGCCCCGCACACCCCCTACAAGAACGACATCTCCGTGAGCATCGCCCAGGTGCCGGACTTCGTGGAAGATGTGGACACCGTGGTACAGGACGCCTACCCGGATTTCGAGATCGTCTGGTTCGGCCACATCGGCGACGGCAACATGCACCTCAACATCCTCAAACCGGCGGACCTGGCCAAGGAAGACTTCTTCGCCAAGTGCAACAACGTCTCCAAATGGGTGTTCGAGATCGTGCAGAAGTACAACGGCTCCATCTCCGCCGAGCACGGTGTGGGCATGACCAAGAAGCCGTACCTGGAGTACTCACGCAGCCCGGAAGAAATCGCCTGCATGAAAGCGGTGAAGCACGTCTTCGATCCCAACAACATCATGAACCCGGGGAAACTGTTCGATGTTTGATGAAATCAACACCCCGGTGGACCAGGACGGCTACCGCCACCGCTGGATCGACGGCTCCCCCATCGACATCCCGGTGGGCAAGGCCGTGTGCGTGGGCCGCAACTACGCCGACCACGCCAAAGAACTGGGCAACGAGGTACCGGACTCGCCAATCCTGTTCATGAAACCGGCCAGCGCCATGGCCAGCCTGCACGAACCGCTTGAGCTGCCCAAAGGCCAGGGTGAGGTGCATCACGAAGTGGAAATGGTGGTACTGATCGGCAAGCGCCTGCGCCGGGAAACCGACCTGGAAACCATCCGCTTCAGCATCGCCGCCTACGGCGTCGGCCTGGACCTGACCCTGCGCGACGTGCAGAACACATTGAAAGAAAAGGGCCAGCCCTGGGAGCGCGCCAAGGCCTTCGACGGCGCCGCGCCGATCTCCGGCTTCGTGGATGCCCGCGGCATCTCCGTGCGCCAGAACCTGGACGTGACCCTGGAGCTCAACGACGCCGTCAAACAGCACGGCCACACCGGCCAGATGCTGTTCCCCACCTTCGAGCTACTGGCGCAAATCAGCCAGACCTTCACCCTGGAACCGGGGGATGTGGTGTTTACCGGCACCCCCGCCGGCGTGGGCCCGCTCAACAGCGGCGACAGGTTCACCGCGCGACTCGGAAACATCATTCAGGTGTTTGGGCATATTGCCTGATCTTCAACACTGCTCCTACAGGCACTCTGGTTGCATCCGCTCACTGTGGGAGCGAGCCCTGGCTTGGAGGCTCCCACCTCCAAGCCAAGCCACCAAGCTCCCCCCAACACTTCCCCTTTCTATTGCAAACGTAGCGGCCCAAAGGGGGGCTGCGGGGGGCTCTCTCTCTTCATGCCTGTGTAACACCCATTAGTCAGGATAAAACACAAGGTTGTTGCGCGATGCGCAACACGCTACAATCATCCCATGATCAAGTCATTCCGTCACAAGGGACTGAAACGGTTTTACTCGACTGGCTCCACCGCAGGCATTCAGGCGAATCATGCCAACCAACTTCGCATGCAACTCGCCGCCCTGGATACCGCCGCATCATCGGAGGATATGGATATCCCGGGTTTTCGATTGCACCCATTGAAGGGCAAGAACAAAGGGCGGTGGTCGATTTGGGTTAACGGTAACTGGCGTATCACGTTCGAATTTCGGGACGGGAACGCCTATGTACTGGACTACGAGGATTATCACTAATGACCATGCATAATCCGCCGCACCCGGGTGAGTTCATTCGAGAGGTTTACCTGCAGCCGTGCGGCATCAGCACACGCCAGCTCGCCACCAGTCTGGGCGTCGCCGCCTCGACCCTGTCACGTCTGCTAAAGGGTGACAGCGGCATCAGCCCGGAAATGGCATTGCGCCTGAACAAGGTGCTGGGCCGCAGTGCGGAAAGCTGGCTGACCATGCAGGATCAGCATGATCTCTGGATGGCCAGAAAGACGTTAAACCTGGATGATATTGAGCCGCTGGATATCGAGGTCGCTTGGTAGTGTTCAGAATTCTGTGTCATTTCTTTAATCTACACACCAAAGAGGTGACACATGACCAAACCTACATTCGACATTGATGCTGCTCTCAAGGCCTTGAAGGAAGGCAAAGAC
>JAWVWY010000003.1:0-42723 GCA_033723495.1 Alcanivorax sp. | reverse complement strand
TGATAGTGGTGGTATTGCCCCTCAAATCAATGTGGTCGGCGCTACCGTGGGCATGACTGGTGAAAATCGAGTAGCGGGCGCCATCCAGGCTGCCCTCCTTGCGACGGGTCTGGCCGCTCATTTCATCGGCAATAAAGGTGGAGCTGTTGCTTTCCATGCGCATGCCATGGGAAAGCTGAAACTTGCCGGTGGCTTGATCCAGTTCGGCGTCAGGGGTGCGAATACGGCGGCCAGGCTGTTCAATCAGCACATCGCCGTCCAGTTTCACCAGGCCGTCCTGGGTGAGGCTGGAGTGATCGGCGGTGACCACCGTATCGCTGCCGTCCACCGGTATACCGACATCCGGGTTGTAGTAAATGCCGCCACACCAGGGGGGGATCGGGCGTTGTTGCACCTCGGGTAAGCGGTCCATCTGGTCCCGGGTTACCCAATTAAGGTCGTCGTCGGCATGGCCGGGGCCTGCGATAAAAAGCAGGCTCAATATTGGTAAGACTCGTATGGGCAGTGGCATCGGCTGCTCAGAACAGGTAAAAAGGCCGTTTTCGGGTTTTAACCCCAATCGCGGCAGTGTAATCGAACAGGAAGGTCAATGCAGCCTGAGATAACGGGTACAGATGTAAGAAAGCGGGCCCTGGACCTCTGGGTCAGTGACTTTCTGGGCAGTGAGGTGACCGGTGAGGTGGCCAGCGCGGATGCCAGTTTTCGGCGCTATTTCCGCTATCGGCACGGCGATGACAGCCTGATCGCCATGGATGCGCCGCCCGAGCAGGAGGACTGTCGCCCCTTTGTCGATATCGCCGGGCGCTTGCAGCAGGCCGGCCTGCATGTGCCGAAAATCCTCCACCAGGATCTGACACAGGGATTCTTGCTGCTCTCCGACATGGGCACGCAAACCTGGCTGACTGCGCTTAACGAGGTGAATGCGGATGCCTGGTACCGCGCCGCCATGGATTGCCTTATTACCCAGCAGCTGCATGCGGATGCCGCCGGCCTGCCGGTCTATGATGAAGCTCTGTTGCAGCGTGAGCTGGAGCTGTTTCCCCAGTGGTACCTGTTCCGTCATCGCGAGATGGTGGTCACCGGCGCCCTGCGACAGCGGCTTGACCGGGTATTTGACGTGCTGATCGAGGCGGCGCTGGCCCAGCCGCAGGTTTTCGTGCATCGCGATTTCATGCCGCGCAACCTGATGGTATCGCAGCCCAACCCGGGAATTCTGGATTTTCAGGATGCGGTGTCAGGGCCGCTTACCTACGACGTTATCAGTCTGTTCAAGGATGCCTTCATCAGCTGGCCCGAGCCCCGGGTGCTGGGCTGGTTGCGTGAGTACCACGATAAGGCTCGGGGCGCCGGGTTGCCGGTGCCGGCGGATTTTGATGTCTTTCTGCGAGATTGCGACCTGATGGGGGCCCAGCGTCATCTGAAGGTGATAGGTATCTTTGCCCGTATCTGTCATCGTGACGGCAAGCCCAGGTATCTCGGCGATGTGCCGCGCTTCTTTGCCTATTTACGCACGGTGATCGCCCGTCGCCCGGAACTGGCGGAACTGGAGTGGATCCTGGACCAGCTCGAGGACGACGCGTGAAGGCCATGATTCTGGCCGCCGGCTATGGCAAGCGCATGCGGCCGCTCACCGACCACACCCCCAAACCCCTGTTGCAGGCCGGCGGCAAGGCGCTGATCGAATACCATATCGAGAAGCTGGCCGGGGCCGGGATCCACGAACTGGTGATCAACAGTGGCTGGCTCGGCGAGCGGCTGGCCGCCACCCTGGGGGACGGTGGCCGTTACGGGGTACGCATTCAGTATTCCCATGAGGAGGTGCCGCTGGAAACCGCTGGAGGAATCCGCAAGGCCCTGCCGCTGCTGGGCCGTGAGCCCTTTGTGCTGGTCAACGGTGATATCTGGACCGACTATGATCTGGCGCGGCTGATGGTGCCGCGGCCGGATCCGGCACATCTGGTGCTGGTCAACAACCCGTCGCACCATCCGCAGGGTGATTTCCATCTGACAGCGGCGGGGCGGGTGCGCGATAATCAGTCCCCGGCGCTGACCTATGCCGGTATGGCGCGGCTCGATCCGGCCCTGTTCCGCGACTTGCCGGAAGGCGAGGCCCGGCTGGCGCCGATTTTAACAGCCGCTATGGCCGAAGATGCCGTCAGTGGCGAGCATCATGCTGGCCAGTGGTGGGATATCGGCACCCCCGAGCGCCTGCGGGAGCTGGATGCCCTGCTGCGTGCTACCGATAAAGACTGAGGAATTTTCATGCCCAAGCAGGACTATCTGATTGCCCCGTCAATTCTGGCCGCCGATTTTGCCCGTCTGGGGGACGAATGCGAGGCGGTGCTGGCTGCCGGTGCCGATGTGATCCATTTTGACGTGATGGACAACCACTATGTGCCCAACCTGACCATTGGTCCGATGGTCTGCCAGGCCCTGCGCAAGCATGGTGTCACCGCGCCCATCGACGTTCATCTGATGGTCAGTCCGGTGGATGAGCTGATCGGCATGTTTGCCGACGCCGGCGCCAGCTACATCACCTTTCACCCGGAAGCCAGCCAGCATGTCGATCGCTCTTTGCAGCTGATCAAGAGCTACGGCTGTCAGGCCGGTCTGGTACTGAATCCGGCGACCCGCCCGGATTGTCTGGAATATGTGATGGACAAGCTGGACATGATCCTGCTGATGAGCGTCAATCCGGGATTCGGCGGCCAGAAATTCATTCCTGGCACCCTCGACAAGGTTCGCCAGGTCCGTGAGCTCATTGACGCCAGTGGCCGCGATATTCGCCTGGAAGTGGATGGCGGGGTGTCCGAGAACAACATCCGTGAAGTGGCCGCTGCGGGGGCGGATACCTTTGTGGCCGGCTCCGCCATTTTTGGCAAGGATGACTACGCCGCCGTGATTGCCCGGATGCGCGAGCAACTCAGCCAGGCCTGAGCCGGGCGTGCCTCTGTTCCCGGGCGGCTGGTCTGTCGACTCGGGAGTCAAGGGTATGAAACAGCGTGTGCCATGGCGTTGCCTGAGCCTGTCGGTCCTGATGGGTCCGGCCGGCTGTGTGGTGACGCCGGTGGATACCGTCTCGGTGGCCGCGGGCACGCCTGCGCCGGGCCCGGTGTCCGCCGCTGCCGCGCCGGTTGTTGCCACCACGGCAAAGCCGCGGGCGTCTGCCCAGGTGCCGGTGGCGGCGTCGTTGCAGGCCCAGCTGGCGCAGTGGCAGGGGGTGCCCTATCGCTACGGTGGCATGAGTCGCCGGGGCGTGACTGCTCCGGTTTTGTCCAGCTGACCTTTCTGCAGCGCCTCGGCGTTTCCCTGCCGCGTACCACCGGCGAATTACTGGAAACTGGCCACCCGGTGGCCCGGGATCAGTTGCGGCCCGGCGATCTGCTGTTTTTCCGTACCGGCCGCAGCCGCCGTCATGTGGGCATTTATATGGGGGAAGGGCAGTTCGTGCATGCCTCGTCCAGTGCCGGGGTGCGTCAGTCATCCCTGCATAACCGGTACTGGCGGCGTCATTACTGGAAGGCGCGGCGGGTCAGTCTGGAGCTTCCGGTGTCAGAGGTAGTGTCCGGCGCCGGATCATGAGGCAAACCCGGAATCGCGTTGAGGCAGGGCGGAAAGCGTGAAGAAGGATGCAAAACGGGAGCTGCGGGCTCCCGTTTTGCATTGTGCGGTCAGGAGGAGCCCAGCGACCGGTTGATGCGCAGTGCGACCAGGGTGCAGGCAGCGCCGGACAGCAGGTAGATGCTCACCGAAGACAGGCCGAACTGATGGGACAGTCCCAGTGCCACCAACGGCGCAAAGGCGGCACCAAACAGCCAGGCGAAGTCAGAGGTCAGGGCGGCACCGGTGTAGCGGTAGCGGCGCTCGAAATTGGAGGTCACGGTGCCGGAAGACTGGCCGAAGGAGATGCCCAGCAGGGCAAAGCCGATCAGAATGAAGGCATCCTGCAACACCGGCGTGCCGTTCAGCAGCAGTGGCGAGAACAGCGCATAGATGCCAATGAGAATGGCCAGAATGCCCACCGTGCGCCGCTTGCCGAACTGGTCGGCAATCTTGCCCGAGGCAATGGTGCCGATAGCCGCCAGCACGGCCCCCACCAGCTGGATGGCCAGTACATCATTGACCGACTGGCTGGCATTCAGGGAAATCCAGGACAGCGGGAAGATCGTCACCAGATGGAACAGGGCATAACTGGCCAGCGCGGCAAAGGAGCCGATAAAGATGTTGTAGCCCTGATGGCTGAGCATCTCGCGGGTGCTGATCGGTTCCAGGTCGCTCTCTTCCAGGGCTACGGTATATTCCTCGGTGAGTACCAGGCGCAGCCGTGAAAACAGGGCTACCACATTGATGGCGAAGGCCACGAAGAAGGGGTAGCGCCAACCCCAGCCAAGAAAATCTTCCTGCGACAGGCTGGCATAGAGATACATGAAGAGCGCCGCGGCCAGGAAAAAGCCGATCGGTGCGCCCAGCTGGCCGAACATGGCGTACCAGTTACGCTTGTTCTCCGGAGCGTTGAGCGACAGCAGTGATGGCAGGCCGTCCCAGGAGCCGCCGGTGGCGAAGCCCTGGATAAAGCGCAGCAACGACAGCAATACCACGGCGGTGGTGCCCAGGGTGGCGTAACTGGGCAGGAACGCAATGCCCACCGTGGCCGTGCCGAGCAAGAACAGCGCGGCGGTGAGCTTGACGCTGCGCCCCCAGCGCCGCTGGATGGTCATGAACAGGGCGGTGCCGAATGGGCGGGCGATAAAGGCAAAGGAGAAGATGACAAAGGCGTAGAGCGTGCCCTGCAATCTACTGACTTCGGGGAAGAAGACGCTGGGAAAGACCAGCACTGAGGCAATACCGTAAACAAAGAAGTCAAAGTGTTCCGACGCTCTGCCGATGACAACCCCTACGGCGATTTCCCCCGGGGCTACCTTGGCGTGAGGTGCAGCGTTATGCATAAATTCACCCTGCGAGTCCTGTGCAGACGGGTGAAATGTTTCTGAAGTGCTGGCCATCGTTTGCTCTCCTCCAGAGTCTTGTTATGCGGCACGCATAGGGCGCTAGCCTATTTCGTGTCGCTCCTCCATAGGACAAATTGTCCAATTCACGTCAGGCTTCGTTTAGCGTACAGTCACCACCATCCCATAGGCCACGATTTTTTATCGGCAATGCCATTACTCAAATCTTTCTCCAAGTTGTTCCTGACTGCCTCCTCCTTTGCGTTGCTGGCAGGTTGCGATGCGGTAGTGATGTCGCCTTCCGGTGACGTGGCCGTTCAGCAGCGTGATCTGATTATCTGGTCCACGATTCTCATGCTGCTGATTATCGTGCCAGTTATCATACTGACCCTATTTTTCGCCTGGCGCTACCGGGCGTCGAATACCAAGGCCACCTACAAGCCGGAATGGGATCATTCCACCGTGCTGGAGCTGGTGATCTGGTCCGCGCCCCTTATGATCATTATTGCGCTGGGCGCGCTGACCTGGGTAACCACTCATCAGCTGGATCCCTACCGTCCGCTGGATCGTATCGGTCCTGACCGTCCGGTGACGGCGGAAATGAAGCCGCTGGTGATCGAGGCAGTATCCATGGACTGGAAGTGGCTGTTCTTCTATCCGGAGCAGGGCATCGCCACGGTCAACGAGATTGCCGCGCCGGTGGATCGCCCGATCCAGTTCAAGATCACCTCCACCGCCAACATGAACTCGTTCTTCATCCCGGCGCTGGCGGGGCAGATCTATGCCATGGGTGGCATGGAGACCAAGCTGCACGCCGTGATCAACAAGCCGGGGGTTTACAAAGGCTTCTCCGCTAACTACAGCGGTGCCGGTTACTCCGACATGAAGTTCAAGTTCCACGGCGTCAGCGACGCAGACTTCGACTCCTGGGTACAGAAGGTCAAGGATCAGGGCGATGACCTGAGCTACGCCAAGTATCGCAAACTGGAAGAGAAGAGCGTTAACGACCCGGTCCACTATTACTCTTCCGTGGCCGATGGTCTTTACGACAAGATCCTCAACCGTTGTATCGACCCGGGCACTGTGTGCATGAAAGACCTGATGAGCAGCCACCCCATTCATGAAGGTGGCGAACATGAGGAAAGTGCGCACGAGCACGAGGAATAAGCCATTAGCGGCGAGCCTTTGAACCCCTGGCGGGTTTAAGGGGCGCCGTTGGCTTTGAATCGCGCTGGGGTATACTTCAGCGCGATTTTCCGACCGAGGGGCCGGAGTCCTTCGGCGAGCCGGCGGGCGGCTCACTATGACATTCCATTCACCAAGCGCTATGGGCGCCGGTAGCCAAGATGTCTGATCATTTCGACTTAACAAAGCTTATATTTGGCCGCCTCACTTGGGAGGCGATTCCTTATCATGAGCCCATCCTGGTCGCGACCTTTATCGCGGTTGCGCTGGGCGGTATTGCCGTGCTGGGTGCACTGACCTACTACCGTGCCTGGGGTTACCTCTGGAAGGAGTGGTTCACCAGCATCGATCACAAGAAAATCGGCGTCATGTACATGGTGCTGGGCATTATCATGCTGCTGCGTGGTTTCTCCGACGCCATCATGATGCGTATCCAGCAGGCCATCGCCTTTGGCGATAATGCCGGGTACCTGCCACCGCACCACTACGATCAGATCTTCACCGCTCACGGTGTGATCATGATCTTCTTCGTGGCGATGCCCTTCGTGGTGGGTCTGATGAACTTCGTGGTGCCGCTGCAGATCGGTGCCCGCGACGTGGCCTTCCCGTTCCTGAACAACTTCAGTTACTGGATGACCGTGGCGGGTGCCGCGCTGACGATGATTTCCCTGTTCGTCGGTGAGTTCGCCAAGACCGGCTGGCTGGCCTATCCACCATTATCGGGGATATTGCAAAGCCCCGATGTGGGGGTGGATTACTATATATGGGCCTTGCAGATTGCCGGGGTTGGTACCCTGCTGTCCGGCGTCAACTTTACCGTGACCATCATCAAGATGCGTGCCCCGGGCATGAGCCTGATGAAGATGCCGGTATTCACCTGGACCGCGCTGTGCACCAACATCCTGATCGTGGCGGCGTTCCCGATCCTGACCGCAGTGCTGGCCTTGCTGACCCTGGACCGTTATCTGGGTACCCACTTCTTCACCAACGATCTTGGCGGTAACGCCATGATGTACGTGAACCTGATCTGGATCTGGGGTCACCCGGAAGTTTACATCCTGATCCTGCCGCTGTTCGGTGTGTTCTCCGAGATTGTGGCTACCTACAGCGGCAAGCGCCTGTTCGGTTATACCTCCATGGTATACGCCACCGTGGTCATTACCGTGCTGTCCTACCTGGTATGGCTGCACCACTTCTTTACCATGGGCTCGGGGGCCAGCGTGAACTCGTTCTTCGGGATCACCACCATGATCATCTCCATTCCCACCGGGGCGAAGATCTTCAACTGGCTGTTCACCATGTACCGTGGTCGTATCCAGTTCGAAGTGCCGATGCTGTGGACTGTGGGCTTCATGATCACTTTCGTGATCGGCGGTATGACCGGTGTGCTTCTGGCGGTGCCGCCGGCGGACTTCGTGCTGCACAACAGCCTGTTCCTGATCGCGCATTTCCATAACGTGATCATCGGTGGCGTGGTATTCGGCGTGTTTGCCGCTATCACCTACTGGTACCCGAAAGTGTTCGGCTACAAGCTGGACCCGTTCTGGGGCAAGTGCTCCTTCTGGTTCTGGTTCATCGGCTTCTACTTCGCCTTCATGCCCTTGTATGTGCTGGGCCTGATGGGGGTAACCCGTCGAATCAACCATTTCGAGGACCCGTCCCTGCAGATCTGGTTCCAGATTGCGGCCTTCGGTGCTTTCCTGATCGCCCTGGGTATCGCCAGCTTTCTGATTCAGCTGGTGGTCAGCTACCGCAAGCGTGACCAGCTGCGTGATGAAAGCGGTGATCCGTGGGGCGGCCGTACCCTGGAGTGGTCCACGTCCTCGCCGCCGCCGCAGTACAACTATGCCTTTACGCCGCGCATTCATGACACCGATAGCTGGTGGCAGATGAAGCAGGAAGGCTTCAAGCGTCCGGAAAGCGGTTTCGTGGCGATTCACATGCCCAAGAACACCATGGCGGGTATGCTGCTGGCGGGGCTGTGCATGGCTTTCGGTTTCGCGATGATCTGGCATATGTGGCTGATCGCGGTGGTGTCCTTTGCCACCATGCTGATTTGCGCCATTGTCCATACCTTCAACTACGACCGTGATTTCTATATTCCGGCCGAAGAAGTTGAACGCGTTGAATCTGAACGTACACGGGTGCTTGCGAACAATGTCTGATACTACTGTAACTGCCAACACCAACCAGGACGCGGCCGAGCCGTCGCGTTTTCTGGTGCCGGGTGAATACCATGTTCCGCAGGGTACTCTGCTGGGCTTCTGGATTTACCTGATGAGTGACTGCCTGATTTTTGCCAGCCTGTTCGCCTGTTATGGCGTACTGGGTCGCAATTATGCGGGTGGTCCTTCCGGGGCGGATATCTTTGAGCTGCCGCTGGTGGCGCTCAATACCACCTTCCTGCTGATCTCCTCGATCACCTACGGCTTTGCAGTGCTGCAGATGCAGCGCAACAAGCTGAAAGGCACCATGCTGTGGCTGGTGGTTACCGCCGTTTTCGGCGCGGCCTTTATCAGCGTGGAACTGTACGAGTTCATCGGCCTGATCCACGAAGGTGCTGGCCCGGAACGCAGTGCCTTCCTGTCTTCTTTCTTCACTCTGGTGGGCACCCACGGTCTGCACGTGACCTTTGGTCTGGTGTGGATGGTGACGTTGCTGTTCCAGCTGAAGAAGCATGGCCTGATCCATGAGAACAAGCGCCGCGTGTTCTGCCTGTCCATGTTCTGGCACTTCCTGGATGTGGTCTGGATCGGCGTATTCACCTTTGTTTACCTGATGGGAGTGTTGCCGTCATGAGCGATCATCACGACGATCACCATAACGAAGAGTTTCCGCACAGCTCCTTCTCTGGCTACATGATCGGTTTCGCGCTGTCAGTCATTCTGACCGTGATTCCGTTCTGGATGGTCATGACGGATGCGCTTAGCTCCACGGCGGCGACAATCACGATTATCCTGGGTCTGGCGCTGGTTCAGATTGTTGTGCACATGGTTTACTTCCTGCACATGAACTTCCATTCCCAGGGCGGCTGGAACATGCTGTCGTTGATCTTCACCGGCATTCTGGTGTTTATCACCATCCTGGGTTCACTGTGGGTGATGTACCACATGAACGTGAACATGATGCCCTCCATGATGGGTAGCATGTCGCAGGGATGAGCCAGCCTGCTCAGTCCGCTCCGACGGGCCGCAATCGCGGCCCGTCACCCTCTTCTGATTCCCCCAGACGGCGCCCCCTGACGCTGGTTATTCTTGGCCTGCTGGCGCTGATTTTGTTTTCCGGTTTTATCGCTTTGGGCGTTTGGCAGGTAGAACGCCGTGCCTGGAAGCTGGATCTGATCGACCGGGTCAACCACCGCGTTCACGCTGCTGCCATTGCCGCACCCCATCCGGCCCGGTGGCCGGCTGTTAACCGTGAAGACAGCGAATACCAGCATGTGACGCTCACCGGCACCTTTCTGAACGACAAGGAAACCCTGGTGCAGGCCACCACCGAGCTGGGGCGCGGTTACTGGGTGATGACACCGTTGCGCCGGGATGATGGCAGCCTGGTCATGATCAACCGGGGTTTTGTCTCGCCGGCCCACAAGGACCCGGCCAAACGCGGCCAGCCGGCCCCGTCAGGGGTGGTGACGGTCACCGGTCTGTTGCGCCTGAGTGAGCCCGGCGGTGGCGTGCTGCGTGACAACGTGCCGGCGCAGGATCGCTGGTACTCCCGTGATGTACAGGCCATGGCCAGGGCCCGTGGCCTGGCGACAGTGGCGCCGTATTTCGTCGATGCGCAAGCCGACACGGCAGGCCGCTGGCCGGTCGGTGGGTTGACCGTGATCCGTTTTCACAATAGCCATCTGGTTTACGCCATTACCTGGTTTGGCCTGGCCCTGATGGTGTTGATCGCCAGCGTCTACGTGGTGCGCGATGAGCGCAGGCTGCGGCGTTCCCGGTAAGCGGGTAGACTTCCCCCTCATGGAAAAAGCGAAAACTCGTTCGTCGGGCAAACCCGCGCGCGCCTTGCCCATCATTGGCATCCGTGCAGCATCTGCGGATTATGCGGCTGGCCGCAAGAACATGCAGCAGCTGATTCAGCTGCGCTGGATCGCCGTGCTTGGCCAGCTGGTCACCATCCTGATTGCCCATTACGGCTTCGGTATCGAACTGCCGATGAACGCCATGCTGGCGGTATTGCTGGGGCTGACGCTGTTCAATGGTGCCAGTCTGCTGCGCCTGCAGCTGCGACGGGATATTGCCAATGCCGAGTTGTTTGTGGCGCTGCTGGTGGATGTGGCGATGCTGACTGCCCAGCTCTACCTCAGTGGCGGCACCTCCAACCCCTTTATCTTTCTGTATTTGTTGCAGGTGGTGCTGGGTGCCATGCTGCTGGAGGCCTGGTCCGCCTGGATTGTTTTCGTGACCACCACGATCTGTTTTATCTGGCTGGCCTTTGCTGGCCGGCCGCTGGTGCTGCCCATGGATCACGGTCGCGGTCTGGCCAGTATCTATATTCAGGGCATGCTGGTGAGTTTCGTGCTCAATGCCACCCTGCTGGTGATTTTCATCAACCGCATTACCCGTAATCGTCGGGCCCGTGATGCTCGTCTGGCACAATTGCGCCAGCGGGCCGCCGAGGAAGAGCACATCGTGCGCATGGGGTTGCTGGCCTCCGGGGCGGCCCATGAGTTGGGTACGCCGCTGGCGACGCTGGCGGTGATTCTGGGCGATTGGCGGCATATGGAGGCGTTCACCTCGGATCCGGATCTATTGCAGGAAATTGACGAGATGCAGACCCAGGTTAAACGCTGCAAGTCCATCGTCAGTGGTATCCTGTTATCTGCTGGCGAAGCCCGGGGTGAGTCGTCCGAGGAGACCACCGTCAGGGAATTTCTCGACGAACTGGTCGAGGAGTGGCAGCTGACCCGGCCGGTGGACGGCTTCAATTACGTCAACCATTTCGGTCAGGATGATCTGCACATCGTCTCCGATTCCGTACTCAAGCAGACGATCTGCAATGTGCTCGACAACGCTCTGGAGGCATCGCCCCAGTGGGTTGGGCTGGAGGTGGAACGCGAGGGCGATAATCTGGTGCTGTCGGTGCTTGACAGTGGCCCCGGGTTTGCCGATGAGATGATCGAGCGGCTGGGGCAGCCCTACCAGTCCAGCAAGGGCCGACCAGGCAGCGGGCTGGGGCTGTTCCTGGTGATTAATGTGATCCGCACCCTGGGGGGCGGAGTCAGTGCCCGCAATCGTTCAGACGGCGGCGCGGAGGTGCGGCTGTCCTTGCCGCTCACCGCCATCATGCTGGAGGAGAGACTCTATGACGCTTGAAGAAAGTGAACGTTCTCTGCTGATCGTGGAAGACGATGAGGCTTTTGCTCGCACCCTGTGCCGCTCATTTGAGCGTCGTGGTTACCAGGTAGCGCTTGCCCAGGGCATGGATGAGGTTGAGGCGTTATTGAAAACCGAATCACCGGGTTACGCGGTGGTGGACCTGAAGCTCAAGGGGGAAACCTCCGGACTGGCCTGCGTGCAGGCTCTTCATGAACACGACCCGGAGATGCTGATCGTGGTATTGACCGGCTATGCCAGCATTGCCACGGCGGTCGAGGCGATCAAGCTGGGCGCCTGCCATTACCTTGCCAAGCCGTCCAACACCGATGACATCGAAGCTGCCTTTGACCGGGCCGACGGCTGCGTCGATGTGGAGCTGAGTCAGCGGCCCACATCCATCAAGACACTGGAATGGGAACGCATCCATGAGACCCTGGCGGAAACCGGCTTCAATATTTCCGAGACCGCCCGACGCCTGGGGATGCATCGGCGCACCCTGGCTCGCAAGCTGGGCAAGCAGCAAGTGAAGTAGGCTGTCAGCCGACCAGGCCGTCGGCGTCTTCCTCTCCCACTTCCACAAAGCGCACGTCGCGCACCGTCAGTGGCCGTCCCCGGCTGTCGCAGACCTGCACGGTGGCAAGCGGCGCACCGGCCTCACGATCGACCAGTTGCAGGCTGTCACAGCGCGGGTGCCAGCGCTCGCTCCACTGCCGTAATGCGGTGACGACGGTGAACAGATCCCGCCCTTTTTCGGTTAGACGGTATTCATAACGGGTGCCGTGCTCACCGACATCCTCGCGCACCATGACGCCATTCTCCACCAGCCGACTGAGGCGGTCGCACAAGACATTCTTGGCGATGCCCAGGTGTGCCTGGAAATCCACATAGCGACGGGTGCCCATCATGGCTTCCTTGACCACCAGCAGGGACCACCAGTCGCCCACTTCATCCAGGGCGCGGGCCACCGAGCAGCCCATATCGTGAAAACGTTTTTTTGCCATGGGGTGCAGTCTAGCAGAAAAGTGGTTGCATTAAGAAACCAAATATAGTCCTATAAAGCAACCAGATTTCGGCGGCCGGCGTTTCCGGCCGCCACGTAACAACGGGAGAGCATCATGAGCAGTCATCTGGACAGCCTGTTTCGGCCTTTCCAGGCCAAAAGCCTGAACTTGCGTAATCGGGTGGCCATGGCCCCCATGACCCGCACCTTCTCGCCGGGTTATGTGCCCAATGAGCAGGTCGCTGGCTACTATCGTCGCCGCGCAGAAGGGCAGGTGGGGCTGATCATTACCGAGGGCACCTTCGTGGGACACAAGGCGGCCAATGGTTACGAGCGGGTGCCTGCCATCCACGGTGAGCAAGCCATGGCCGGCTGGAAGACGGTGGTGGATCAGGTGCATGCCGCTGGCGGCCAGATCATTCCCCAGTTATGGCATGTGGGGTCGGTGCGGCGTGAGGGTGTTGGCCCGGATCCCCAGGTGCCCGGTCATTCCCCTTCCGGTCTGTTCAAGCCCGGCAAGGCCAATGGTCATGCCATGACCCGGGCAGATATCGACGATGCGGTGCAGGCCTTCGCCGAGTCGGCACGGGCGGCCAAAGCCGCCGGGTTTGATGGCGTGGAAATCCATGGTGCCCATGGCTACCTGATTGATCAGTTCTTCTGGGAAGGCACCAACCAGCGCACCGATGGTTACGGCGGCTCGCTGGAAAACCGCACCCGCTTTGCGGTGGAGATCGTGGAAGCCGTGCGCAACGCGGTGGGCGAAGACTTTGCCATCGTGCTGCGCTACTCGCAGTGGAAACAACAGGACTATGATGCGCGCCTGGCCCACAGCCCGCAGGAACTGGAACGCTTCCTGGCACCGCTGGTGGACGCCGGTGTGGATGTCTTTCATGCCTCCACCCGCCGCTTCTGGGTGCCGGAATTTGAGGATTCCGACCTCAACCTGGCAGGCTGGACCCGCAAGCTCACCGGTAAACCGACTATTTCGGTGGGCAGTGTCGGTCTGGATGAAGACTTTATCGGCAGCAGCAAGATGGGCATGGGCGGTGACGCCAACCCCACCGGTCTGGACGAGCTGTTGCGGCGCATGGACAACGATGAATTCGACCTGATTGCCGTAGGGCGGGCGTTGCTGCAGGACCCGCAATGGCTGATCAAGGTGAGAGAAGGGCGCCAGGACGAGATTACTCCCTTCACCAAGGAAGCCCTGGCCAGCCTGAGCTGACAGCGGCGCTGATTCTGTCCTTGTCTCCATTGATGGCGCCCTGCGGGGCGCTTTTTTTTGCTTTTCTTTGCGCTTGATGTCGAATCGGGAGGTAGCGGTACGACCAGAGGTATTACTAACCTGTCTGGAGAGATCGTTATGAGTGTGACCCTCAACCCCTATCTGAATTTCAAGGGCAATTGCCGCGAGGCCTTCACCTTCTACGCCAAGTGCCTGGGCGGTGAGATTGTTTATGCGAAGACCTTTGCCGAGTCTCCCATGGCGGATCAGGTGCCGGCGGAGCGCCAGCAGCAGTTGGTACATGTCCGGCTTGAGGCCCCCGGGGTGGTGCTGATGGGGTCAGATTGTCCGAACGAGGTCTACGAAGCGCCACAGGGCACCATTCTGGCGTTGCATCCGGACAGTGTCTCGCTGGCCACGGCACTGTTCCGCGAGCTCAGTGAGGGCGGGCAGATCCGCATGCCATTCGAGGAAACTTTTTGGGCGGAATGTTTTGGCATGTGTATCGACCGTTTCGGCGTCCCATGGATGGTTAATTACCCCGGTAACAAGACAGTTGGCTCGGCTTGACCGTACCGCTGGTGCCGGCAAGTTCCTATACTGGCCGGCATGAGCCCTACACCTGCTTCAGACAATGGAGTGTTTCTCTGGTTGACCTACCAGGCCATGCGTCAGGCGGGGCTGGATTGTGCCGCCATCTTTGCCAGTGTCGGTATGCCCGATGAGCCGCCGGACCGGCGGCAGCGGCGTATCAATTCTCCCCAGCAACGTTTCTGGGGGGCCGCCGAGCAGGATAGCGGCGACAGCGATATCGGTCTGCATATCGGTGAGCGGATGGGCCCGTTCCGCGGCCAGGTGCTGGAATACCTGTGTCTCAGCAGTGATACCTTCGGCGAAGGGTTGCGGCGCATGCTGCGCTACAATCGCCTGGTGACCGATGCCATGCAGTTTGAGCTGCGGGTGGAGGGCAATACGGCCATGCTGATCGGGCTGGAGCATCCGGTGCGCCACTATCTGGAATGCGCCACGGCGGTGATCCTGCGCTTTCTGCGGCTGGTGACCGATGGGGATTTTCAGCCTTCAGCGATCCATTATACCTATCCACAGGGTGCCTGTGCGCAGGAATACCAGCGTGTGTTTCGCTGCCCGGTGACCCTTGGGGCCAGCGAAGGGGCCATTTGCTTTGATGCCGGTTTGCTGGCGCGCCCGTCGCTGGCCGCCGAGCCAGAACTGCTGGCGGTGCATGAGAAAGTGGCGGCGCAAAAACTGGCGGCTCTGGGGCGTCGTGATTTTCTCCATATCCTGGAGCGTGAGCTTGGCGGTCTGCTGGAGCAGGGCAATGCCACCGTTGAGGCACTGGCCGAGCGCGTCGGTCGCAGCCCCCGGGCATTGCGTGCCGAGCTGGCCAGTGCCGGTACCAGTTTTCGTGAGGTGGTAGCAGGTTACCGGGAACGCCTGGCCCGGCGCCTGCTGGCGAGTACCCGCGAACCGATTGACCAGATTATCTATCTCACCGGCTTTTCCGAGCCGGCCGCCTTTACCCGTGCCTTCAAGCGCTGGAGCGGCGAGACTCCCACTGCTTACCGCAAGCGCAAACAGGCGGCTGATGAGGATTTTTGATCGAGCTGACAAGCGACTGGCCGGGGGCGATCAAAGCGGCGGGGCGCCGTTGTGGCAGTATCGACTGATCACGCTGAATGTAGAGGTTTTCCATGCTGGGTTTTCCCGTAGCGCTACTGAGCGCCAATGCCTTTGAATGGTATGCCCACAAGATATGGCTGCACGAGTATTCACGAAGGCACCGTAACAGCCCCTTTTTTACTCATATTCGCCATCACAAACATGTGCGCCTGAATGGCTTTGAAGATGAAAATTATCTCAGCTCAATGCTGAAAAACCAGGAAGTTTTTATCGAGCAGGCTATGCTGGTGGGGCTGTGCGCTGCCTTTACGCCGACGGTGGTGGTAGCGCCATTCTTTACCGCAGGTATTTATTACAGTGCCTGGAATTACTGGCACAAACACAGCAAGGCTCATCTGGATCCGCAATGGGCGCGGCAGAATCTGCCCTGGCATTACGACCACCACATGAACACCAACCAGGACGCCAACTGGTGCGTGACCCGCCCCTGGTTCGATTACATCATGGGCACGCGGGTGATTGGTGATACGGGTATTGCCGAGACCAACCCGCTGGGCATGAACCTGCCGCCATGGCTGGAAAAGCCGGTTAACCGTGTTGCCCGCCGTCTGTTACCCAGGGCCTTCCGGCGCCTGGATGCCAACCGGAAAAAAGAAAGTGCACGTCAGCGCAATGGCCAGGTGGTAGAGATCAGTGCCGCCTGAGGCCGCATCAATGCAGCTGCTCCGGCGGCGGGGTATAGCAGTGGGGCGGTAGCTCCACGCGCTGTACCCGGCCGCCCTGCATGATGGTGTGGCCCACGTAACGCTCGCCCCCGGTGACGGTGAATTCAAAGCGATAAATGCGGGTCAGGCGGCGTTTGCCACGGCTGTCCCTGGCCAGGGTCAGTCGCTCCAGTCCCACCGTTTCATCAAGAAATTCCAGTTCCTCTCGCTCGCAATAACGGCGGGTCACCGTCAGTGCCCGTTCTCGCAGGCCGTGGATACGCCAGAACAGGGTGGCGGTCACCACCACCGCCGCCACCAGCATCACGTCCTGCAGTTGCAGGCTCACGATGCGTCCCCCGGCGGCCTGCCGAACAGCGCACGCCATTGCTGATCACTCAGTGTCTGCAGGGTGACGATATTGCGCTCGGGAATCTGTTCCGGATCCGGGTAACTGGCCAACCCCTTGTCCAGGCTGGTTTCGCGCAGCAGATGCAGCACCGGGTAGGGCGCCCGATTGGTAAAGTTGCCACGATCATTCACCGCAGTGCCGGCGAACTGGTAGGCCGGGTGAAAGCTGGCCAGCTGGTAGCTGCCGCTCCAGCCCTGCTGTTCCAGCAGCCCCTCGGCCAGATCCAGCATGTCGTTGTAGTCATAGAAGTCATGCAGCTGACCGGGAATGATCAGCAGGGTGGTGTCGATCACGTCTTCGCCGGCCTGCTGCAGCCGTTCCAGCTCCTGCTGGAGGTCATGGAGCAGGGCCTCGATGGTGCGGCTGTCGCTGACCGCAAAACGCACTCGCCCTGCCTGCAAGGGCTTGCGGGCAAAGGGGCACAGGTTAAGGCCGATGACCACCTGTTCCAGCCATTCACGGGTGCGGGCAATCACGGTGTCGTGGCGAGCCGGGTTCATGGCGCCGCTACCTGGATCGCATCGCCCACACGCACTACGCCGGTGGAGAGGATTTCGCAGCGTAGCCCGCCTCGCCCCAGAAGCGCCTGAATCACCCGGCTAGGTGTCAGGTCTCCGGCCAGCAGCTTGCCCACCACCGAACAGGGCTCGCACAGCTCGATACCGCGCAGGCGGATAGCGCCAAGCAGAAATTCCCGGCCTTCCAGGGCATTGAGATCGACACCCTCGGTGAGCACGTTGCGGCGCAGGGTGGCCGCTGCCACCTGCTGGCGATACTCGCGATTGTAGGCATCGATCGCTTCCGACTCGATCAGGGTGATCTGTTCGGCGGCAGGGGCATTGCGCTTGTAATGTCGGTCGCCAACGATGCCGCAGCCGGCGCGCAATTGTACTGCCGTGGGGCTGGTCACCGGGCCCCGCGAGGTGTCGGCGGTAAACAGGGCAAGCACTCTGGCCATGGAAATCATCCTCAATGGCGGTTTTGCGAAAGTGTACACGCTCATGGTTGTCGCCGGGTAAGGGCTTGGCTTTTTGCGTCCGCTTTGGCTAGAATTCTTGCAACTTCCACGTTTGAGAAAGGACGTTCCCTTTGGCACGTACCCTGATCAACATGACGGCTTTCCTGTTCGCACCCGCCAGCTGGCGATGGTGACGCTCTCCCCGTGTCGGCCTTGAATCGGGCTGCGACACCCCCCTTTTGCTTCATTTTTCTCTACAATAAGTGCTCTTGATAGCGGTTCGCCTGCGAGTGGGACCGTAGCGAAATTAAGGACAATCATGTCACCACAAGAACTGGATCGTTTGGCCCGGCAGGGCTTCACCCGGGTGCCCGTGGTTCGCGAGGTGCTGGCGGATCTGGATACGCCCCTGTCGGCCTATCGCAAACTGGCGTCTGGCCCTTATACCTACCTGTTTGAATCGGTGCAGGGCGGCGAGCGCTGGGGCCGTTATTCGATAATTGGCCTGCCGGCGGTGGAAGTAGTTCGCATCACCGGCCAGCAGGTGCAGGTGGATGGCCCGCAGGGCCGTCAGCAGCTGGAGGTGGCAGACCCCATCGCCTGGGTTGAGCAATACCGGCAGGCCTACCACAGCCCGGACCTGCCTAACCTGCCTCGGTTTAACGGTGGCCTGGTGGGTTACTTCGGCTATGACAGCGTGCGCTATTTCGAGCCGCGTCTGGGGCCGGCGCCCGGCGAGGATGTGCTGGGCGTGCCGGATATCCTGCTGATGCGCTCCGAGGAAGTGGTGGTATTCGATAACCTGCGCGGCGCCCTGTTCCTGGTAGTACATGTGGATCCCACCGAAGAGGGCGTGCTGATGCGCGCCGAGCAGCGTCTGGATGCGTTGGAGACGCAGTTGCGTGCGCCCTTGCCGGAACCGGAGCATACCGTCTATGGCGAGCCGGTGGACGAGCATGATTTCCGCAGCGAGTTCCCCGAGCAGGCCTTCAAGGACGGTGTGGAACGCATTCGCGAATACATTCTTGCCGGTGACGTCATGCAGGTGGTGCCGGCCCAGCGTATGAGCTGCGCGTTTGGCGCCCCGGCGCTGGATCTGTACCGGGCCCTTCGCTACCTGAACCCGTCGCCGTACATGTTCTATCTGAACCTGGATGACTTCCATATCGCCGGTTCGTCCCCGGAGATCCTGGCCCGCGCCGAGCAGGGCCGCATTACCGTGCGGCCACTGGCTGGCACCCGCAAGCGAGGCGCCAGCGAGGCGGAGGACCAGGCGCTGGAAAAGGACCTGCTGGCCGACCCCAAGGAAATTGCCGAGCACCTGATGCTCATCGACCTGGGCCGCAATGACATCGGTCGGGTCTCCAGGGCCGGCAAGGTGGATGTCACCGACAAGATGGTGGTGGAGCGCTATTCCCATGTCATGCATATCGTCTCCAACGTGGACGGCGAGCTGCGTGAGGACCTGGGGCCGCTGGATGTGCTGCGTGCCACCTTCCCGGCGGGCACCCTTAGCGGCGCGCCGAAGATTCGCGCCATGGAAATCATCGACGAGCTGGAGCCCACCAAGCGCGGGGTCTACGGCGGCGCGGTGGGGTATATCGGTTTCAATGGCGATATGGATACGGCCATCGCCATCCGCACCGCGGTGATCAAGGACCAGCGGCTCTATGTCCAGGCCGGTGCCGGCATCGTTGCCGACTCCGTTCCCCAGTCCGAATGGGACGAGACCATGAACAAGGCCCGGGCGGTGTTCCGGGCGGTGAACATGGCATTGGGTGGTCTCAACCTGGCAGACGGAGGGCAGCGGTGATGCGCGTGCTGATGATCGACAACTACGACAGCTTTACCTACAACATCGTGCAGTACCTGCAGGAGCTGGGGGCCGAGGTGCTGGTGCACCGCAACGACCGCATCACCCTGGAAGAGATGGAGGCCATCGGTGCCGACCGGCTGATGATTTCTCCCGGGCCCTGCACGCCCAATGAGGCAGGCATCTCCATGGCGGCCATTCAGCACTTTGCCGGCAAGCTGCCGATCCTGGGTGTGTGTCTGGGCCACCAGAGTATCGGCCAGGCCTTTGGCGGCAAGGTGGTGCGCGCCCGGCAGGTCATGCACGGCAAGACCTCGCCAATCTATCATAATGGCCAGGGCGTGTTTCAGGGCTTGCCGTCGCCCTACATCGCCACCCGTTACCACTCGCTGGTGGTGGAAAAGGACTCCCTGCCGGATTGCTTCGAGATCACTGCCTGGACCCAGAAGGACGACGGCAGCTTCGACGAGATCATGGGCATGCGTCATAAAACCTTGCCCATTGAAGGGGTGCAGTATCACCCGGAATCGATTCTCACCGAGCATGGCCATGCCCTGCTGGATAACTTTCTCAAACACGGCGCAAGCATGGGGGGCGCATAATGGAGATCAAGCAGGCGCTGGCCAAGGTCGTTGACCACATCGATCTGAGTCTGGAGGAAATGCAGGCGGTGATGCGCCAGATCATGACCGGCGGTGCCACCGATGCGCAGATTGGCGGCTTCATGGTGGCGCTGCGCATGAAGAGCGAGTCCCTCGACGAAATCACCGGCGCGGCCATGGTCATGCGCGAGCTGGTTACCGCTGTGCCGGTGAGTGGGCGTCAGTATCTGGTCGATATCGTCGGTACCGGTGGTGATGGCGCTAACCTGTTCAATGTCTCCACCGCCAGTAGCTTCGTGGCCGCCGCCGCCGGCGCCCGGGTCGCCAAGCACGGCGGCCGCTCGGTGAGTTCACAGAGTGGCTCGGCGGACCTGCTGGAAGCGGCCGGTGTCAATCTGGACTTGACCCCGGAAGAAATCGGCAAGTGCGTCGACAGTGTCGGGGTCGGCTTCATGTTCGCCCCCAACCACCACAAGGCGATGAAATATGCGGTGGGGCCGCGCAAGGAACTGGGCATGCGTACCCTGTTCAATATTCTCGGTCCCATGACCAACCCGGCCGGCGTGCAGCGACTGGTGATGGGAGTGTTCTCCGACAAGCTGTGCCGGCCCATGGCCGAAGTCATGGGGCGCCTTGGTGGTGAGCACGTGATGGTGGTGCATAGCAAAGATGGCCTGGATGAACTGAGCCTGGCCACCCAGACCCACGTGGCCGAGTTCCGTGACGGTGAGGTGCACGAATATACCGTGACGCCGGAAGAGCTGGGTCTGGAATCTGCCTCCCTGGTGGGGCTGGATGTGACCGACCCGCAGGCGTCGCTGGCGCTGATCCGCGATGCCTTCGGCAAGCGCTCCAGCGACGCCGCCAACAAGGCCGCGGATATGATCGCTCTGAATGCCGGTGCCGCCATCTATGTCAGCGGCGTGACACGCAGTCACAAGGAAGGGGTGCAGATGGCCGAGGACCTGATCTACAACGGCGAGGCGGCGGAGCGATTACGTGAGTTGGCGCAATTCACCTTTGCGCTTCGCGCCGACCAGTAGCAATCTAATAGATACCCCATAATGCCGGCCCTGCTGCAGGGCTGGCGCCCGTGACCCGCCGGGCGGGCCTTTCCGTGGTGGCGTCGTTTTCCTGCCGCTGCGGCCTTCAGGGCCTGCCCGTCGTTAAGGAGGCATGTATGAGCACAGGTACCATCCTCGACAAGATCATTGCCCGCAAACGTGAAGAAGTGGCCGTTGGCAAACACAATTTTTCCATCGGTGATCTGGAAGCCATGGCCGCCAACCAGCGCAAGGCCAGGGGCTTCGCCGCCAGTCTCTATGATCGGGTGCACGATCATCAACCGGCAGTGATTGCCGAAATCAAGAAGGCCTCACCGAGCAAGGGCGTGATCAGTGAGGATTTCGACCCGGTAGCCATTGCTCGCAGTTATGAGGCCAATGGCGCGGCCTGCCTGTCGGTGCTTACCGACCGGGATTTTTTCCAGGGCGATGAGCATTATCTGCGGGCGGCCCGCAATGCGGTAAATTTGCCGGTGCTGCGCAAGGATTTCATGATTGACCCCTGGCAGATCTTCGAATCCCGGGCCATGGGTGCCGATGCGGTGCTGCTGATTGTCGCGGCCCTCACCGAACCGCAGCTCAATGAACTCTATCACGCCGCCAACCAGGCCGGTTGTGATGTGCTGGTGGAAGTGCATACCGCCGAAGAGCTGGCGCAGGCGGTGAAACTCAATGCGGAGTTGATCGGCATCAACAACCGTGACCTGCACACTTTCGAGACGCGTCTGGAGACCACCCTGGAGTTGGCCAGGCAGGTACCGGCGGATCGCATGGTGATCACCGAGAGTGGAATCCACACGGCAGCGGATGTGAAGTTGATGCGCAAGAGCGGCATCAATGCCTTCCTGGTGGGCGAGGCCTTTATGCGGGCGCAGGACCCGGGGGCAGAGCTGAAGGCGCTGTTCTTCTAATTGATAGTTGATAATGGATAATTGATAACTGCGCGGTCAGGTTTGGTCGCAGCAGAACGCAAAGAGGCCGCGCCTGCAAGGGGGCGGCCTTTTGGCTATGGGTGAGGGAAGGAATGACTATCAAGAAACCTGCTGAGTGCACAGGGATGGACGATATTCGCTCTGAGATCGACAGGATTGATGGGCATATTATTGCGCTTCTCGGTGAGCGGGCAGGCTATGTCCATGCAGCGGCGGCATTCAAGACCAACGAGGATGGGGTTCGAGCACCGGCGCGGTTCCGGACCATGCTGGAATCCCGGCGGGATTGGGCAGAACAGGCAGGGCTTGATGGGGACATGGTAGAAAAACTTTACCGGGATCTGGTGGAATATTTCATCCAAAAAGAACTGGGTCAGTTCAGGGAAAATAGCTCACTACGAGATCGCAGCTAGTACCGCTTTAAACCAAGGAGGCCGCGTCCAGAGTCTGGGCGCGGCCTCTTTGCTTTGATAACCCCGGGCCTGGCCCGCGACGTTATCAATTATCCATTATCAACTATCAACTGCTTCACCGCGTGCCGTAAACCACCATGGTCTTGCCCTTCACGGACACCAGCCCCTGTTCTTCCAGGTTCTTGAGCACGCGGCCGACCATTTCCCGAGAGCAGCCGACGATGCGGCCGATTTCCTGGCGCGTGACCTTGATCTGCATGCCATCCGGGTGGGTCATGGCGTCGGGCTGTTTGCACAGGTCCAGCAGGGTGCCAGCCACGCGGCCGGTCACATCCAGGAAGGCCAGGTCACCGACCTTGCGGGTGGTGGCGCGCAGGCGGCCGGCGATCTGGGCAGAGACGGTGAAGAGGATGTCGGCGTCCTCCCGGGCCAGCTGGCGAAATTTTGCATAGCTGACTTCGGCGACTTCACACTCGCTCTTGGCCTTGACCCAGGCAGAACGGGATGGTTCGTTCTCGAACAGGCCCATTTCGCCGAAGAAGTCGCCCTCATTCAGGTAAGCCATGATCATTTCACGGCCGTCATCATCCTCAATCATCACGGTCACGGAGCCCCTGAGGATGTAGTACAGCGCATCGGACTCATCACCGGCATAGATGATGGTGCTCTTCGCCGGGTACTTGCGGCGATGGCAATTGGCCAGGAAATGGTCAAGATTTGGAATAATTTTGTTGCCGTCGGTCATGAGCGCCCAGTCTTGCAGCCAGAAAAATGTCGTACCACTTAAGCGTATGGATATTGCCTGTTTTTGTCATCTCTGCCAAGGGAACTGGTGCTCACTCTCATCTTTCCTGTGCCAGATGGTCGATCCGGGAGTATCAGGGGATGGCGCGGGCCCCGCTCTGTGGTACTCTGCGCCCCCTTTAGAGCGGGGTGGCCAAGGCCCCGAGAGTGCAGGAGTGAGCCATGAAAGCAGTGGTCAGTTGGCAGGGTGAAGCCTGCTATCAGGGGGAGACGGAAAGCGGCCATCAGGTATTGATGGACGGTCCGCCGGATCATGGTGGCCAGAATCGTGGTCCCCGCCCCATGGAGACCCTGCTGTTGGGGGTGGGCGGGTGCTCGTCCTTTGATGTGGTACATATCCTCAAGAAGTCCCGCCAGGATGTCACCGACTGCCGTTGCGAGTTGAGCGCTGAGAGAGTGGATGACGTACCGGCGGTGTTCAGCAAGATTCATCTGCATTTCATCGTCTCCGGCAACAACCTCAAGGAAGCCCAGGTAAAGCGGGCGGTGGAGCTGTCGGCAGAGAAGTATTGCTCGGCCAGCATCATGCTTTCCCGTGGTGGTGTCGAGATCACCCATAGTTATACCATTGAGGGCTGAAGGCACCCCTTGCCTTCGCCCGGCCGGCGCTGGCCGGCCAGGATTGTCGGCCCTGTGGGGCTAACAAAACAGGCGCCGCACCAGGTGCGGTGATGATTGAGTGTAATGCGACGCCCTGTCGCCCATGGGGTACAGCTGTGGTGAAAGATCCCAATCCCAAGATCACGGTTCATGGTTTCAACAACCTGACCAAGTCTCTGAGCTTTAATATCTTCGATATTGCTTACGCCAAGACCGAACAGCACCGTAAGGAATACATCGAATATATTGATGAGCTGTATAACGCTGAGCGTCTCACCGAGATTCTCACCAATGTAACCAAGATTATCGGTGCCAATATCCTCAATGTGGCCCGCCAGGACTATGATCCACAGGGCGCCAGCGTGACCATGCTGATTGCCGAGCACGAGACGCCGCCGGATGGCACCGACTGGGATGAGGAAGCGCCGGGGCCGCTGCCGGATACCGTGGTCGCGCACCTGGACAAGAGTCATGTGACGGTGCACACCTATCCGGAATCCCACCCGGATAATGGCATTTCCACCTTCCGGGTGGATGTGGACGTGTCTACCTGTGGGGTGATTTCACCACTGCGGGCGCTCAATTACCTGATCCACAGTTTTGATTCCGACATCGTCACCGTCGATTATCGCGTACGCGGTATGACCCGCGACAAGGATGGCACCAAGCACTATATCGACCACGATATCAATTCCATCCAGAACTTCCTCACCGAGGATACCCAGAACGCCTATCAGATGATTGATGTGAACGTTTATCAGGAGAACATCTTTCACACCAAGATGTTGCTGAAAGACTTCGACATTGATAACTACCTGTTCGGTGCCGGCCGTGACGAGTTCAACCAAGAGGAGCTCGACCAGATCGAGGAGCGCCTGCGCACCGAGATGCTGGAGATCTTCTACAGCCGCAACCTTGGCTGAAAGGCAATTGATAGTTGATAATGAATAATTAATAGCTGCGCGGAGAAGTCCTGCGCTGCTTTTAAAGCCAAGAGGCCGCGTCCAGAGTATGGACGCGGCCTCTTGTGTTTGGGGGTGGGGAAGCCCTGGTTCGCGACGTTATTAATTATTAACTATTCATTATTAATTCATTCACAACCGATAGGTTGTAAATGTCATCACCTTGCTCATCAGCGTCATGGCGTGGCGAATCGGCGGGGGCAGGTCGGCGCCGCCGGCATCCTTGGCGATAACCGCGTGTTTCAGTTCGTCGGTCTTCATCTGCTCGAGGATGGCGCGGGTGCGCAGGTCGCTATCCGGTACCTGGTAGAGGTGAGCGTCCAGGTGGCGGACCACCTGATTTTCCGTTTCTGATACGAAGCCCAGACTCCAGCGGTCGCCGATCAGGCCGGCGGTGGCGCCCATGGCGTAGCTCATGGCATAGAAAAGCGGGTTGAGACGGCTGGGGACGCCGCCCAGCTCACGGATGCGTTCCTCGCACCAGGCCAGATGATCCTCTTCCTCACGGGCAGCTTCCTCCATGGCGTGGCGCACATGGGGCAGGCTGGCGGTGCTGGCCTGGCCCTGGTAGAGCGCCTGGGCACACACCTCGCCGGTGTGGTTGATGCGCATCAGCCCCATCACATGACGGCGCTGATCGCCGGGCAGGCTGCCATCCGGGTTGTCGCCACCGGCGCTGGGCGGGCGGCGCTCGGCCTGAATGGTGCCCGGTGTCAGGGTGCGCAGGGCATTATCGGCCCGGGCCAGCAGGCGATCCAGAGGAGATAGGCGGCGTTCAGTCATGATTCACGCGGCATGCAACACGCAACACGCTTGCACACATGTATAGTTACGGAGATTCTAGTGTAGCCGAAGCCGGTTGCTTCAGCATTTGATTCAACACAATAACAAGGACATTACTGCACCGCGTGAAGCTGCGACGCCTGTTGCGTGAAGCGTGTTGCATGTTGCGTACCCCCATGAGCGACCTGAATGATCTGAAGATGCTACTCGAATCCCGCTATCCACTGGTGGTGATCGAGACCTGGGAGGAGCTGCGGGCGCTGGACCTGATCCGCCGGCTGGGCATGCGTACCGGTAAACCGGTGTTCGGCTGGAATGCGGTGGACGGGCTGCGGCGGCTGGAATTCGAGGAGGCGCCAAACCAGAAGCATACGGTGGCGGTGGAGGCCATGCTGTCACAGGTGCGCGGCAGCGCCGAGCCCGGCATCTATGCCCTGTGCGATTTGCACCCGTACCTGCGCGACGACCCCAAAAACGTGCGTCTGCTCAAGCAAATAGCCCTGCATCACGAAAGTCTGCAGCACTCACTGGTGCTGATCAGCCATCAGCTGGATATTCCGCCGGAACTGAGCCGTTTTTGTGCCCGTTTCAGCCTGTCCATGCCCGATGAACAGCAACTGCATCATATCGTTCAGGAGGAGGCGCGCCGCTTCAAACGGGAAAAGGGCGAACGAGTCAGAGCGGATCGGGAGTCTCTCGATCGCCTGGTGCGCAATCTTCGCGGGCTCAGCTTCGAGGACGCCCGCAAGCTGGCCCGGGGGGCGATTATCCATGATGGAGCCATAACCGAGGCGGACCTGCCGGAGGTCAACAAGGCCAAGTTCTCGCTGATGGAAATGGAAGGGGTGCTGAGCTACGAATACGATACGGAAAGTTTTGCCAACGTGGGTGGGCTACAGGGGCTCAAGGGCTGGTTGAGCAAGCGCGAACGGGCCTTCAACAACCCCGGCGAGCTGGATTCGCCACGCGGCATCATGCTGGTGGGGGTACAGGGTGGTGGCAAGAGCCTGGCGGCCAAGTCGGTGGCCGGGCTCTGGGGCCTGCCGCTGTTGCGCCTGGACATGGGCGCCATCTACAACAAGTTTTTCGGTGAATCCGAGCGCAACGTGCGGGAAGCACTGGCGTTGGCGGAAACCATGTCGCCTTGCGTACTGTGGATCGACGAGATCGAGAAAGGCATCGCGGTGGGCGATAACGATGGCGGGACCTCGCGCCGGGTGTTGGGCACATTGCTGACCTGGATGGCGGAAAACCAGAGCCAGGTGTTCATGGTGGCCACTGCCAACGATATTGAGCGCCTGCCGCCGGAATTGATTCGCAAGGGGCGTCTGGACGAGATCTTCTTTGTGGACCTGCCAGAGCCTGCAGTCCGTGAGGTGATCTTCCGCATCCACCTGCAGCGGCGCGGGCAGAACCCCCAGGACTTTGACCTGGCGGCCCTGGCCGAGCTCAGTGAGGGCTTTACCGGTGCCGAAATCGAGCAGGCGGTGGTAGCCGGCCTTTACAGTGCCGGGGCTGACCATTGTGATCTGGATCAGGCGCTGCTGGCCGGCGAATTGGCCGCCACCGTGCCGTTATCGGTGACCATGGCCGAGCCGCTGGCACGGCTGCGGCACTGGTGTCAGGGGCGCGCGGTGAACGCTGCAGGATAAAGTGTCACGCGGGACGTGGCGCCGATGGTCCACTTTCCTGGCTGTCGCCCTGGGTGAAACGCACCAGGGTGTCACGCAGCACATTCAGTTCCACCGGTTTGGGAATATGCGCGTTCATGCCCGCCGCCATGCTGCGTTCCTTGTGTTCGCGCAGAATATGGGCGGTCAGCGCCACGATGGGCACCGCCGGCAGGCCATGCAGTTGTTCGTATTCACGAATTCGTCGGGTGGCTTCGAAGCCGTCCATTTCCGGCATTTCGCAGTCCATCAGAATCAGATCATAACGCTGGGCACTGGCCATGCGCAGGGCTTCCTGGCCATTGGCGGCGATATCGGCGGTCAGCCCCAATTTGCCCAGCATGCCGCGGATCACCTTCTGGCTCAGGTGGTGGTCCTCGGCCACCAGCAAGCGCAGTTCCGGGTCTGGATGGTCATTGTTCGGGTTCGGCTGAACTGGCTGTTCCTGGCCCAGCTCTTCGGCCAGTACCTGACGCAGGCGCGGGGCTGACACCGGCTTGGAAAGCACCCGGTGAATGCCCACGTTGCGCGCCTGGGTGGCGGTAGGGGCATTATTGATACCGGTCAGCATCACCAGCACGGTGGGGTGGATGATGACCGGGTCTTCATGAATACGGGCAGCCAGTTGCATGCCGTCCATGCCGGGCATGTGGTGATCCAGCACCACCACATCAAAGGGTTCGTTGATGTTGGCCTGGGTACGCAGGGAAGCTAGTGCTTCCTTGGGGTCATGGCAGGCGGTCACACGCATGCCCCACGACAGTGCCAGGTGGCGCAACACGCGGGTCACGGTGCTGGAGTCGTCCACCACCAGCATGCTGCGGCCATTGAGGACCGAGGTATCCGCGGCGGTGGAGGTGGTCACCGGCTCCAGCCCCGGCAGCGGCAGGATGAACCAGTAATGGTTGTCGCGACAGCCCTTGCGACCCTCCATGGCATCAATCAGCTGTTCGGCGATGGCCAGATTCAGGTAGCTGCTGTCATTCTTCTGGGGCGGGCTCTGCAGTTGTCGCAAGGTCTCTGCGCTCACTGCCGACCCGGAAAATTCCACACGAACATCATCGGCGCGGCCTGTGGGCTCCATGGAAACGTCCACCACCAGTTCGCCGCTGCGACCATGGCGAACCATGGCGCCGATCAGGTTGGTGATGACCTGGCGCAACCGGCTGGCATCACCCTCTACCCGGCCGGGGACATTGGTATGAATATGGGTGATCAGCTCGATCTGTTTCTCTTCCGCCCGTTCGCGGAACAGATCCAGCGCATCCATCACCAGCTCATGGATGTCGATGGCGCTACGGTTGATATCGGTGCCCTGGGTAGACAGCTGGGAGTATTCCAGGATGTCGTTGATGATGCGCAGCAGGTTGTCACCGGCATGCTGAATGGCGCTGACGCATTCGCGCTGATTGGGGGTCAGTGGGGTGTCGTTGAGGATTTCCGACATGCCGAGGATGCCGCTCAAGGGGGTACGCACATCGTGACCGATGCGAGACAGGGTTTCCCGGCGGGTGGATTCCACCGTGTCGGCAATGGCCTGGGAGCGTTTGCTTTCGATCTCCAGCTGGGTCTCATGCTGATGCTGGATGCGCAGCCCCATGCCAAGGATGATGGCGTCCAGTGCCATGGTGCCCAGCAGCCACTGGGGCAGCTCCAGGTCCGTATTCAGCATTCCCAGGGTCGCCATGCAGATCAACACCACCGGCAAGCCAATTAACAGGGTGGTGAAGCAGTAAAGCGTGCCGCCGGTGATTTCCCGGTGCCAGGCCAGGTAGCCCATGACCAGCAGTAGCAGGGACGCGACAATGGCCAGGCTGTAACAGAAATAGCCGACCCAGGTAACCGGCAGAATGAACAGCGTCAGCATGGTGCCCAGGGAAATACCCTGCAGTGTGCAGATCCAGGGGTGCAGGTCGGGCAGGTTCAGGCGGGTGTTAAGGAAGCTGCTGCCGACCCCGGCGGCGGTGGCAACAGCCATCAGTATGCAGGCATAGAGGAACAGCGGTTGCAGGTGCAGGGTGTTGTGGCCGTTGAGGAAGCCACCCAGCGCCAGGCCGGCCATCAGCATACTGAGCAGAAACCCGAACTGATAGAAATAGGTGCGCCCGCCACGCAGCAGCCCGGCGATCAGGTTATACAGCGCCAGGCTCAGCAGGGCCCCGGTGAGCGTCATGTAGATGGCTTCATCGCGGCTCTGGTAAAGCAATTGATTGCCGATATTGTTGAGTTGCAGGCTGTAGGTGAAATTGCCGCGCGGCTCTATCTGCATATAGAGGACCTGTGGCTGGCCCGGTGGCAAATTCAGCACATACACCGGGTGGCGCCAGGGGAGTCGTTGTTGCTCGGTGGCCTTGCGGTAGCCGCCATCCTTGCCGGGCAGAAAAAGCTGGGTATCGGAGACCCCGCGGATGGTCAGGGCAAAGCGGCGCTGGTCGCCCAGTTCATTCTGCAGGGATACCCGTACCCACCAGCGGTTATTGCTGAGACCCAGTCGCTCAACAGAGCGTGTGGCAGGCTGAAAATAGCTGTCATACTTGCCGCTGCGGACATCGTCCAGGCTTAGCTGATGGCTGTCGTCCTGAAGAAATTCGGAGTAAATGGTAATGCGAGCCTGATCCGGCGCGCTATTGATGACAAAGGGAGGCGGTTCCGCAGCGAAGGCATCGCCGGCCAGCGCCAGCAGCGCCAGAGCCAGCGTAATGATCAGATGGTCAGGCTTGTTCAGCCATTGGTGCAGTTGTTGCCTCATTCTGTGGTATTCCCCGGTCAAGCACATAGGCGTTCAAGCCTGCTTCCGAGAGGATATAGGCTCCCAGCTCACTGCGTCGACCATCTCCACAGACAACATAGAAAAAATCCTTTTCCAGGTTGTGCACTTCACGGCGTAATTCATTGAGCGGCAGGTTGCGGGCCCCGGGGGTACGGTCATGCCGATATTCCATGGGCAGGCGTACATCCACCAGCACACAGGCGGTATCGGCTTCCAGCACCATGGTGTCCAGTTCGTCCTCGCTGATGTGGCGGATCACGGAGTCCTTCAGGATGGCCTGAAAGTCATCCTTGCCCAGGCACATCAGGATGCCGTCACTGGTCATGGTGATAGTGGCATTACGCGGGCTGTCACTGATCAGCGCATCTTCGCCAAAAAAACGCCCGGCGGACAGCGCCGCCAGGGTTTCCTGCTTGGCGCCCTTGCTGCGGGTAACCATGGCCTTGCCCTGTTTGATAACAAAAAACGTGTCGCCATCCTGCCCTTCGCTCACGATGGTTTCGCCGAGCTGCACTTCCCGGGCCTCGAATTTCACAAACAGGCTATGAATCATGGCTGGCGGCACCGAGGAAAACAGTTCGGAGGACAGCAGAGCATCCATCCAGTCGCGCTCGCTTTCGTCATCACCCTCATCCAGCATGGACTCGGCGGCCTGGGTCCAGGTCATCAGCAGATCCAGCTTGTTACGGTCTATGGCATAGAGGGTGGTGGGTTCCGCCGTGATGGCGTTGATGGTGTGTTCCGGGTAGTTATCCACCGCCAGATAGTTTTCGTCGTCATCGGCGGTGAAATGGCGCACCTGGAAGCTGGCATCAGTCAGGTCCAGGCTGCCTTCTACCAGGAAGTAGGCCTTGTCAGAGGTTTGTCCGCGTTTGAAAAGCAGGCGTCCCGCGCCCAGCTTGATCACCTCGAACTGGCCCTGTATCTCGTTGAGATGGGATTCGCTCAGGCAATCGAAAGGAATAAAATTTTCCAGACGAGACACATCTGCCTTATCCATCGACATGGCAACCCCCTGACATTGGCTTTTCCGGGTAGCGAACCATCCTGGCTCACCCTAACTTCGTATTTCTTCTACTCTAGGCGTTTTCCCGCTCGACTGCACGGTACCCTATGTCGGTCCGATAATAGGCATTTTTCCATGTGATCTGCTTCACACCTTGATAGGCGTTGGCCTGTGCCTGACCGACGCTGTCCCCGACGCCGGTGACGCATAGCACCCGGCCGCCGCTGGTCACCACCTGACCATCCTGCTCGGCGGTACCGGCATGGAAGACCTTGACGGTGTCGGAGTCGGCCCGGTCGAGCCCTTCAATCACATCGCCCTTGTTATAGCTGTCCGGGTAGCCGCCGGCGGCCATCACCACCCCCAGGGTGGGGCGTGGATCCCACTGGATCCCGGTCTGGTCCAGCTTGCCGTCCAGCGCCGCCAGGCACAGGGCGGCCAGGTCGGATTGCAGACGCATCATGATCGGCTGGGTTTCCGGGTCACCGAAACGGCAGTTGTACTCGATCACCTTGGGGGCGCCTTCCGGGCTGATCATCAGGCCGGCGTAGAGGAAGCCGGTGTAGGGCATACCCTCGGCGGCCATGCCTTCCACGGTGGGGGTGATGACCTCGTCCATGATGCGCTGGTAGACCGCATCGGTGACCACCGGCGCCGGGGAGTAGGCGCCCATGCCGCCGGTGTTGGGGCCGGTATCGCCATCGCCGACACGCTTGTGATCCTGGCTGGTGGCCATGGGCAGCACGTGCTTGCCATCCACCATGACGATGAAGCTGGCTTCCTCGCCTTCCAGGAACTCTTCCACTACTACCCGGTGGCCGGCGTCGCCAAACTTGTTGCCGTCCAGCATATCGCGCACGGCGTCCTCGGCCTCTGCCAGGGTCATGGCCACGATTACGCCCTTGCCGGCGGCCAGGCCGTCGGCCTTGATGACGATGGGGGCACCCTGCTCACGGACATAGGCCAGCGCCTGGTCCATGTCAGTGAAGTTGCCGTAGGCGGCGGTGGGGATTTTCTGGCGGGCCAGGAAGTCCTTGGTGAAGGCCTTGGAGCCTTCCAGTTGCGCGGCGGCCTTGCTGGGCCCGAAGCACTTCAGGCCGTTGGCCTGGAAGGTATCCACCAGCCCTTCCACCAGCGGCGCTTCCGGACCGACGATGGTCAGGTCAATGCCGTTATCCCTGGCGAATGCCAGCAGGGCAGGTTGATCCAGCACGTCGATGGCCACGTTTTCCAGCTTGGCTTCCCGGGCGGTGCCGGCGTTGCCGGGGGCCACGAAGACCTTCTCGACCGACTCGGCCTGGGCCACTTTCCAGGCCAGCGCATGCTCGCGGCCACCGCCGCCAATGATCAAAACTTTCATGTTTGTCTCACTTCGTTCGATGCTGGCACGCACCACGTTTCACGCTGGCACGCAAAAAGCGTGGTGCGTGTCGCCTGTATGCGTGTAAGCGTTAATGCCTGAAATGACGCATGCCGGTGAAGACCATGGCCATGCCGGCTTCGTCGGCGGCGGCGATCACCTCTTCGTCGCGGATCGAGCCGCCCGGCTGGATCACGCAGCTGATGCCCACCTTGGCGGCGTTGTCGATGCCGTCGCGGAACGGGAAGAAGGCATCCGACGCCATCACCGAGCCCTCCACCTGCAGACCGGCATGCTCGGCCTTGATGGCGGCGATACGGGCGGAGTTCACACGGCTCATCTGGCCCGCGCCCACGCCCACTGTCTGACGGTTCCTGGCGTAGACAATGGCATTGGATTTGACGAACTTGGCCACTTTCCAGGCGAAGATCAGGTCGTGCATCTCGGCTTCGGTGGGGGCGCGTTTGGTGACCACTTTCAGCTCACCCTCGGTGATCATGCCGATGTCACGGTCCTGCACCAGCAGGCCGCCGTTGACGCGCTTGTAGTCCAGGCCGCCGGCAGTGGGGCCTTCGATCTCGCCGCACACCAGCACGCGCACGTTCTTCTTGGCGGCGGTGATGGCCAGGGCCTCGTCGGTGGCACTGGGGGCGATGATCACTTCCACGAACTGGCGATCGACAATGGCCTGGGCGGTGGCCGCATCCAGCTCGCGGTTGAAGGCGATGATGCCGCCAAAGGCGGACTCGGTATCGGTCTCGAAGGCCAGGTCGTAGGCCTTGCCGATGCCGTCCAGGCTCACTGCCACGCCACAGGGGTTGGCGTGCTTGACGATCACGCAGGCGGGCTTGGTGAAGGACTTCACGCACTCCAGCGCCGCGTCGGTGTCGGCGATGTTGTTGTAGCTCAGTTCCTTGCCCTGCAACTGCTTGGCGGTGGCGATGGAGGCGGGGGCCGGGTGGCGCTCGGTGTAGAAGGCCGCTTTCTGGTGCGGGTTCTCACCGTAGCGCATGTTCTGGGTTTTCTCGAAGTTCAGGTTGATGGTGCGCGGGAAGTCTTCATTGCTCATACCATCCTGGCCGCCCACCTTCTTGCCGAAGTAGTTGGCGATGGCGCTGTCGTAGGCGGCGGTGTGCTCGAACGCCTTGATCGCCAGGTCGAAGCGCAGGGTGTCGGACAGGGCGCCACAGTTGGCGTCCATATCGTCCAGTACCCGCTGGTAGTCGCCGGCCGCGGTGACGATGCCCACGTGGGCATTGTTCTTGGCCGCAGAACGCACCATGGTCGGGCCGCCGATATCGATGTTCTCGATGGCATCGATCAGGGAGCAATCCGGGTTGGCCACGGTGGCTTCGAACGGATACAGGTTGACCACCACCAGGTCGATGCGGCTGATGGCGTTATCCGCCATCACCTGATCGTCCTGACCGCGACGGCCAAGGATGCCGCCGTGCACTTTCGGATGCAGGGTCTTCACCCGGCCATCCATCATTTCCGGGAAACCGGTGTACTCGGAGACTTCGCGCACCGCGATGCCGGCCTCCTGCAGTTTCTTGAAGGTGCCGCCGGTGGAGAGGAGCTCCACGCCCTTGTCGGCCAGGGCCTGGGCGAATTCGACGATACCGGTCTTGTCGGAAACACTGATTAGTGCACGTTCAACGGCTTTGCTCATGGAAAGTCACCTTTGGTGACGCTTGCACGCTTCACGCAACACGCTTTCACGCCAGAGCGTGCAGGTGTATTTGCGTGATGCGTGCAGGCGTGTTGCATGTTTGCCTTAATTCAGAAACAAAAAAGGGCAGTAGTGCCTACTGCCCCGGGTTATAGCGGCCTGTTTGCTACAGCAGGCCGTACTGCTTGAGCTTCTTGCGCAGGGTGCCGCGGTTCAGGCCCAGCAGCTCGGCGGCTTTGGTCTGGTTGCCACGGGTGTATTCCAGCACTTTCTCAAGCAGCGGAATTTCCATCTCCGCCAGTACCATCTGGTACAGCTCGCTGACGGCTTCGCCATCCAGCTGGTTGAAGTAATCGTTCAGGGAACGTCGCACACAATTGCGCAGGGTATCGTGGGTCTCACTGCGCGCAATGGTCAGGTGCGGCTTTCGTGCTTCAGCGGTGTTCATTTCTGTGAGTGTCCGTGCAGCGGCTGTATTAACTGAAGAAAGGGTCATGCGGCCAAGGCTCCGTTTCTCTTCCGGGCAGACACCTCGCCATAACAACCGAATCGAACCCGGTCGCCGATGGCGCTGATCTGTTGGAAAAACTGCTCGATTGCCAACCGTTGTTCGGTGGCATTTTCCAGTGTGTTGAATCCGCGCCGGAAGTCTTCCCCATTGGGCAGGTTCTGTGTGTACCAGCCCAGATGCTTGCGTGCGATGCGCACCCCCATGAATTCACCATAAAACTGGTGCAGTTCGGCAAGGTGCTGCTGGACGCAGGCTTCGACTTCCGTCACTAACGGCGCTGCGGGCAGCGTGCCGTGCTCGAGGTAATGCAAGGTGTCCCGGAATATCCACGGGTTACCCTGAGCAGCGCGGCCGATCATGATACCACCGGCGCCGGTGGATTCCAGTACCTGTTTAGCTTTTTCCGGGCTATCTACGTCGCCATTAGCCATTACCGGAATATCCACGGCGTTAACCACCTCGGCGATGGTGGCGTATTCGGCGTCGCCATGGAACTTGTCGGCGCGGGTGCGGCCATGAATAGCCAGGGCCTGAATGCCGGCGGCCTGAGCAATGCGGGCGATGTCCACCGCGTTGCGGTGGTCGCGGTCCGGGCCGGTACGAATTTTCAGGGTTACCGGCACGTCAACGGCCGCAACAACGGCTTCGACAATGCGGGCGACCAGATCCGGATCGGCCAGCAGGGCGGAGCCGGCCGCACGTTTGCAGACCTTCTTGGCCGGGCAACCCATGTTGATGTCGATGATCTGGGCGCCATGTTCCACATTGGCGCGGGCGGCGTCGGCCATCATGCCCGGCTCGCCGCCGGCAATCTGCACCGAAATCGGACCAGGCTCGCCGTGGTGGTCCAGGCGCTGGCGCGACTTGCGTGAATTCCACAGGCGGGTATCCGAGGTCACCATTTCCGACACCACCAGGCCCGCGCCCAACTCTCGGCACAGGCGCCGAAACGGGCGGTCGGTGACGCCGGCCATGGGGGCCAGGATCAGCGAGTTGGGAAGCCTGTATGGTCCAATTTGCATAGCGGCGACCGGTCGGTGAGACGGGTCGCCAATGATAGTGATCCGCGGCGGGTGAGAAAAGGGGCGGAGGGGCCGAACTCAGCTTTGTCCGGCCGCCTTGTTGCTCTGCGGTGCCGGCAGCAGCTTGAGGTTGTAGTTGACCGCCTGCTTGCCGGGATCGACGATTTGCAGGGAAATATGCAGCGGGGTGCCCTGCGGCATGGTCGCCATGTTGCGCAGGTCGCCGTGCAGATAGTCGCTGGGCATAAAGCGGCGGCTGGCCACCGGCTTGCCGTTCAGGGAGGTGAAGCTCAGCTCCAGCACCGGGAAAGGCTGCGGGTAGTCGGCCTCGTTGAACAGAATGGCATCCACGATCAGCGAATTCTGGTAGTTGGGGTTACTGCGCACCACCAGGTTGGCGCCGCGTAGCTGGCTGATGTCCGAGCGGTTGGGCAGGCGGCAACCGAGCAGGTTGCAGGCCTGGGCATAGAGCGGCCGCCACTGCGGGGTGCGCGCCAGCCGGTCGAAATTGAAGAAGGCATATTGGCCAGCCAGTAACACGACGGCGACCAGCGCCAGACCGATCCACTTCAGCTGGCTGGCCCAGTCCCGTCGTGGCTGAAACTGGTTGGGCTGCGGGCGGGGGCGGCGCACTGCTTCCACCTGGTCGTGGCCAAAATCGTCGCCAAACAGGTCAAGGCCCCCGAACAGGCCGTCACCGCTGTCATCTTCCGCGTGCTGTTCCAGGTAGATGTCTTTTTCCCGCTTGGGGGCCGGTGCGGGCCGGGCAGGTGCTGCTGCGGTGCCGGTTTTGCCGCGGCTGGGGCGGCTGGCTGGCGCGGCAGGCGCCGTACTGGTCTTTTTTGCCGGCGCGGGTGGGGCGCCGTCATTGTCGTCTTCCAGTTCCTTCAGTAGTGCCTCTGCCCAGGATTCATCGGCGTTGCTGCTGAGCGTTTCACGGCCGGCCCCCTGCATGTCGGAAAAATCTTCACCCAGCCCCTGGTCGTCACTGTCATTGTCCAGGTTAAGGAAGGAATCGCTCAGTTCCATGCCTTCCATGGACAGGCCGTCATCGCTGTCTTCATCGCTGCTGGCGTGCTGTTCCCGGCCTTCTGCCGCCTCGCCTGGCAGCTCTGGCTGATCATCCAGGGCGTTTTCCCAGCGGTTGTCGCTGTTGGCTGGCGCCTTGTCTTCCTGGCCGTTGACCAGAAAATCCGTGGCCTGGAATATCTGCAGGCAAGAGCCACAGCGCACCGCACCGCGGGCCTGCTTGAGATGCTCGTCGGTGACTTTGAACTGGGCGCCGCAATGGGGGCAGCGGGTCTTGTATTGGGCGGTCATGACACCAGCCTGACAATTGTTATTGGGGTTGGGAAGCTTTTTACAGAAAAAGCAGGCCGGCCCGCAAGGACATGGCCCGCACAATTCTAGGTTGAATGACGCCGTCCGTCGATGCGTACCCAGTCACCCTGTTGGGTGGTGGGGCTTAAGTCGAACCAGGGGGAATAGGCGGCGCGCACCGCATCGGCCTGCTCGGCGAGGATGCCAGACAGGGCGAGCAAGCCGCCGGGTACACAATAGCCTGCCAGCAGTTCGGCCAGCTCGATCAGTGGACCGGCCAGGATGTTGGCGACCAGTACATCGCATTGATAGGCCGCAGGCATGTCGGCGGGCAGATAAAGGGACAGCCGCTCGCTGACGCCATTGTTGGCGGCATTGTCACGGCTGGCGTCCAGTGCCTGAGGGTCAATGTCGGTTCCATCAGCATGGGCGCCGCCCAGCAGCAGGGCGGCTATGGCCAGCACCCCGGAGCCACAGCCGAAATCGAGTACCCGTCGGCCGGTTAGCTCGGCGCTTTCCAGCCATTGCAGGCACAGCGCGGTGGTCTCGTGGGTGCCGGTGCCGAAGGCCAGCCCCGGGTCCAGTTTCAGGTTCACCGCATCCGGATCCGGCGCATCACTCCAGCTGGGCACAATCCACAGCCGCTGACCAAAGCGCATGGGGGCAAAGTCGTCCATCCAAGCCCGTTCCCAGGCCTGATCTTCCAGGGTTTCGTGATGCTGGGCCCGGGGCTCCAGGCCCATTTCCTTGAGCGCGGCGATGATCAGGGCGGGTTCACGGTCGGCCTCGAACAGGGCACTGACCACCGTGTTCTGCCACAGGGGGCGGCTGCCGGGGGGCGGCTCGAACACCGGCTGGTCGGCACCATCGGTCAGGGTCACGGCAACGGCTCCCATGGCTTCCAGGGCATTCTGAAAGGCATCGGCATGCTGTTCGGTGGTGGCGAGGTGCAGTTGTAACCAGGCCATGAAATCTCCGAATTGAGAATGGACAGTTGATAATTGATAACGCGCGATCAGCTAGATATGACTGTTACAACGCATGAGGCCGCGCTCAAGCCTTGGGCGCGGCCTCATTTGCCGGAATCATGGATGGCGCTTTCGCGTAACTATCAATTATCCATTCTCAATTATCAATTTTAATGCTGTCCCAGCTTCTTCTCCAGATAGTGAATATCCACGCCGCCTTCGGCAAAGGCCTTGTCGCGGAAAATTTTGTCACGATGCAGGATGATGTTGGTCTTGATGCCTTCGACAACGATTTCATCCAGGGCATTGCGCATGCGGGCGAAAGCCACCTCGCGGTTTTCTCCCCAGGTGATCAGCTTGCCGATCAGTGAATCATAGTAGGGCGGTACCGAGTAACCGCTGTAGATATGGGAGTCCACGCGCACCCCATTGCCGCCGGGCGCATGGAAGTAGCTGATCTTGCCCGGACAGGGGGTGAATTTGACCGGGTCTTCGGCATTGACGCGCACTTCGATGGCGTGCCCCTGGAACTGGATGTCGCTTTGTTGCAACTGCAGGCCTTCGCCGCCGGCGATGCGCAGTTGTTCCTTGACGATATCGACGCCGCTGATCATCTCGGTGACCGGGTGTTCCACCTGCACGCGGGTGTTCATCTCGATGAAGTAGAACTTTTCGTCTTCGTAGAGGAACTCGAAGGTGCCGGCGCCGCGATAATTGATTTCCTGGCAGGCGTTAACGCAGCGCTGCGCCACTTCTTCCTTGAGATGCTCGGGAATATGCGGGGCCGGGGCTTCTTCCACCACTTTCTGGTGACGGCGCTGCAGCGAGCAGTCGCGATCGCCCAGGTGAATGGCATGGCCGGCGCCGTCGGACAACACCTGAATCTCCACATGGCGGGGTTTCTGCAGAAACTTTTCCATGTAGACGGTGGAGTCGCCAAAGGCATTCTTGGCTTCCGAGCGGGTCAGGGTAATGGCGTTGAGCAGGTATTTGGCTTCTTCCACTACACGCATACCGCGCCCGCCGCCGCCGGCGGCAGCCTTGATGATCACCGGGTAGCCAATCTGTTTGGCCATGGCCAGGGCCGCATCGCTGTCTTCGCCGACCGGGCCGTTGGAGCCGGGCACGGTGGGCACGCCGGCTTTTTTCATGGCCTCGATGGCCGACACCTTGTTGCCCATCAGGCGAATGGTATCGGCTCGCGGGCCGATAAAGGTAAAACCGGAGCGTTCCACGCTTTCGGCAAAATCGGCATTTTCCGCCAGAAAACCATAGCCGGGGTGGATGCCGTCGGCATCGGTCACTTCCGCCGCGCTGATGATGGCCGGAATGTTCAGGTAGGAGTCTACAGACGGGGCCGGACCGATGCAGACCGCCTCGTCTGCCAGGCGCACGTGCATCAGGTCCCGGTCGGCCTTGGAATAAACCGCCACGGTGCGAATGCCCATTTCCTTGCAGGCCCGCAGGATGCGCAGGGCAATTTCGCCGCGGTTGGCAATGACAACCTTCTCAAGCATGGGGGGCCCCCGTTAAACGATGGAGAAAAGGGGCTGGTCGAATTCCACCGGTTCGCCGTCCTCGACCAGGATGGCATCGATGGTGCCCGACTTGTCGGCCTCGATCTGGTTCATCATCTTCATGGCTTCAACGATGCACAGCACATCACCGGCCTTGACCTTGTGGCCCACTTCCACGAAGGAATTGGCGCCCGGTGCCGGAGAGCGGTAGAAGGTGCCGACCATGGGCGAGCGCACCAGATGGCCGCTGGGGGCATTATCTGCCGGCGCCGGCGCGGTTTCCTGCTGGCTCGGCTGGGGCGCGGCCGGCACGGGCGCCGGGGCATAATGCGGCTGAGGGGCAGCCATCGGCGGGTGCCCGCCGCCGCGGCTGATGCGAACGGATTCTTCCCCTTCGCGGATTTCCAGCTCCTCGATGCCGGATTCCTCCAGCAGCTCAATCAGTTTCTTGATCTTGCGAATGTCCATGCTCATTCCTGATCCAGGGTTGTCAGGGCGCTTTGCAGTGCCAGCTGGTAGCCCAGGGCTCCCAGGCCGCAGATAACGCCGTTGGCGATGTCAGAAAAATAGGAGTGGTGACGGAAGCTTTCCCGGGCATGCACGTTCGACAGGTGCACTTCGATAAAGGGAATTTGTACCGCCAGCAGGGCGTCACGCAGGGCCACACTGGTGTGGGTAAATGCCGCCGGGTTGAAAATGATGAAATCGATACCTTCGGTGCGGGCATCGTGAATCCGCTCAATCAGCTCGTATTCTGCATTGCTTTGCAGGTGCTGCAGATGGTGGCCGGCCGCGCTGGCCTGTTGCTGCAGTTGCTGATTGATTTGCGCCAGGGTGGCGTGGCCGTACTTGTCCGGCTCGCGGGTGCCGAGCAGATTCAGATTGGGGCCATGCAAAACCAGAATGGAAGCCAAAACGGGTCCCCCTGGGGATTTGTCGTTATTTGCAGTGAACGTGTCGGGAAACCCCGGTTAAACCGGGGCTTTATGCTCACGTGCAATACTAGGGGGAAAAAGTGACAGAAAAAAGGGTTTTAAACCATTAGTTACAAGTTATCCGGAGATGACCGGAAATACCCGCTTTTTCAGGTGATTTATAAAGGTGTCCGGCTGCATTTCACCCAGTACCCGGGCATTGGGCACTTCCTTGCCATCAGGGCTGAAAAACACCAGGCAGGGCAGCCCGAAAATACCGTATTGGGCCATGATCGCCTGATTCTCGTCGCTGATCTCGGTGATATCCACCCGGTACAGCTGGAAGTCCCGCATGTTAGTCAGTACCCGGGGGTTGGTGAGAGTGGTTTTTTCCAGCAGCCGGCAGGCCACACACCACTGGGCGAAGAAGTCCACCAGTACCGGTTTGCCTTGTTGACGGGCCGCAGCCAGGGCGTTGTTGAGCGCCTGCTGGCCGCTCAGGGTCTGCCAGGGGCCGTGCCCGGTGCTGGTGGCGGCAGGGGGGGCATTAACATTGGCCGCGCGGGGCGCCTGCTGATGATGATTGAGCGGCTGTAACGGATCGGTGCCGCCGCCCAGGGCGCCGACCAGCATGACTGCGCCATACAGGGCCAGCACCGTGGCCAGGCCTCGCTTGAGGCGGGAGCCGCCCTCGCGGACCGGCTCCAGCGCGCCCAGCTGGACGCCGTAGACGGCCAGCAGCAGGCCGTACAGTCCCAGGGTGATGGTGTCATTGATGATGCGGTCCAGCAGCCAGATGGCCACCCCCAGCATGACCACGCCAAAGAAGCGCTTGATTTCTTCCATCCACATGCCGGCCCGGGGTAGCAGACTGCCACCACCGGTGCCGACAATGATCAGTGGCACCCCCATGCCAATGGCCAGGGCAAACAGGGAGGCGGCACCGGTAGCGGCATCGCCGCTGGCGGCCACATAGATCAGGGCACCGGCCAGTATCGGGGTGACGCAGGGAGAGACCACCAGCGCGGAGATCGCCCCCATAATGGCGGCGCCGATCAGACTGCCCCGGGTTTCCTTGCCGGGCTGATGTAACTTGTCACGCAGGAAGTGGGGCAGCTGCAGTTCGTAAAGGCCGAACATGGACAGTGCCAGCAGCACGAAGATAGCTACCGAGACAATGATGGCAGCCGGTTGCTGCAGCAGGAACTGCAGGTTAAGGCCGGCCCCAAACAGCGCCACCAGCAGCCCGGCCAGGGTGTAGGGAATGGCCACCCCCAGCACATAGCTGACACTGAGGACAAAGCCCCGTGCGGCGCTGGGGTTATTCTCGCCGGCGATGATGCCGGACAGGATCGGGATCATCGGAAACACGCAGGGGGTAAAAGCCAGCAGCAGACCGCCGGCAAAGAACAGGCAGATGATCAGCCCCAGACTCTGATTTTTCATCCACTGGTTGAAGGCATTGGCATCCTCGGAGCGCAGGGTGGCGAAAAAGCCTTCTGCCGCAGGCGGGTTGGTGTTGGCGGCATTATCGGTGGCGGGAGGCGCGGAAGGGGGCGCCGCTGCAGTTGTCGAAGACGGTGTTGGCGCAGTGGCGCCAGCCGTGGACGGGGCCGGGGCATTCAGGCGAAAGACTTTATGGGTCGGGGGGTAACACAGGGTGTCCTCGATACAACCCTGGTAATGCACATCCAGTTCGGTGGCGCCCGGCGGCAGTTTCTTGAGCGGGAGCTTGATGTCCAGATGGTGGAAATAGACCTCCACCTTGCCAAAAATTTCGTCGTTCTTGATCTTGCCGTGCGGGATTATCGGTGCATCGAGAATGTCGAGTTTGTTGCCGTTGGCGTCGCGCAGAGTAAAGGAAAAGCGCTGCCGGTAAACATAGACATTGTCGATCATGTCGACACTGACCAGTAGCTGATTATTGGCCCAGTCACTGTCGCCCACCACCTGAATGGCCTGATCGACGGTGGGCAGGTTCTGCTCGTCGCCGAGAAGATCGGCGTTTGCCGCCAGGGCCTGTTGCAGGGGCATCATCACAACCCAGAAAAGCAGCAGTCGCCGCCACCCGTACTTCATGGAATTCTCCTTATCATCGACCACGTGTTGGATGCACAAGAGCGCTCGAAGTTTCAGTGCCGAAAATTAACGGCTGCTTAATTAAGGTGGCTTTAAGCCATCACCGTGATGCTGACAAAAACATTCACGGAGACCTCCATGCGCCTGCCCCTGCTGTTTGCCGTTCTGTTGTTACCGCTCATTGCGGTGGCCGAACCCCCACCATTTTCCCCGCAGCTGACCGGGGACGCAAAAGTGATTTACGTGGATTTCTGGGCCAGCTGGTGCGGGCCATGTCGGCGCTCCTTCCCGTGGCTCAATGAAATGCAGAAACGCTATGGCGACAGGGGGTTTACCGTGGTGGGCGTCAATCTGGACCCCAAGCGTGATGATGCCAACCGCTTTCTGGCGGCCTATCCGGCCAGCTTTCCGCTGGTCTTCGACCCGGATGGTGCCTATGCCGAGAAATACAGTCTCAAGGGCATGCCCAGCGCGGTGTTGCTGAATGCCGATGGCAAGGTGCTGGCCCGCCATGTGGGCTTTCACCAAAACCATACGGGC
>JAWVWY010000002.1:0-45024 GCA_033723495.1 Alcanivorax sp. | reverse complement strand
CCACAATCAACGGCACCTTTAACTCCGCCGCTGATTCCATGCGAGCCTTCACTTCATTGACCAGATCCTCCACCTGATCTTCCGCCACTTCAAACACCAGTTCATCGTGCACCTGCATGATCATCTTGGCGTCGAAGTGGGTGGTGTCGAGCCAGTCGTGGACCTTGATCATGGCCATCTTGATGATGTCCGCTGCGGTGCCCTGCATGGGGGCGTTGATGGCGGTGCGTTCGGCGGCCTGGCGGCGTTGGCCGTTGCTGCTGTGGATTTCCGGCAGGTAGAGGCGGCGGCCGAACAGGGTTTCCACGTAGCCCTTGTCGTTGGCGAGTACGCGGGTTTCTTCCATGTAGCGTTTTACGCCCGGGTAGCGTTCGAAGTAGAGGTCGATGTAGTCCTGGGCTTCCTTGCGCGGCAGGCCCAGCTGTTTGGCGAGACCAAAGGCGCTCATGCCGTAGATCAGGCCGAAGTTGATGGCCTTGGCGTTGCGGCGGTCGTTGTCACTGACGTCGCCCAGGGTTTTGCCCCACACTTCGGCGGCAGTGGCGCGGTGAATATCCAGGCCTTTTTCAAAGGCGTCGGTGAGGCCCTTGTCGCCGGACAAGTGCGCCATGATGCGCAGTTCTATCTGGGAGTAATCGCAGGCCACGATCTTTCTACCTTTGGGCGCCATGAAGGCTTGACGAATCTTGCGGCCTTCTTCACTGCGCACCGGAATGTTCTGCAGGTTCGGGTCAGACGAGGACAAGCGCCCGGTGGCGGCCACGGCCTGGTGGTAGGAGGTGTGCACGCGGCCGGTACGTTGGTTGATCAGTTCCGGCAGCTTGTCGGTGTAGGTGTTTTTCAGCTTGGCCACGCCACGGTAATCCATGATCACCTGGGGCAGTTCGTGTTCCAGGGCCAGTTCCTGCAGTACCGGTTCGGCCGTGGAGGGCGCGCCCTTGGGGGTCTTCTTGATGACCGGGATTTCCAGCTTTTCGTAGAGAATTTCCCCCAGCTGTTTGGGGCTGGCCAGGTTGAATTCCTGCCCGGCGATCTCGAAGGCTTTTTCCTGCAGTTCCGCCATGCGCTTGGCCAGGAACTGGCTCTGGTGCTTGAGCAGGGTGGCGTCCACGTAGGTGCCGTTGCGCTCGATGCGGCTGAGCACGGTGACCAGCGGCAGTTCGATATCGCGGAACACCTCCGGCAGGCGGCCTTCTTTTTCCAGCCTGGGCCACAGGGTCTGGTGCAGGCGCAGGGTCACGTCGGCATCTTCGGCGGCGTAGGGGCTGGCTTCGTGCAGGCCGACCTGGTTGAAGGTGAGCTGCTTGGCGCCCTTGCCGGCGATGTCTTCAAAGCTGATGGTCTTGCGGCCCAGGTATTTGAGCGCCAGGGAATCCATGTCATGGCGGGTGGCCACGGAGTCGAGCACGTAGGATTCCAGCATGGTGTCGAAGGCCACGCCGCGCAGGGTGATGCCCACATCTTCGGCCAGCACGCTCATGTCGTACTTCAGGTTCTGGCCGATTTTCTTGAGGGTGTCGTCTTCCAGCAGCGGCTTGAACTTGTCCATCACCAGCTGCTTGGGCAGCTGGTCCGGCGCGCCGGGGTAGTTGTGGCCGAAGGGAATGTAGGCGGCCTTGTCGTCCACGGCGATGGCGAAGCCCACCAGTTCGGCGTTCATGTAGTTGAGGCTGGTGGTCTCGGTGTCGAAGGCGAACTCGCCGGCGTCTTTCAGTTTGGCGATCCATTTGTCGAGCATGGCCTCGCTGTAGACGATGTCGTAGGACTCGCGGCTGAAGCCCTTGCTGGGGGCGCTGTCGTCGCTGCCGTTGTTGCCGGCTTCCTCGGCGGCGGCCACCACGCTGGGGTCGGCGCCGGACAGCACTTCGCTGAGCCAGCCCTTGAACTCCAGTTCCTTGTAGTAGCGGGCCAGGGATTCGTTGTCCGGCTCGCCCAGTTTCAGGTCGTCCAGGTCTTCGCTGAGTTCACAGTCCAGCTTGATGGTGGCCAGCTGGTAGGAGAGGAAGGCCATCTCCTTGTGTTCTGCCAGCTTCTTGCCCAGGGTCTTGGCGCCTCGGAAGCTGAGCTCGGCCACTTTATCCAGGTTTTCGTAGATGGTGTCCAGTGAGCCGAGGCCCTGCAGCAGGCCCAGGGCGGTCTTCTCGCCCACGCCGGGCACGCCGGGAATGTTGTCCACCTTGTCGCCCATCAGGGCGAGGAAGTCGATGATCAGTTCCGGGCCCACGCCGAACTTCTTTACCACGCCGTCGATGTCGTAAATGGCATCGTTCATGGTGTTGATCAGGGTGACCTTGTCGTTGACCAGCTGGGCCATGTCCTTGTCGCCGGTGGAGATCAGCACCGGTTTGCCCTGCTCGCCGAAGATGCGCGCGAAGGTGCCGATCACGTCGTCGGCTTCCACGCCGTCTTCGATGATCAGCGGCAGGCCCATGGCGCGGATCAGGTCGTGCAGGGGTTGCACCTGGGCGCGCAGGTCGTCGGGCATGGGCGGGCGGTTGGATTTGTAGGCTTCGAACAGCTCGTCGCGGAAGGTCTTGCCCTTGGCATCGAAGATCACCGCCATGTACTCCGGCTCGTAGTCCTTCATCAGCTTGCGCAGCATGGCGGCGACGCCGCGCACCGCCCCGGTGGGCTGGCCGCTGGAGGTGGTGAGCGGCGGCAGGGCGTGAAAGGCGCGATACAGGTAGGAAGAGCCATCGACGAGGATGATGGGTTTGTCGGCTGCGGGCATGGTGTTCGCTTCTTGCTGTTTGTTGAGAGGGAGAGTGTAGCGGAAATGAACCGGGACCACAGAGGGACGGTCGGGATTGTCGGTGGGGAACCCCGCATGGGCGGGCCTGTCGTAATGATTACGTTGTCCCTGCCTGCCGTGGCATACTGCGTGCTCCACTTGCCCTAGCAGGATGCCATGACGCTGCAGCCGGTTCCCGTCAGTCAGGTTGTTCTCTCCCAGTGTCCGCGCCGGGGGCGGCGGCCGTATTTTCCCGATCCGCCGTTGTCTTTCTGATTAGCCCTGTTCAAGCTGATCGGCGAGTGTGCTCGCCTGGTATGACAACGGACTGACTATGAATTTTGCCTATCTGGTGCTGCTGCCGTTTCTCGGCGCCCTGATCCCGCCGCTGGTGGCGCGGGTGACCGCCAACCGTACCGCGCTGGCCTGCGGCGCGGCACTGCTGCCGCTGGTGGCGTTGCTGCAATTGTTTCAGCCCGCGCTGCGGGTGTTCGATGGCCAGACGCTGCTGGCGCGCTGGAACTGGGTGCCGAGCCTGGGGCTGTCGCTGTCGTTCCGCCTGGATGGCCTGGCGCTACTGTTTGTGCTGCTGGTGCTGGGCATAGGCCTGCTGGTGATTCTCTACGCCCGCTATTACCTGTCGGCGCAGGAGAAGGCCGGCCGCTTCTATGCCTTCCTGCTGCTGTTCATGGGCGCCATGCTGGGCGTGGTGACCAGCGACAACCTGCTGATGCTGGTGATGTTCTGGGAACTCACCAGCCTCAGTTCCTTCCTGCTGATCAGCTTCTGGCATGACAAGAGCGACGCCCGCAAGGGCGCGCGCATGGCCATGACGGTGACCGGCATGGGCGGCCTGGCGCTGCTGGCCGGGGTGCTGCTGATCGGCCATGTGGTGGTCATCTATTCGCTGGTCGAGGTATTGATCAGTGGTGACCAGATCAAGGCCAGCCCGCTGTACCCGCTGATCCTCGCCCTGGTGCTGCTGGGGGTGTTCACCAAGAGTGCCCAGTTCCCGTTTCATTTCTGGCTGCCCCATGCCATGGCGGCACCCACGCCGGTGAGTGCCTACCTGCACTCGGCGACCATGGTGAAGGCCGGGGTGTTCCTGCTGGCGCGCCTCTACCCGGCACTGTCAGGCACCGACCTGTGGTTCGATACGGTGACGCTGGCGGGCATGGCGACGCTGCTGTGGGGCGCCGCTCAGGCCCTGTTCCAGCATGATCTCAAGGGCCTGCTGGCCTATTCCACCATTAGCCACCTGGGCCTGATTACCTTGTTGTTCGGTCTCAACAGCGAGCTGGCGGCGGTGGCGGCGGTGTTCCATATCATCAACCATGCCACCTTCAAGGCCAGCCTGTTCATGGCCGCCGGCATCATCGACCACGAGACCGGCAGCCGCGACATGCGCCGCATCAACGGCCTGTGGAAGTACATGCCCTATACCGCGGTGCTGGCGATGGTGGCGTCGGCGGCCATGGCCGGGGTGCCGCTGCTCAACGGCTTCCTGTCCAAGGAAATGTTCTTCGCCGAGACCCTGGAAAGCTCGCACCTGGGGGCGCTGAGCTGGCTGCTGCCGCTGGGTGCGGTGCTCGGCGGCATCTTCTCGGTGGCCTATTCGGCGCGCTTTATCCACGACGTGTTCTTCAACGGCGAGCCGATCAACCTGCCCAAGTACCCACCCCACGAACCGCCGCGCTACATGAAGGTGCCGGTGGAGATTCTGGTGGCGTTGTGTGTGGCGGTGGGGGTATTCCCGACCCTGGTGGTGGGCGGCCTGCTGACGGTGGCGGCGCGCGCGGTGCTGGGCGGTACATTACCCGAGTACCACCTGACCATCTGGCACGGGTTCAATACGCCGCTGGTGATGAGCGTGATTGCCCTGTTCGGCGGAGTCTTTGTCTATAGCCAGCGCCGCCGCCTCTACGATGGCTTCGAGCGGTTGCCGAAGCTGGACGCCAAACTGGTGTTCGAGGGTGTAGTGCAGCGGCTGGGGCGGGTTGCCTCGCTGATTACCGGCCAGCTGCAGAATGGCTCGCTGCAGAGCTATGCGGCCTGGCTGCTGGCGCTGGTGGCGGTGGTGTTACTGACACAGATGACCGGGCTGCCGTCGCTGGCGCCGCAAAAGGCGCTGCTGCCGGTGGACGGTGTGTCGCTGCTGTGTAGCGGTATGCTGGTGGCGGCGGCGCTGCTGACCACGCTGCTGCATCGTCACCGCATGACCTCGATCATGTGTCTGAGCGTGGTGGGGTTGATGGTGTCGCTGGTGTTTGTGCGCTTCTCGGCGCCGGACCTGGCGCTCACCCAGCTGTCGGTGGAGGTGGTCACCATCCTGCTGCTGATGCTGGCCATGTACTTCATGCCGGTGCGCACCCGGGGTGAGTCGTCGGTGCCGCGGGTGGTGCGCGATGTGCTGCTGGCGCTGGTGATAGGGGGTGGTGTGGCGCTGCTGGCATTCCTGGTGATGACCGGCGAGCTGAGCAGCATCAGCCCGTTCTTCCTGGAACACAGCAAGCCCGGTGGCGGTGGTACCAATGTGGTCAACGTGATCCTGGTGGACTTCCGTGGCTTTGACACCTTTGGCGAGATCACCGTGCTGGGGATCGCCGCCATGGGCATCTATGCGCTGCTGCGTGACATGCAGCTGCGCTCCGCCCGTTACGATTCCCAGGGCCGCCCCTGGGCCAGCGATGCGCACCCGCTGGTGCTGGTGACCATCTCACGGCCGCTGTTGCCGCTGGCCTTGCTGATCGCGGTGTATATCTTCCTGCGCGGTCACAACCTGCCCGGTGGTGGCTTCGTGGCCGGGCTGATTACCGCAGTGGCACTGGTGCTGCAGTATGTGGCCTCCGGGGTTGGCTGGGTACACGAGCGTATGCCCGGTGACTATCACCCGGTGGTGGCGCTGGGGGTGCTGCTGGCCGGCCTCACCGGTATCGGCAGCTGGGCATTCGGCTACCCGTTCCTGACCAGCACCCATGACCATTTCCACCTGCCGTGGATCGGCGAGTTCGAGCTGGCCAGCGCCATGCTGTTCGATACCGGCGTGTTCCTCACCGTGGTGGGCGCGACGCTGCTGATTCTGGCCAACCTGGGCAAGCTGTCGCTGCTGGATGACAAGAAGGAGGGCGCCTGATGGAACTGCTGGTTGCCGTGATTATCGGCGTGCTGGTGTCCACCGGCATCTACCTGTGCCTGCGGGCGCGTACCTTCCCGGTGGTGATGGGGCTGACGCTGCTCGGCTATGGCGTCAATCTGTTCCTGTTTGCCATGGGCGGGCTGAAGATCGACCGGGTAGCGGTGGTGGGGCTCAACAGCGACCCCACCGACCCGCTGCCCCAGGCGCTGGTGCTGACCGCCATCGTCATTGGCTTTGCCATGACCGCCTTCCTGCTGGTGCTGGCGTTGCGCAGCCAGGGCGAGCACCACACCGATCATGTCGACGGTGATGACGAGGGTGATCGGGAGGGCCGGCGATGAGCCACTGGATTATCGCGCCGATACTGATTCCGGCATTGGCCGGCATGCTGCTGTTGCTGGAGGTGCGCGAGCGCCACCAGCTGCGCCGCGTTACCGGGTTGTTGTCCGCCAGCGCCCTGCTGGCGGTGGCGGTGCTGCTGTGGCAGCAGGCCGCCGATGGCAGCATTACCGTCTACCGGCTGGGGAACTGGGCGGCGCCATTCGGCATCGTGCTGGTGCTGGACCGGCTTAGTGCGCTGATGCTGCTGCTCACCGCGCTGCTGGCGTTCCCGGCGCTGTTGTATGCCTGTCGCGGTGATGACCGCAAGGGCGCCAACTTCCATGGCCTGTTCCAGTTCCAGCTGATGGGCATCAACGGCGCCTTTCTCACCGGCGACCTGTTCAACCTGTTTGTGTTCTTCGAGGTGCTGCTGATCGCCTCCTACGGGCTGGCGCTACACGGGCGCGGGCGGGCGCGGGTGAAGGCGGGGCTGCATTATGTGGTGCTCAACCTGGTTGGCTCGGCGCTGTTCCTGATCGCCCTGGGGCTGATCTACGGCACCACCGGCACCCTCAACATGGCGGACTTCGCGGTCAAGGCCCAGGCGCTGAGCGGCAGCGATCACACCCTGCTGCGCGTCGCGGTGCTGTTGCTGTGGGTGGTATTCGGCCTCAAGGCGGCGTTGTTCCCGCTCTATTTCTGGCTGCCGGCCACCTATGCCAATGCCACCGCCGCAGTGGCGGCGCTGTTTGCGATCATGACCAAGGTGGGGCTGTATGCCATTTTGCGTGTCTATGCGCTGGCGTTTGCCAGCGGCCCGCTGGCCGGGCTCGGCCGCCATGCGCTGTGGGCGCTGGCGCTGACCACCCTGGTGCTGGCGGCCATCGGCGCGCTGGGCGCCAAACGGCTGGGTACCCTGGTGGCCTACCTGGTGGTGATGTCGGTGGGCACCCTGCTGGCCGCGTTCAGCTATGGGCAGCTGCAGGCGGTGGGGCCGGCACTCTACTATCTGCTGCATTCCACCATGATCTGTGCGGCGCTGTTCCTGCTCACCGACCTGGTGGCCCGGGGCCGGGGCGAGGCCGGCGATACCATTGCCGCCGGGCCGGCGATTCCCCATGGCGGGGTGCTGGCGGTGCTGTTCTTTGCCGCCGCCATCGCGGTGGCCGGGCTGCCGCCGCTGTCCGGCTTTCTCGGCAAGGTGGCGCTGATGCAGGCGGTGCCGGTGCCGCTCTACTGGGCGCTGCTGTTGCTGGCCGGGCTGGTGGGGGTGATTGGCCTGAGCCGGGCCGGCTCCAGCCTGTTCTGGCGTACCCTTGGCCCCGGTGACGGCGTGCGCCCGGGCCGCCAGCGGTTGCTGGCGCTGTTGCTGCTGCTGGCCATGGTGCTGGCGTTGACCCTGTGGGCGCAGCCGGTGTTGCAGGCCACCGCGTCGGTGGCCGGCCAGTTGCAGCAGCCGCAGCATTATATTCAGGCGGTATTGCCGGGAGGCGCGTCATGAAGCGCTGGTTCGAGAGGCTGTTCCCGTCCCTGACCCTGAGCCTGCTGCTGTGGCTGACCTGGCTGCTGCTGAACGGCTTTACCCCGGGCCATGCGGTGCTCGGCCTGGTGTTGGCGGTGCTGCTGCCACTCGGTACCCGGCCGTTCTGGCCGAATGTGCCGGGCATTCGCAATTTGCCGCGGCTGGCCGGCTTCATCCTGGTGGTGCTGTGGGACATTCTGGTGGCCAACCTGACGGTGGCGCGCAAGGTGCTGGGGCCGCTGGGCGATATCCGCCCGGCCTTCGTGCCAATGCCGCTGGCGCTGGAGGATGATTTTGCCATCGCGCTGCTGGCCAGTACGGTGTCGCTGACGCCGGGCACGGTGTCGGCGGATGTCAGCCTGGATCGCAAATTCCTGCTGATTCATGCCCTGGACGTGGACGATGAGCAGGCGCTGATCGAGGAGATCCGCCAGCGCTACGAGCGCCCGCTGAAGGAGATTTTCGAATGCTGAGCGCTAATCTGGAGGGATCGAAATGATATTGCATAGCGCGCTGTCGCTGACCTTCGGGTTGCTCACGGTGGCCTGGCTACTGAACCTGTACCGGCTGATCAAGGGGCCGACCCTGCCGGACCGGGTGCTGGCGCTGGATACCATGTACATCAACAGTATCGCGCTGATCGTACTGTACGGCATTCAGGTGGACAGCAAACTGTATTTCGAGGCCGCCATGCTGATCGCGCTGATCGGCTTCGTCAGCACCGTGGCGGTGGCCAAGTACATGACCCGCGGCGACATCATCGAGTAGTTCGGCGATGGCTGCGACGGCGAAGAGGAGAGTGTGAATGGATGCGGTGATTGAATGGCTGGTGGCCGCTTGCATGGTGATCGGCGGGGTGTTTGCGCTGATCGGTTCCATCGGCCTGGCGCGGCTGCCGGATTTCTATACCCGGCTGCATGGCCCCACCAAGGCCACCACCCTGGGGGTAGGCGGCACTATCGCGGCGTCGCTGCTGTATTTTTCCTGGCAGGCCCGGCAGCTGCAGCTGCACGAGGTGCTGATCATCCTGTTCCTGTTCATCACCGCGCCGGTATCGGCGCACATGCTGGCCAAGGCGGCCATGCACCGGCAGCTCAAGCGCCTCAAGGGCACCCGCGGCGAGCCGTGGGAACAGTGAAAAGATTAAATTTGTAAAACATGAAAGGAGTGGGGAACGGGTTGGAACTTCCCGCCCCCGCTTCCGGTCATAATTGTCGCTACGGACTGGTAACCCCGATCCCCCAGTACCCTCGCCGGTCCGTGGCTTTTTCTGGAAACCCCGGTCTCTCCCCCAAGAGACTGGGGAGGCAAGCCTCCCTGGCAGCACAGTCGTTCCCTTCCCCCAAGATTGCTGCCAGGGATTTTTTTTCCGGCTCTTGCTGACCGGTTGATGCGCAGTATCCCCATACCGGCGCCATCACACTTCTTGTGCTGAATCTGCAACCCCCGTGCCAGATTGCTGGCCCGCAGTTAGGTTTTTGTTTTATTGGCACTTTTTGTTTTTATCGTGAGCGGGCCAGCAATGGGCGTGAGGTAGTGTGGTGCCACTGCATGCCACTAATGTGACAGAACAGGGCAGGCGGCGAAAAAAATTTGGTTCTTCGCGGATTGGGGGGCAGCCTGGTCTGAGGCCGGAGGTCTGAGGTCGGACGCGATAAGCGGAAAATCCAAATACCCGCCTCCTAAACCTTAATCGGCCTGCCTGGCGCCGTCGCTGCATGCCGACCGTGTGAGTATTGCTGTGCCCTCCGGGGTTGAGATTGGTGTCCGCCCCTCTATCTCTTTCGCGCAATTACGCGATGAACCAAAAAAATTGGGGTCGGCTGGGAACTTTGCACAAATCGTGGCGGTCCTATTTACAGCAACGGGCCGGAACCCCCGATCCCCTTACCCTCACCGGCCCGTTGTCGTTAGAGTCCCGGCTCCTTCCCCAGGGAGTCGGGCGGCAAGCCTCCCTGGCAGCACAGTCGTTCCCTTCCCCCTAGATTGCTGCCAGGGATTTTTTTGTCTGAAGGAAAGTCGGACGTCAGTCCTCGGACCCCATTTCCAGCCAGTCTCCCAGCTTGTTCCAGGCCTCCTCGCAGCCGGTGCCGTTGGTGGCGGAGAACAGTTGCAGGCTGAGCGGGGCCGGATGATCCTTGAGCTGGCTCTTTACCTTCATGAGGGTGTTTTTGGCGGCGCCGTACTTGAGCTTGTCGGCCTTGGTCATGAGTATGTGGATGGGCATGCCGGCACGGGCTGACCAGTCCAGCATCAACAGGTCAAAATCCTTCAGCGGGTGGCGGATATCCATCATCAGCACCAGCCCCACCAGGGCCTGGCGCTCGGCCAGGTAGTGATCCAGATGCTCCTGCCATTCGTTGCGTTTGGTCTTGGCCACCTTGGCGTAACCGTAACCGGGCAGATCCACCAGGCGGTGCTGGTCATCCAGCGCAAAGAAATTAAGCAGCTGGGTACGGCCCGGCGTCTTGGAGGTGCGGGCCAGGCTGCGCTGGCTGGTCAGGCGATTGATGGCGCTGGACTTGCCGGCATTGGAGCGGCCGGCAAACGCCACTTCCAGACCCTCGTCCGGCGGGCACTGGTCAAGCCGCTGGGCGCTTTGCAGAAAGCGTGCCTGCTGCAGCACGGTTTCCATCGGATGCTGGGCCATATAAGGTTCCTGTTATAGTTACAGTAGTCACTGCCGGGCGCCTGTGGTCCTTTGGCGAATACTCGCGGACCATGGTATAAATTTCGTGCAGCGGACCTGCGGGTGGGCCGACGTTCTACAACGGTTTGTCGGTAAAGGCAACGTCGCCTCTCCAGCCGTGATCGCAAGCATAACAGAGGTACCGTCATGAAAGGGTTTATCGCAGGTCTGGCGCTGGTTGGGCTGATGGGTGTGGCCCACGCCAATAGCGTGGAACAGCGTTATAACAGCAGCTGTACTTACTGCCATGGCAGTGGTGCCGCCGGAGCGCCGGTGACCCACAATCAGGCGCAGTGGAAGCCGCGCCTGGAAAAGGGCATGGATACCCTGCTCAAGCACACCAAGGAAGGCTTCAATGCCATGCCGCCCAAGGGCATGTGCAACAACTGCTCCGATGAGGAATTTCGCGCACTGATCAAATTCATGTCCAGCAAAAAATAACAACACGCCGCAAGGGGGTCGCCATGAAGGGGTTTACGCTGTTTGTGCTGATGATCATCGCAATGATGCAACCGGCATGGGCGGCCGGCGATGCCGAGGCCGGCAAGGCCAAGGCGGCAGCTTGTGCGGCCTGTCATGGGGCCGGGGGCAAGGCGCCAATGGCGCCCAACTACCCGAAGCTGGCCGGCCAGGGCCAGGCCTATCTGGTCAAGCAACTGCACGATTTCAAATCCGGCAAGCGCGACAATGCCATCATGAAGGCCCAGGCGATGGGGCTGTCCGATCAGGATATGGAAGATCTGGCGGCCTATTTTGCCAGCGAGAAGATGCCCGGTGGTCAGGCTGATCCCAAGTGGGTGGCGCAGGGCGAGCGGCTCTATCGCGGTGGCAAGGTGGACGCGGATATCCCCGCCTGTTCCGGTTGTCACGGGCCCGCCGGCCAAGGCGTGGAAGCGGCCCGCTTCCCGCACCTGGCCGGCCAGAATGCCGCCTATGTGGAGGCGCAGCTAAAGGCCTTTCGGGCGGCCGGCCGCAATGATCTGGGTGACAATGTGGTCAAGCGCAACAATGATGCCGACAAGGGCGGCGCCGGCATGATGCAGACCATTGCCGCGCGGTTGTCCGATACGCAGATTCGCGCGCTGGCCAGCTTCATTTCCGGCCTGTCGAAATAATTACGTTACCGATTGTAGAAAAGGCAGCCATGGGCTGCCTTTTTTAATGCCAACATGAAAAGATACGCCGGGTTATTTCAGGGCTGCGGGACTTTCTCGGGGGCATTGCTGGCGCGTATTGCCATGAATCCCTAAAGAAATTTCACATTATTCCGGGAGAAAAACCGGTATCCTGATTGTCTACAGGCGAGTAATGAACAATAAGGAGAAGACCACATGATTCGCATTGTAACGGCTTTGCTGCTGTGTCTGGGGTTCGCCACCGGGGCCATGGCCGATGAAGATCATGCCCGCTTTGCGGTTGGTACCCACTACAAGATCCTTGATGTGCCCGGCACCGTGGAAGACCCCACCAAGGTGGAAGTGCGCGAATTCTTTTCATATGTTTGTCCGCACTGCTATGCGGTGGAGCCCGGTCTGGAAGACTGGCTGAAAACCAAGCCGGACTATATCAACTTCGTGCGCACCCCGGTAACCTTCCTGCATAACTCCGAGCCGCTGGCACGGGCCTACTATGTGGAACAGGCGCTGGGCCTGGTGGATGAAATGCACCGCCCGATTTTCGATGCCATCCACAAGCACCGTGAGCCGCTCTTCAATGAGCCGGCACTGGCCAACTTCTTCCGCAAGTACGGCGTTGATCCGAAAGATTTCAACCAGCTTTACAGCTCTTTCGGCGTCAATACCCAGATTCGCGAAGCGGATGCCATGGCCCGTGATTACAAGGTACCCGGCGTGCCCAACTTTATCGTGAACGGTAAATACATGGTGCTGCGTGGCAACCTGAAGAGCGAAAAAGAGCTGTATGATGTTATTGAGTATCTGGCCGCCAAAGAAAACAAGGCCATGAAAGCCAAATAACCCATGCTCTGAGCCGAGCCATGCTGCTTGATCGTGCAAGAACCGCCTATCGTGACTGGAAAGCCCGCCCGGCGGGCTTTTCCTTTGCCCGCCAGGGCCAGCGGCGAACCCGCCGGGCCCGTGAGGTGGAATTACCCGGTCACACCCTGAAGCTGCTGAGCTTCAATATCCAGGCCGGCATTGCCAGCCAGGCGTTCCACGAGTACATCACCGGTAGCTGGAAGCACCTGGTGGCGCATCCGCGCAGCGTGGAGAATATCGAACAGATTGCCGAAGTCATCCGCCACTTTGATGTGGTCGGTTTGCAGGAAGTGGATGGCGGCAGCCTGCGTTCGCGCAACATGAATCAGCTGCTGCATATGGCGACCATGGGTGATTTCGCCTTCTGGCACCAGCAGCTCAACCGCAACCTGGGCCGGCTGGGCCAGTTCAGTAACGGCTTTCTCAGCCGCACGGTCCCCTATGAAGTGAGCGATCATCGCCTGCCGGGCCTGCCCGGTCGCGGTGCCATCGTGGTCAAGTACGGCCACCCGGTACAGCCGCTGGTGGTGGTGGTAGCGCACCTGGCGCTGGGCGAGAAGATCCGTAATACCCAGCTGGATTATCTTACCCGGCTGCTCAAGCCCTATAAGTATGTGGTGATGATGGGCGACTTCAATTGCCGCCTGGAACATCTGGAACACTCACCGCTGGCGGAACTGGAGCTGCAGACGGTGCAGGCGGACAACCTGCTTACCTACCCGAGCTGGGCGCCCGATCGCCATATCGATCACATTCTCACATCCCCGCAGCTGGAGAGCCGCCATACCCGCGTGCTCAATGACTGCCGCCTGTCCGATCATTTGCCGCTCGCCACCGAAGTGCGGGTCCCCGACGAAGTGATGGCGGCAACGCTGGAACATCGGCTGCCGCTGATCAATTAATAATGAATAGTGAATAATTAATAGCTTGAGACAACCACCAATCGGGGGCCGTCGCTCTCATGATGCGCGCGGCTATTCATTGTTCATGTTTAATGAATAACGACTGCAATGCTGGTCTTTGTCTACGGCACCCTCAAGCGGGGTGAGCGCAACCATCATTTTCTCAAGCGCGGCTGTTACCTGGCTGATTGGCGCACGCCGCCGTGCTTTATGCTGTTTGATCTGGGCGCCTATCCGGGCCTCTGTCGGCCGGGCAATACCGCCGTGTGGGGTGAGCTGTATGAGGTGAATTCGGCGATCATGGCACAGCTGGACCGGCTGGAAGAGGTGCCGAGGGTGTACCGACGTGAATGGCTGGCCACGCCCTGGGGGCGGGCGGTGGTCTATGTGCTGCAGCGCCGACCGCGAGGTGCCGTTACACTGGCAGAGGGGCGCTGGCCCTGATGCGGCACCGGCAAGGAGGTGTAATGAAGCCCACGGCCATCATGTTGTTGTGCCTGTTGCCGCTGGCGGCGCTGGCGCGCAGTGGTCAGGCGCCACCCTGCGACCGGCTGCCCGGCGCCCTGGATACCCGCAAGGCCAATGCCGGCTGCCTGATCCTGCGGCATCGGCACGTATTGCTGGTGAGTCTGCGCAGCAACGGCAAGCTGGATTTGCCCGGGGGTACCCGGGAAGACGATGAGCTGGCTCAGTGCACCGCGCACCGGGAAACCTGGGAGGAAAGCGGGCTGGATGTGACGGTGGGCCGGCGCCTGGCGGTAATGAAGAACGGCTTGCATGTGTACCGCTGCTACCCCCACCAGACGCCGCCTGCGACGCTGCCGGAGCCGGCCAGTGGCGGCAATGAAATTGGCTCGCTGGGCTGGTGGCTGCCGGCGGATATTGACAAGGACCGGTGGCGCTTCTTCTACCAGTATCAGCAATTCCAGCAGGTGTTGAAGGCGGCACTGGATGCCGACGCTCGCTAGAGGGGTCGGTTACGAGGCCGTGGAAAGCTGGATTGGCGGGCGCCGCCAGCGCCGTGTTCCCGGCGATGTGAGCACCAGTTTGGCCAGTTCGCTTTGCCGGCAGGTGCCGGTCTTGTGGAAGGCGGCCTTGAGCTGGGAGCGCACCGTGTGGATGGACAGGGCGTACTGCTGAGCTATCTGTTGCGGGCCCAGCCCCCGGGCAATACAAGCGGCTACCCTGGCCTCGGCCTCGGATAATTCGAACAGCGCCATCAGGGCGTGATGGTCAATCTCGATTTCCGACTCAGGGTCATACAGGTAGAGGATGGCCAGCGGTTGATGGGTTGACTGCCAAAGTGAGGCGGGCGCCTGATCTCGCCGCAACGGTGCGATCAGGCAGCGCAACGGCTGGCCGCTCTGGCCGGTGAGGGTGAGCAGGCCGCCCTCGCCGAGCAGGGCGGCATCAGGCTGGGTGACCTGCTGCAGCTGCGCCAGCAACTGGCCCTGCAAGCGCGGGTGCGTCAGTGTCAGGTGGCCGTTTGCCAGCGACACCAGGGGGTGTTCAAGCAGCCTTTGATGGGCGTCATGACTAACATGCACCAGCTTGCCGTCGCGGGTCAGCAGGGCAAAGGGATGGGGCTGGATATCCAGTGCATCGGCCAGCCCCAGTCGCTGCTGCTCCAGCGCATGGACCTGACTTTGCAGCCGGAGCGCCCGCCGCATGTGGGCGACGATATCGTTGATCTGGCTGGTTTCCTCGCTGTTGTAGTGCCCCTGTCCGCCGGTGCGCTGAATCAACAGTTGGATGGTGTAGTTATCATCCTGCCAGACGGTGCCGCAGACACCATGATGAATGTCCTGCTGCCGTGCCCAGTCGTTATAGAACTCGGTGCGATAGAAATTCTTCTGCGGGCAGGAGAAATCCAGGTAGGTGGAATAAAGTCGACCGGGCGCCTTGGTCTTCAGTTCCGGGCGCCAGGGGCAGGCGTTGACGTAGTGGGCCACGTAGTCCTGGTGGGCGTGGTCGTCAATGTTGTGCTTGATGCTGGAAAGCACGGTTTGCGCCTGCCGGTCCATGACCAGCATACGGGCGGAGCGGGATTGGGTGGCGTCGACCATTTTCTCCAGAAACTGCGACCATACGTCCGGATTGGTGGGCGCTTCATAGAGAGTATCAAGCAGGCTGGCCCGCGCCGGGCCACGCAAACCGTTCAAGGCAGGCATTGTCATTGACGAATTGTTTATTCCCCATCGGTAAGCTAAAGGTATCGTAGAACGATGAAAAATGGAAAATGTGAAGGGTATGTTTCACAAAACTGAAACACATAATGGTTGGGGTAAGTAATGAGTGTATCCACGTTGTTGATGGGGCCGGGCGCGCTGAAGGCATATCGGGCCGGAGAGGGTGCGCAGACCGTGGTATTGGTGCACGGCTGGTGTTGCCGGGCCTGGCAGTGGGCCAGCCTGCTGGAGGCGCCGCCCGAAGGCGTCACGCTACTGGCGCCGGATTTGCCGGGGCATGGGGAATCCCGGGATATTCGGCTGGATAACTGGACGGTAACCGGGCAGGCCGAGGCGCTGGTGGCCGCCCTGGAGGGCGTCGACAACCCCTTGCTGGTGGGGCATTCCATGGGCGGCGCGGTGGTACTGGAGGCGGCCCGCCGCATGGCGGTGCGCGGCGTGATACTGGTGGATACCTTCGTGATACCCTACGGGGACCTGGATGAAGAGACCGCCAGGCAGATTGAGCAGCCGTTCCAGGCGGATTTCGCCGCCGCCATGCAGAACCTGGTAGAGACCAATGTCGGCCCAGACATGAGCTCGGCGGACAAGCAGGCGTTGGCGGATGGCATGGCCGCGTCCCCCACGGACGCCATGTTGCCATTATGGTCGGATCTGTTGCGCTGGTCGCCGGAGCCGGCGTTTGCCGAGTTGCGCTGCCCGATACACGCTATCAATGGGGACCTGATTGGTGATCTGGCCAAGGCCCGTTGCCAGGATCATGTGGTCGAGTGGCACCAGGCCGGCACCGGACATTTTCCCCAACTGGAACAGCCGGCCAGGTTTCGGGTGCTGTTTCAGGGCGCGCTTGACGCCGTGATGGGCTGAGCCCGGCTGCGTTTCAGTGCGCGTAAGCGGCGGCTGCCACCGGGCGGCTGACCGCTTCGTAGCGTCATTCTCCATACCTCATTTGGGCGATGTGCCCGCCAGGCTCCGTCGTTACGTTAAGGGCCAAGCAACTGGGGTGGTTGGAGAATCGCATGAAGGGAACATTCAGGCTGGCCGGCCTGGCGCTGGCGGTCACGCTTGTCGGCTGTGGCAACGGTGGCAGCAGCAGTGGCGGCAGCAGCGGCCCGACCAGCAAATCCGGCACCGTTCTCAACGGCACGGCGGTGAAAGGGCCGCTGGCCAATGCTGACGTGACGGTTTACCAGCTGGATGCCAATGCCAGTGATGGCAAGGGCAGCGAAATTGCACAGGGCACCACCAACAGCGCCGCCGCGTTTAGCGGCGTGGTAATTCCGGAGGGTACCCAGGGGCCGTTACTGATCGAGGTGCGGGCCAACAGCGGCACCACCGACCTGACCTCCGGCGCTGCGCCGGTGATCCGGCGTCTGGTATCGGTGGCCGACGCGGTGACCCTGATCGGGGGGCGTCAGCTATACCCCACGCCGTTGAGCACCATGGTGGTGAAGATGGCGCTGGCCAACGCGGATTCTGCCAGTGCCGGGTTCGCGGGCAATGGCGATGGCAGCGTCAGTACGGCGGAATGGCAGGCAGCGCTGACGGTGGCCCAGGCCAAGGTCAAAAACACCTTCGGCTTTGGCCTGCTCGCTGATGTGGATCTGCTAAGCACGCCGCCGCTGATCACCGCGGATACTTCCGACAGCAATACCCAGCAACAGGTGCTGGCCTTGCGCACCGCCGTGGAAGGGGTGGCGGCCATTGCCCAGTCCCTGGCGGATGAAGCCAATGGCGTGGCGGCTGGCAGTACCGACACCGATGCCATGTTTGCCGCGCTGGCCAATGATCTCACCGACGGCAAGGTCGACGGCAAGGCCGGCCAGCAATCACTGAATGATTTCGACAACATCACCGACCTGACCCAGTCCGTGGAAGTGTCGCCGGGCAGTCTGCTGATCCCGGGCACCAATACGCGCGTCGACAGTGTCGGCCAGGTGCTGGCGGATGAAACTGCGGATACCGGTGTCACGACCGATACCACCAGTGTCTCCCAAAGCACTACCTCGCCCACTACCGCCAAGACCATCAGTGACATTGATGGCGATGGTATCGCCGATGCTGACGACCCGGATATCGATGGTGACGGCGTCGCCAATGCGCAGGATGTGTTCCCGGTGGATGCCAGCGAAAGCGCCGATGCGGATGGCGATGGCATTGGGGATAACGCTGACAGCGATGATGACAACGACGGTGTTCCCGACCAGCAGGATGCCTTCCCGTTTGATCCGCAGGAAAGCGCCGACAGCGATAACGACGGCGTTGGTGACAATGCCGATGCGTTCCCCACCGACCCGAACGAGACCCGGGATTCCGATGGGGATGGGGTGGGTGACAACAGCGACGCCTTCCCGCAGGACCCGACCGAAACCGCCGACAGCGATAACGACGGCGTTGGTGACAATGCTGATGCGTTCCCCACCGACCCGGCCGAAACCCGGGATTCCGATGGGGATGGGGTGGGTGACAACAGCGATGCCTTCCCGCAGGACGCGACCGAAACCGCCGACAGCGATAACGACGGCGTTGGTGACAATGCCGATGCGTTCCCCACCGACCCGAACGAGACCCGGGATTCCGATGGGGATGGGGTGGGTGACAACAGCGATGCCTTCCCGAACGACCCGACCGAAACCGCAGATGCGGATGGCGATGGCGTCGGTGACAACGCGGATGCCTTCCCGAACGACCCGTCAGAAACCACGGATACGGACGGCGATGGCGTTGGCGACAATGCCGATGCATTCCCCAACGACGCAACGGAAAGCCAGGATGCGGATAGCGATGGTTATGGCGACAACGTGGCCGACCCGGATCCCCAGGACCCGTGTAACCCGGACAACACCGTGACCGCCTGTACCGGCACTACCCAGCAGGCCGTGTGGGATCAATTCAACTGGGATCAGGCCAACTGGCAGTGAGGCCGTTGGTAAAGAACCAAACCGATAGAGGGTAACAGACATGAAAAAAGTAATTCTGGCAGGCCTCACCGCAGCAGTCATGAGCAGCACGGCCATGGCCTCGGATGTCACCGGCTACACCGCACCGGTTTCCGGGCAGGCGGCAACGGCCGCGGGCGTGGATGGCAACTTTCAGGCGCTGATTTCGGCGATCAACGACAACAACGCGCGGATCGCCGCGCTGGAAGCGCAGGTTGCGGCGTCGCAGAGCAAGGACGTGACCGGCAAGACCTATCTTTACCGCGACCTCGGCCTGATCTTCGCGGCCCACCGCTATGGCACCAATACTGCCTTTGATGCCACCGAGCCAGATGCCGTGCCCGATGGCTATGCGCGTGCAGGGTATTACATGGGGGCCTACACGGTGACCTTCAATGCGGATCACACCCTGACCATGACCGGGCAGGATACCGATGTGGAGATGGCGGTTAACGCAAGCTCTGACATCAGTCAGCAGAAGGCGCCTGCCTCCGGCTCCGGCACCTGGACGCAGTCAGGCAACACCCTGACCATCGATTTGGGTGACGGCCCGGTCAACTTCGAAGTCACGCCGGGTGCGCAGATGATTGCCGGCTATACCAATTCTGATCCGACCGTGACCTTTGACTACAACGATGGCACCAATGGCGGCAGCGGCGGTACCGGCGACCGCTACACGCACGAGTATGAAGTCAACATGGGCTATGGCATCTTGCAGCAGTAAGATGGCCGACAGTGCCTAACAAAAACCGGGGCGTGGTGGCCCCGGTTTTTTTATGCGTAAAACACCGTCCGCCCGGGCCGGCGCCTGCCGGCTTAATATCTGGTTTCCGCCATGCCGGAAAACTGCTTGGCCAGGTAGGTCGCGTAGTTGTCGGTCATGCCGGCAAGAAAATCCAGCGCCCGCATGATGCACTGGTAGATGCGCTCGGTGTGTGGCAATTGCGCCAGGTTCTCCGGGAAACTGTGGCGACCGATCAGGTCGATGATGCGCTCGTGACGATAGTTGCGGGCATTGTTGCAGGCATGGCTGACCGCCGCTTCCACCAGGCCGTCCAGCAGCGCACCCATGACTTCAAAGGCGCCGATTTCCAGCTCGATCTTGCGCGGGTGCTCGAACACCTTGGAACGCGCCAGCTGCTTGGCGTTTTCCACCACATCACGCACCGCCGGCTCGCAATGGCTGATCAATTCGCCGTCCATGGTGCCCGCCAGCAGGCGGTCGTGATTGGCCACGAAGGCCTCCACGCCGGCTTCGATGAAACGTTCGATGATCTTGCCACGCAGCAGCGCCGCCTTGCGGCCATCGCGCATGTCGGAATGAATCAGCTCGCGCACTTCCGGGCTGTCGGGCATGGCCGGTTGCAGCAGGGCATAAACCTCGTCCCAATGCAGCAGATCCATTTCCAGGCCGTCTTCCAGGTCGATAATGGCGTAGCAGAAGTCGTCGGCGGCCTCCATCAGGTAGGCCAGTGGGTGGCGGCAGAAATGCCCCGGGTTGAGCTGACGCAGGCCGTTGGCCTGGCATACTTCCCGGAAAGCATCGGCTTCCGAAACGAAGGCGCTGTATTTGCCGGGCTTGCGTGCGGCATGGCCGGCATCGGCGGACAGCCACGGGTATTTCAGGAAGGTGCCGAGGGTGGCATAGGTGAGGCGCATGCCATCGTCATACTGGTGGTACTCGCTCTTGGTGAGAATGCGAAAGCCCTGGGCATTGCCCTCAAAGAAACTCAGGTCATGGCGCTGGCTGGCGGGCAGCATGTCGAGAAAGCGCTGGCCGCGTTCCTGGAACCAGGCGCGAATGGCGCGCTCGCCGGTGTGGCCGAAGGGCGGGTTGCCGATATCGTGGGCCAGGCAGGCGGATTGCACAATGTCGCCAAAGTCGGTGGCGTTGACGCTGTCCGGCAGCCAGCGGTGCTGCTGCAGCCGTTCGCCCACGCGGATGCCCAGGGTACGCCCCACGCAGGACACTTCCAGCGAATGGGTTAGCCGGTTGTGCACATGGTCATTGGTGGCCAGCGGGTGCACCTGGGTCTTGCGTGCCAGACGCCGGAAGGCGCCGGAAAAAATGATCTTGTCATGATCGCGCAAAAAAGCGGTGCGACCGCTTTCATCCTTGGCACTGCGGCCGCCCAGCCGATCCTTGTTCAACAACTGTTGCCAGTCCATAGAAAATAACCATGGTCAGAAGGGTTGTGGTTGCCGCCTGCGGTCCTCACCCTGACAGAAGAGGTTGCCGGGATGTCACCTTTTCTCGACATCGTTTCCGGCAAGCTGGATTCATTGTCCGGGCGTGTCCGCTTTTCCACAAGGGCGCGTCCGGCAAGCAAACACTGAGGAGGAATCATGGCTGACAAGGCGCCCCTGCTGATGCTGGTCACCAGTGCCTCGCAAATGGGGCAGGGGCAACAAACCGGGTTGTGGCTGGAGGAATTTGCCGTGCCCTACCTGGCGTTTCGTGAGGCTGGCATCGAGCTGGTGATCGCCAGCCCGCGCGGTGGCAAGATCCCGGTGGACCCGCATTCGGTGCCCGACGATGAACAGAAGGAACAGTGGCAGGACGCCATCGCCGCGCTGCAGGACACCGTGCCGCTGGAGCAGGTTTGGGAGCAGCATTTCGCCGGGGTGTTTGTGCCCGGTGGGCACGGCGCCATGTTCGACATGCCGGACAACCCGCTGGTGGCCGGTGTGCTGGAGCGGACCTGGGCGGCCGGCGGGCTGGTCAGTGCGGTCTGCCACGGGCCGGCGGCGCTGGTCTCGGCGCGCAAGGAGGACGGCACACCGCTGTTGCAGAACCTGGCCTTCACCTGTTTCACCAATGCTGAAGAGCAGGATGTGGGGCTGGACTCGGTGATGCCCTTCCTGCTGCAGAGCCGGCTGGAAGAGCTGGGCGGCCAGGCCCGGATGGCGGAGCCCTTTGCGGTGCAGGTGGTGCGCGACGGGCAATTGATTACCGGCCAGAACCCGCCGTCCAGTGCCGCCACTGCCGAGGCGGTAATCGCTGCCCTGCAGGGTGACTAACCGAATGGCGCTGGCAACGCTTCGGGCCGGGCATACTTGATGGTATGGTTGCTGCCTGCGGTGTGACCGCCATTAATGACTGACGGAGAATGTGAATGGGGATTTATGACTACTCTGCCGTGACCCTGGGCGGCGACGAGAAGGCATTGGCGGATTACAAGGGCAAGGTGCTGCTGATCGTCAATACCGCCAGCAAGTGTGGTTTCACCCCCCAGTACAAGGGCCTGGAGGCACTGTACGAGACCTACCAGGAGCAGGGGCTGGAGATCCTCGGTTTCCCCTGTAACCAGTTCGGCAAGCAGGAGCCCGGTGCCGCTGATGAGATCGGCGCCTTCTGCGAAAAGAACTACGGGGTCAGCTTTACCATGTTCGACAAGATCGACGTCAACGGCGACGGCGCCCATCCGCTCTACCAGTACCTCAAGCGCGAGGCCACCGGTGTGCTGGGCAGCAAGGCGATCAAGTGGAACTTCACCAAGTTCCTGGTCAACCGCGACGGCAAAGTGATCAAGCGTTACGCTCCCACTGACAAGCCGGAATCCCTGAACAGCGATATCGAAGCCCTGCTGTAAGCCTTCACCCCATCCCGGCCTTCCCCTCGGTGAGGGGAAGGGGCGCGGAGCGCTGGGCCCTTGGGTTGGGGGATGCGATTGTTGCCTGGTGGGGTTGTTGCTTGCGGGGTTGACCCCACCCCGGCCTTCCCCTCGGTGAGGGGAAGGGGCGCAGAGCGCAGGGCTCTTTGCCTTTTGGGCAGCGGGTCTTGAGCCGACACAAAAGCGCGGTCCTCCCCCTCAACGAGGGGGAGACAGAGGGGGTCAGTTGCCGCCCTGTCTGTAACGCTCAATCCCTTCAAAGATGGCCATCCCGGCCAGCATGGCGACAACAAACACCACCGCCTTGCCGCTGCCGGTGCCCAGCGCCACCAGTGCCGGTCCCGGACAGAAGCCGGCCAGTCCCCAGCCCACGCCGAATCCCAGTGAACCGAGTACCAGGCGCCGGTCCAGTTTGCGGTTGGTGGGGATCTGGATGGGCTCGCCACTCCAGGCGGTATCACGGCGCCGGGCCAGGGCAAAGCCCAGGCTGGCGACGGCGATGGCGCCGACCATCACCAGTGCCAGCGACGGGTCCCAGGCGCCGGCCAGATCGAGAAAGCCCAGCACCTTGGCCGGGTTGGCCATGCCGGCCAGCAACAGGCCGATGCCGAACACCAGGCCGGTGATAAAGGCGGTCAGATGGCTGCGATTCACAGGGCACCTCCAAGCAGATGACGAACCACAAAAACGGTAATGAAGCCGCTGGCCATAAAGGCGAGGGTGGCGGTGAGGGAGCGCGGTGACAGCCGCGAGATGCCGCAGACCCCGTGACCGCTGGTACAGCCGGCGCCGTAACGGGTGCTGACGCCCACCAGCAGGCCGGCGATCACCAGCACCGGCCAGTCGGCATCAATCACCAGCGGTGGCAGCACGGTCACTGCCGCCCACAGCAGGGGGGCGCCGACCATGCCCAGCACAAAGGCCGCGCGCCAGCCGATCTGATCGCGATCCGGGCGCAACAGCCCGCCGACAATGCCGCTGATACCGGCAATGCGGCCATTGGCCAAAATAAACAGGCTGGCCGCGAGGCCAATCAGCGCACCGCCGGCCAGTGAGGCCCAGGGGGTAAACGCATTCCAGTCGATGGTCATGCCTCTTCCTCCTTGCAGAAGAGTTGATACAGGGTCGTTAGTACCGCCAGAGCTCGCCGGTCGGCAACCCGGTAATGCACCTGTTTGCCCTCCCGTCGTGGGGTAATCAGGCCTTCACGGCGCAGTACCCCGAGTTGCTGGGATAGCGAGGGCTGGCTGATGCCGGTGGCGTCTTCCAGCTCGCTGACACTCAGCTCACCTTCGGTCAGCTGGCACAGCAGCAGTAGACGTCCGGGGTTGGCCAGCGCCTTGAGCAGCTGGCTGGCCGCGTCGGCATTGGTGTGCAGCAGTTGCAGATCGGCAATCGTCATGGCGGCTATCAATATACAAAATATTAAAATGTATAATGATGTTTCGGAAAGACAATATCAAGGCCGGCGGCCGAATTTCAGCTGATGGCGTCCTTGAAGGGCAGTACGCCGTAGTAGATGGCGTAGAAGTGGCAGACGCTGCCGCCCACCACAAACAGGTGCCAGATGGCGTGGTTGAAGGGGATAAACCGGTCGGCCAGGTAGAACACCACGCCCACCGTATAGGTAATGCCACCGGCCAGTACCAGCCAGAAGCCCAGGTCGTTGAGACGGGTGGTCAGGTCGTGGGACGCAAACAGGATCAGCCAGCCCATGGCCAGGTAGATGATCACCCGCAGAGCCTTGAAGCGGTGACCGTATAGCGCTTTCAGGCCGATGCCGGCCAGCGCCAGGCCCCAGATGATGGCAAACAGCAGCCAGCCGCTGGTGCCACGCAGATTGACCAGCAGGAACGGCGTGTAGGTGCCGGCAATGAGGGCGTAGATGGCACAGTGGTCGAGCATCTTGAAGGTGGCACGCAACTTTGGATCACGCAGGCTGTGATAGAGGGTGCTGGCGCTGTACAGCAGGATGAGTGAGGCGCCGAAAATACTGAAGCTGACAATTTTCCAGGGGTCGCCCAGCAGACTGGCGGCCACCACCAGTACCACGGTGCCGGCGATGCTGAGGGCGGCGCCGACGCCATGGGTCAGGCCATTGAGAAGCTCCTCGAGAACCGAGTAGGGCTGTTGAGGGATCTCCACCGATGACATGAGCGTGCTTCCTGCAGGTATGGAAAGCCGATGATGCCGAGAGCCGGTCACCGGTGTAAAGCGCCATCGCTGTGACTGGCGGGTTTTGGCCTGACTGGCTGGCGGCAAATGTCGGGAGGCGAACCTGGGGCGATAGAAAGACTGAATCAAAACGATTGATTTACTGCCTCTTATCAAGGTTTTCGCTGCCTTTTAGGCTGATGCTGTCTTTCTTCCATGCACATCCACCCATCCGGGAGGTCGAGTCATGATTGAGCATAACAAAGCGGTTGCCGACGCCCTGAGCAAGTTGCTGGCCGAGAGTTACACCCTGTACCTGAAGACCCACAAGTATCACTGGAATGTGACGGGCCCCATGTTCCACAGCCTGCATCTGCTGTTCGAACAGCAGTACACCGAGCTGGCGCTGGCCGTGGATACCCTGGCCGAGCGCATTCGTGCCCTGGGCTGGAAAGCACCGGGCAGTTATACCGAGTTCGCGCGCTTGTCCACCGTCAAGGATGCGGTGGCCGACCCGGCGGCCAGTGACATGATTCGTGAGTTGGCCGCCGATCACCGCACCGTGGCGGAGCGCGCCAACGAGGTATTGCGACTGGCCGGCGAGCATGAAGACGAGGGCAGTGCCACGGTGGCCAGCGACCGAATCGAGATTCATGAGAAGGCCGCCTGGATGCTGTCGGCGCATCTTGACCAATAGGGGACTCAAATAGAAATAATAGCTGCAATCTTTTTTTACTATCGATAGTGGGCAGCTATGATATTTTTGAAATCAAACGATTTAACCTCTTATTTCAGCAAGGAGTGAAGGCATGTTGCAGTCCCGCGAAGGCGAGCGCGTTCCCCAGGTCACTTTCCGCACCCGCGAAGGCAATGAATGGAAAGCGGTGACCACCGATGAACTGTTCAAGGGCCGAACCGTGGTGGTGTTTGCCCTGCCTGGTGCCTTTACCCCCACCTGTTCGTCCACCCATTTGCCGCGCTACAACGAGCTGGCGCCGGTATTTCGAGACAATGGCGTGGACGAGATTGTCTGCCTGTCGGTCAATGACGGCTTTGTCATGAACGCCTGGGCGGCGGATCAGGCGGCGCAGAACATTCGCTTTATCCCGGACGGCAATGGCGAGTTTGCCGAGCAGATGGGCATGCTGGTGGACAAGCAGGAACTGGGCTTTGGGCCGCGCAGCTGGCGCTATTCCATGCTGGTGAAGGACGGTGTCATCGACAAGATGTTCATCGAACCGGAGAAGCCGGGCGACCCCTTCGAGGTTTCCGATGCCGATACCATGCTGGCCCATATCAATGGTGAGGCGGAGCTGCCCAGGCGCGTTTCCATTTTCACCAAGCCCGGTTGTCCGCACTGCGTGCGTGCCAAACAGGCCCTGCGAGATGCCGGCTACAGCTATGAGGAAATCGAGCTTGGCAGCCGTGGCCTCAGCTACAGCAGCCTGGCGGCGATTACCGGTGCCGGCACCACCCCGCAGGTCTACATCGAAGGCCAGCGCATCGGCGGTGCGGACGAGCTGCAAGCCTGGCTGCAGCAGGCCTGATGCAGAAGGCTCCGGCAATAGCCGGAGCCACAGACTTCCCCTTCTGGGTCGGCGCCATGCCGGCCCTTTTTTATGGCGCCACCGACGCCGTACCCCTTTGTGGCAATAGGGTAACGGTGCTTGCCTGCCAATAACGCCAATGAATATTATTTGATGGCCTTGCCCCGGGCATGGCGGACGCCCTGGCGGCGCTTTCCTTAAGTGATGCTTAAGGGCGCCGGTGTACGCTGCTGGCCCTGTTTGCCCGCTTTCAGGGCAGCCATTATCATGCTGCTCCGTTTGTTTGCTTGCCTGGCCGCCTGACGGGTGAATATGGCGGTATTCATTGGGCCCGGTTGTTCCCGCAGACGGTTCAAATAGAGGTTTTCCTATGCCAAACACTCTGGGGCAGCGTTCGCGCCAGTGGATTTATGCCATCTTCGCAGCCCTGCTGGCGACGCGCCTGGTGGCGATGTTTCTGATTCCGCTCACCGATACCACGGAAGCCCGCTACGCGGAAATCGCCCGCAAGATGGTGGAAACCGGTAACTGGGTCACCCTGTGGCACGATTACGGCGTGCCGTTCTGGGCCAAGCCGCCATTGTCCACCTGGGTGTCTGCCATCAGCATGACCCTGTTCGGCATCAACGAGTTTGCCGCGCGCCTGCCCAACCTGCTGATCATGATCGGGGCCATCGCCATGATCGGCGTGTGGGTCGCCAGGAAATGGGGGCGTGATGCCGGCCTGGTATCCGCCCTGTTCATGTCCAGCATGCTGCTGATCGATGTGGCCGCCGGCACGGTGATGACCGATATTGTGCTGATGTTCTGCACCACCTGGACGCTGATTGCTTTCTGGGAAGTGAAGCAGACCGGCAGCAAGCTGTGGGGCTATCTGCTGTTTGCCTCCTGTGGCGTCGGCTTGCTGGCCAAGGGGCCGGTAGCGATTGTGCTGCCGGGTATTCCGATCTTCTTCTGGGCGCTGTGGGAGCGCCAGCTGTGGGCTTCCATCAAGTGCCTGCCGTGGGTCGGTGGCATCCTGCTGATGCTGGCGATTGCCTTGCCTTGGTACCTGCTGGCGGAGCACCGCACTCCCGGCTTCCTCGATTACTTTATTGTTGGCGAGAACATCAAGCGCTTCCTGGTGAAGGGCTGGGATGGTGACAAGTATGGTCATGCCCATGCGGTGGCCATCGGTACCATCGTGATCTACTGGCTGGAAGGGGCTTTCCCCTGGTCGCTGGTGGCCCTGGGCTGGTTGCTGCGTCGCCGCTGGCGCGGGCTGCGTGAGCACTTCGGTTTCGCCAACCCGCAAAACAGCCTGATGCGGTATCTGTTGCTGGCCACCATCGCGCCGCTGGTGTTCTTCTTCTTCTGCCGCAACATCATCATTACCTACCCGATTGTCGGCCTGTCGCCGATGGCGGCACTGATGGCGGCCATCTGGGCGCGCTCCGATGTGGCCGGCAAGTCCGCCGGCCGCCATAACCTGTTCTTCTCCACCGCCTTGCTGTCGGCAGTGCTGGTGGTCATTGCCACCGGCTATTTCGGCTCGCTGAGCAAGCACGACCTGCCACAGTTCAGCCAGAAGCCGGTAATGGCGCTGTTCGACAGCCTGCGCTCGCCGGACAGCCAGCTGCGTTACTTTAACAAGCGCTACTACTCGGCGGAGTTCTATTCCCGCGGTGCGGCCCGCTATACCGAGAAAAAGGCCGACCTGCAGGCGTTGTTGCACAACGACAGCCGGGATTTCATCGTGGTACCGGATGGCGATATCAACATGGTGCCGGCCGATGTTCTTGACCATTTTGTGCAGCGAGGAGATTTCACTGATGTCATCCTGCTGCAGGAGAATGCCGCGCCGACCGCTGCGGCAGCCCAACAGGGAGCGTTGAAATGAATGCACCGCTGGTTGAGCCCCGGGAAACCGGTGAGATCGTGCGTGACAAGCCGGCGTTGCTGAGCTGCATTATCCCGGCCTACAACGAGGCCGACAACCTGCCGCATCTGGTTCCCGAGCTGACCGCCGCGCTCAGCGAGCTGGCGCACCAGGTGGAACTGGTGGTGGTGGATGATGGTAGCCGCGACGATACCCTGTTGCAGGTGGCCCGGCTGAGCCAGGACTACCCGATCAAGTGGCTGGCGCTGTCGCGCAATTTCGGCAAGGAAAATGCCATTACCGCCGGGCTTGATCATGTGAGCGGCGATGTGGTGATCATCATGGACGCGGACTGCCAGCATCCGGTGCAGGTGCTGAGCGAATTCGTGCGTCGCTGGCGCCAGGGCTACGACATGGCCTACGGGGTGCGTCAGGACCGTGAGGACCAGGCGTTGTGGAAGCGCACCGCCTCGCGCTTCTTCTATGCCCTGATCAGTCGCGGCGCGGACGTGCCGATCATTCCCAATGCCGGCGACTTCCGGCTGATGGATCGCAAGGTGGTGGACGCCATCCGCAGCCTGCCCGAGCGTAACCGTTTCATGAAGGGGATCTATTCCTGGGTGGGCTTCAACAGCATTGGCGTGCCGTTTTCGCCGGCCGAACGGGCGGTGGGGGAATCCCGCTTCAGCCCGGTGCGTCTGTTCGAGCTGGCGATGTCCGGGCTGACCTCGTTTTCCGATATTCCGCTGCGTATCTGGAGCGCCATTGGTGGGCTGGTGTCCCTGCTGGCGATTTTCTACGGTCTCTACATCATCATCCGCACCCTGCTGTTCGGGGTGGACCTGCCCGGTTGGGCGACACTGGCGGCCGGGGTGACCTTCCTGGGGGGGATCCAGCTGCTGTCCATCGGTATTCTTGGCGAATACATCAGCCGGGTGTTTTCCGAGGTCAAACAGCGGCCCACCTACATCGTGTCCAAAAAGCAGGGTTTCGATGATGACCGGGATGATGCCCCGTCATGAAGGCGCAACTGGGCCGTTTCGGTGTGGTCGGCATCGCCGCCATGCTGGTGCACTGGTGCACGGTGGCAGTGATTGTGCCGCTGGGCATGGTACCACTGCTGGCCAATGTGGTGGCCTTCCTGGTGGCTTTCCAGGTCAGTTACTGGGGCCACCGGCACTGGACCTTTGAGGCCGCCGACCAGCAACACCGCAAGACGGCCCCGCGCTTTTTTGCGGTGGCGGTGGCCAGCTTCCTGGTCAACGAGGCGGCCTATGCCTTGCTGCTGCAATACACGCCACTGGATTATCGCGTGGCGCTGGTGCTGGTACTGGGTGGCGTGGCCGGCATGACCTTTCTGCTCAGTCGCCATTGGGCGTTTCGCTGATGCGCCGCCTGATTCTGTGTGCCGATGATTACGGCCTGTCCGCCTCGGTGGATGGCGCCATTGTCGATCTGCTGGCCCGCCAGCGGTTGTCGGCGACCAGCTGCATGGTGCAGGGCGCGCGCTGGCCGGATGCCGCCGAGGCCTTGCGGCCTTACCTCTCGACAGCGCAGGTCGGCCTGCATTTCAATCTCACCGAAGGTCTGCACAACGACGACCTGCCGCTGGGGCAGTTGTTGGGCCGGGTGGCCAGCCTGCGGGTAGATCGCCGGTGGGTGGCGCAACGCCTGCACGAGCAGCTGGATCTGTTTGAAACGCACCTTGGCCGGCCGCCGGCCTATGTGGATGGCCACCAGCATGTGCATGTGTTTCCCGGTGTGCGCGGGGTATTCCTGCGGGTGCTGGCCCAGCGTTACCCGACGCAGCGTCCCTGGCTGCGTTTCACCGCCCCGTTGTTGTCCCCGGGCGATCAGCGTATCAAGGCCTGGGTGTTGTCGGTCTTGTCGGTGGGGTTTGCGGCGCAGGCGCAGCGTGCCGGCTTCACCGGCAACCATGGCTTTGCCGGGCTTTATTCCTTGTCCGAGCGGGCGGATTTTGCCGCCCTGATGCGTGACTGGTGCCAGCGCTTGCCTGATAAGGCGCTGATAATGTGCCATCCGGCGTGTGGTGAGGCGGTGGCAGCGGTGGACCATGGCCTGGCCCGGCAACAGGAATATGACTTCCTCAGCAGCGATCATTTTTCCCGGCTGTTGAGTGAGCAGCAGATCGGGCTGCATCCGAACGAATAGGCGTTCCCTGAGCATGGTTATCGCCGGCTCTGCGTTGCCGGCAGTCCTGAGGGTGATACCAGGGGCCGTCATGGATCTGACGGTACAGGGTGTAGGGCACCAGCAGGGTGTCCATGGTCAGGCTCAGGGGAAGATCCAGCAGGCAGAAAAAGCCGGCGTTTTCTGCCGGAATGCAATACAGGTCAAATACGGTACCGCTGTAGAGGTTGGGGATCGGCCTGCGTTGCGAGCAGTCACGGATATCCTCAAGGTAAGGATCGGTGCTCTGGGTGTAGAGGCTGGCACAGCCGGATAAGGTCAGCAAGAGCATGGCTGTGGTCAGCCTGGCTCCAGGTGGCGCTACCATCGCGTATTTCCTCACCGGCGTGAACGAATTTATACGGACAGCTTTTCATGCTGTCCTGCCCTCATCGTTGATCTGCGACAAGGGTAAGGCCCTGCGGCGTCATGCCGCTTACCCGCAGACTGCTTTTCCGCCACAATGTGGCCGCCTGAATCGATCCAAATGAGTTCAAGGAGTCACCATGTTGTTGGCCGTTGCGGCATTGTTGGTTGGGCTGGCGGTGCTGGTCTGGAGTGCGGACAAGTTTATTGAAGGGGCGGCGGGCACCGCCAGCCATGCCGGTATGCCGCCGCTGCTGATCGGCATGGTGATCGTCGGCTTCGGCACCTCGGCGCCGGAAATGGTGGTGTCGGCGCTGGCGGCGCTGGATGGCAATCCGTCGCTGGCGCTGGGTAACGCCTATGGCTCCAATATCACCAATATCGCCCTGATCCTGGGCGTGGTGGCGATCATGACGCCGGTGGTGGTGAACTCCAAGATTCTTCGCAAGGAGCTGCCGGTGCTGCTGGTGGTGACCCTGGTGGCCGGTTACCAACTGCTCGATGGCGTCATTTCCCGCCACGATGCCTGGGTGCTGATCGGCCTGCTGGCGATGCTGATGGGCTGGTCCATCTATACCGCCCTGACCGGCAAGGGCGATGTGCTGGCCGGCGAGCTGGAGAGCGACCTGGCGGAGCATCCCATGCCGCTGGGCAAGTCCCTGTTCTGGCTGGTGGCTGGCCTGGTGTTGCTGGTGATCAGCTCGCGGCTGCTGGTGTGGGGGGCGGTCTTTATTGCCAAGACGCTGGGCGTCAGCGATCTGGTCATCGGCCTGACGGTGGTGGCGGTGGGCACCTCGCTGCCGGAGCTGGCCTCCAGCATCGCTGCGGTGCGCAAGGGCGAACACGATATTGCGCTGGGCAACGTGATAGGCTCGAACCTGTTTAACACGCTGGGCGTGGTCGGCATCGCCGCGGCGATCAAACCGGTGGCGGTGGAGGCGGTGGCGCTGCAGCGTGACTGGACGCTGATGACCTTGCTGACCCTGAGTCTGATGATCATGGGCTATGGCCTGTGGGGGCGGCGCGGACAGATCACCCGTGCCAACGGTGTGCTGCTGGTGCTGGTCTACCTGAGCTATACGGGCTATCTGATCTCCACCATCGTGCGCGCCGGTTAACACCTTTTTCGGGGGACAGGGATGTACGCCAAACTGGAACAACGGGCCTTTCTGATGACGCTGATCGCGGTCAGCCTGGTGTTTGCCTTGCTGCTGCGACCGTTCTGGGCACCGATTTTCTGGGCCTGCGCCATCAGCGTGATCTTCTATCCACTCAACCGGCGGCTGCTACGGCGCTGGCCAGGCCGCCGCAACCTGACGGCGCTGGTGACGCTGACCATCTGTGTCGTGCTGGTGGTAATTCCGGTGCTGGTGGTGGCCACCTCCTTTGTCACCGAAGGGGTCGAGTTATTCCAGAAGGTGCAGAGCGGTCAGCTGGACCCGGCCAGCTATGTGGACCGGGTTCGTCACGCCATTCCGGGCTTGCAGTCGCTGGCGGATCGCTTTCATGTGGACCTGGAGCATACCAAGCAACAGGCCATGCAGGCCTTCACCGGCGCTGGCCAGTTCCTGGCCAAACGGGCGCTGGCGGTGGGCCAGAATACCTTCCAGTTTTTCCTCAACCTGGGGCTGATGCTGTACCTGGCGTTTTTCCTGATCCGCGATGGCGATGCCATGGTGGCCATGCTGATCCGCGCTCTGCCGCTGGGCGATGAACGCGAACGGTTGCTGTTTGCCAAGTTTGCCGAGGTCACCCGCGCCACCATCAAGGGCAACCTGCTGGTGGCCATGACCCAGGGGGCGCTGGGCGGCCTGATCTTCTGGATTCTGGGTATTCCCGGGGCGCTGCTGTGGGGGGTGGTGATGGCGGTGCTGTCGCTGATCCCGGCGGTGGGCGCGGGGCTGATCTGGCTGCCGGTTTCACTGTATCTCTACGCCGTGGGGCACACCATCGCTGCGACGGTGCTGTTGCTGTTCGGTGTCTTCGTGATCGGCCTGGTCGACAATATCCTGCGCCCGGTGCTGGTGGGCCGCGATACCAAGTTGCCCGATTACATGGTGCTGTTTTCCACCCTGGGCGGGCTGGCCATGTTCGGCATCACCGGTTTTGCCCTGGGCCCCTTGCTGGCCGCCCTGTTTGTGGCATTCTGGGGTATCTTCATGCGCGAGTTCGGCGACCCGGTGGTGGCGTCGACCACCGTTACCGAACCTGGCGCGAACGCAGAGGAGTAGGCCGAGATGTTTTTCCGTATGGTCATTGCCGCCACCGTGGCGGGCCTGTCAACCTTTTCCGGTTGCCAGGATGACAACAACGGTAGCCTGCTCAACGACCGCGCTACCCTGTATTTCCATAACCAGCTGACCCAGTTTACCGGCGGCAGCAGTGACGACGTGACCGTTAACCTGTTTGTCGATGATCTCAATACGGCACTGCGTAGTGGCGAGGTCTATAGCACCACCGGATCGGTGTCGTCGGACAGCGTCAAACTGGCGGATAGTGCCGACACCCTGGCGTTCGATGTGACCGGCAAAGCCGGCAGCACCCTGATCAGCGGCCCGGTCAATTTCCGCCTCACTCAGGGCGAGGGCTACACACTGGTACTGATGGGCGATACCAGCCTGGATAACCGCCAGCTGAAACTGTTTCGCCAGGTCTCTCAGACCGTCAGCAGCAGCCAGGCCAGCATCCGTTTCATCAACACCCTGTCGCAACTGGATCCGGATCAGCTGAGCGTGGCGCAGGGCAGTAATACCCTGGTGGAGAAGCTGGATTACGGTGTTGCCAGCAGTTATGTCACCCTCACTGGCAGCGGCAATCTGAGCTTTACCATCAATGACCAGACCCAGGGGCTGGCGCTGGATACCGTCAGCTGCAACCTCAGTGCCGGGCGCAGCTATGACGCCATCATCGCCTACCGCCAGTTCGACAGCCAGGACGATGATCTGGCCCTCTACTGCCAGCCGGTGGCCCGCTAGTTTGAACCCTGAGCGCTTGCCGCTTGTCTTACCCTGACAATCAAGAGCAATAAGCGGCGCGGCCGTCGGCCGCCCGCCGGGTGATCTATCTCAAGGGGACCTCCATGAAAGTGAATCCATTTACTGCGCTGGTGCTGGGCGCCACCATGTCGCTTGCCGGTTGCGGCGGTGCCAGCAATAGCAGCAATGACAGCACGCGCTCGCCGGTGCATCTCTATTTTCATAATCAGCTGACGGATTTCACCAACGCCAGCGATGCGGCGGTAACGGTGAGTGTTTATCCTCGTGACAGCAGCAATGCCCTGTTTGACTCGGTCAGTTATTCCACCGACGGCCAGAGCGGCATGAGCTTCACGCTCAATGCCGATACCGAAAAGGTGCCACTGCATATCAAGAACAGCACCACCGACCTGCTCGATACCAGCAGCAGTCTAGTGGCCGGTGGCAACTACACCCAGGTGTTCATGGGCGATATCACCGACGGTAACCTGAAGCTGGGCAGTTATCGGCAGAGTGTGCAGAGCATTCCTTCCAACTATGTGCGGATCCGTTTTATCCATGCCCTGTCACAGCATACCGGTGCCATCAATGTGGCGGTGGAAGGGGCCACCGTGGTCACCGGCCTGGCCTACGGGGATGTCAGTGATTATCAGCAGGGCAGTTTGTCCAGCAGTACGCAGTTGCAGGCCACTATCAGCGATAGTTCCGGCACCCTGGGTACGGCCAGTTGCGCCCTGAGCCTGGGCAAGAGCTACGACGTGATTGTCGCCCACAAGGGCTACAGCGACAGCAATCTGGCGCTGTTCTGCCAGCAGGTGGAAGGCAGCTAGCCGGCCGTTATTTGAGGCGCGCCTGCGGATCCAGCGGCGGCGCCTTGAGCGGCTCGCCCTGGTAGGCGGCCACATCCGGGAAGCGTTCGCCAGGCCCCTGTTGCCAGTCCGCCAGCGCCGCAGCAATCTGTTGATGGCTGCGGCCGACAAAATTCCACCACAGCAGTACCGGCTGCTGCAGCGGGGTGCCGCCCAGCAGCATGGCACGGCTGCCGGCCGCCAGAGACAGGCTCAGCCGGTCCCAGCCACAACCCAGGTAATAAAGCGTGCCGGCGTCCATATGCACGCCGTCCAGTTCGGCACTGCCCTGGGTGATGCACAATCCCAGTTCAAACGCGGCCGGTACCGCCAGGTTCAGCAGCGTGGTTTCCTGGCTGAACAGATCCGCCCCCACCAGCGGCGAATACACCTGCGCCGGCGAGGCATGGCCATCCAGTTCGCCGACCACCAGGGTGATGTCCACGCCATCCTGTTGCCAGTGCGGCAGCTCGGTGACATGGGCAAAGGCCGGCTCGCGATCCTCGTGTTCTTCCGGCAGGGCGATCCAGAATTGCAGACCATGCATGGGGCCGGAAAAGCCTTGCGGGCTTTCCTCGGAGTGGCAGATACCGTGGCCGGCGGTCATCAGGTTGAGCTGGCCGGGGCGGATTTCCTGTTGATAGCCCAGGCTGTCCTTGTGTAGCAGGGCGCCGTCATAGAGCCAGGTGACCGTCTGCAGGCCGATGTGCGGGTGGGTGCCCACATCCACCCCCTGATCGGCGGGCAGCTCGGTGGGGCCAATATGATCGAGGAAGCACCAGGGGCCGATACGGCGCTGCGCGCGATTGGGCAGCAACCGGTTGATGGGCAGGCCATTGCCGAGAATGCTCTGGCGCGAGGGCAGGGCGGCAATGGTCGCGCTGGCGGCCCGGTTGGGGCACTCGATCACATCCGCGTTATCGGTGGTATTGCTCATGGCCGTCTCCGTGGCAAAGTAACGGGGTTTTTCGAGTATGGAAGTGTCTGACTCACTTTGGAAGGAGTAACCCATGGCACGAGTTTCGCTGCATAGCGACGGTGATTATCACCAGCATATCCGCGTCCGTGATCATCACTGGGAGGCGGACGAAGGCCCGGCGCTGGGCGGCAAGGACCGGGGTCCCAACCCCTATGAACTGTTGCTGTCCGGGCTCGGTGCCTGCACCGCCATCACCCTGCGCATGTACGCCGAGCGCAAGGGCTGGGAGCTGGGTGAGATGGATGTGGCGCTGCATTTCTACCGTGATGATGAGGGCAACGAATTCATCGACCGCACCTTGCAATGCAGTGCCCCGCTTAGCGAGGAGCAGCGTCAGCGGCTGCTGGAGATCGCCGGCAAGACACCGGTGACGCTGACGGTGAAACGGGGTACCCCGGTGGCCACCCAGTGGGCGTAAGTGTGGCGCCAATGAAATGAAGAGCGTAGCGATGGGCTTTTTGGCATACTCGCGCCTCATTTTTCACAGCATTGGGACCCGCTCATGTTCAAGGTAAACGAGTACTTCGATGCCAAGGTGGCATCCATTGCCTTCCAGACCGAAAACAAGCCGGCCACGGTGGGTGTGATGGCCCCGGGCGATTATCAGTTCGGAACCAGCGAGCACGAGACCATGACCGTGGTCAGCGGCGCGCTGACCGTGCAGCTGCCTGGCAGCGACGACTGGCAGACCTTCAATGCCGGCGAGACCTTTGAGGTGGCGGCCAACCAGAGCTTTCAGGTCAAGGTGGCAGTGGATACCGCTTACCTGTGCCTGTACGGCTGAAGGCGGCGGTAACCGTTGCCGTTCAAGCGGGCCAATCGCCGTTGGCGGCTGGCCCGCTTGCTGTTGTCCCACTAGCATGGGCGCTTTGTTGCTGAACAGAGCCCAGCCATGGCCTTCTTTGCCACCCGCGACCAACAATCTCTGCATGTACGCGTTCTCGGCCGTGGCCGGCCGGTACTGATGCTGCATGGCCTTGGCATGCAGGGGCGTGACTGGCTGCCCTTCGTGTTGCCCTATCTGCGCCGCTACCGCTTCTATTTGCCGGACCTGCGTGGCGCTGGCCGGTCCGCCGGGGTGCGTTTCAATCAGGCCGACGTGTTCCATAATCACATGCAGGACATGGAAGACCTGGTGACCCATTTCGGCCTCCGCAAGCTGGCGCTGGTGGGCTATTCGCTGGGTGGCAGTACCAGTTTGCACTGGCGTCAGCAGGGCGACTTCAGCGCCGTGACCCGTTATCTGCACATTGACCAGACCCCCCGTATTGCCAATGGCGATGACTGGCCCTATGGCCTGTTCGGCGACCGCCAGCCGGTGTTTTTTGCCTCCCTGCGAGCCCTGCTGGATCTGCTCGATGCCTATCCCCATGCCCGCACCGCTGATCAGCTGCCGGCGGATATCTGCCGGCAGGTGCTGCACCGGCTTACCGCTATCCTGGCCCAGGTAGCGGGCACCCCGGCCCTGCACCGGGCCTATACCGCCACTTCGCTGGCGGCGCCGCTGTGGGCGCGGGTGCTGCCGCTGCAGCAACTGGATGATATCCGTGCCTACCTGCATGCCTATCTGTCCGGCAGCCATGACTACCGGGCGGTATTCGATGACCGCGCCTTGCCGGTCACGGTGCTGGCGGGGGCGCGCTCGCCGCTCTACCCGGTGGCCGGCCAGGCTGACTTTGCCCGGCGCAGTGGCGCGAGCCTGGTGCGTTTCGAGAAGTCCGGGCACGTGCCGCTAGTCAGCCAGCCATTACGCTTTATGCGGACCCTGGGGCGGTTTCTGGCAGACCACTGAGGCAGACCGCACAGGAATGACGAAATGCTATTTTGAAAAACATGGGCGGTTGTTAGGATAGAGCCCCTTTTTTGAACGGATTCAGGAACATACCGTGGTTGCCATTCATACCCGCGAACCCGCACTGACACTGCGTGCCGGCAGCGATGCCATTGCCCATCTGCGCGAACATGGCCTGCAGGCGGCCCGGGTGGATACCGTGCCGGGGGCGGCCGGTGGGCCCAAGGCGCTGGGTATCAATGGTCTGGATCAGGCGGTGTTCGGCGACTTCCTGCCCTCGGCGCCGCGTCCGCGCACCCTAATCGGCGCGTCCATCGGCAGCTGGCGCTTTGCCGCCGTTGCCAGCCAGGACCCGGTGCGCGGTCTGCAGCGGCTGGCGGAACTGTATACAGCCCAGCGCTTCCCGCGCGGTATCAGTGCCCGCGAGGTCAGTCACCGCTGTGCGCAGATGCTGTCCGAGCTGTTGCAGGACCGCGACCAGGCCATTCTCAACAACTGCGACTACCGGCTGGTGGTGGTGGTAATCCGCAGCCGCGGACTGATGGCGCGTAACGGTGGCCTGGGTCTGGGGTTGGGGCTGGCCGGGGTGATCGGCACCAACCTGTTCAGCCGTCGCGCCACCGGTGCCTTTATGGAACGGGGGCTGGTGTATGCCGGCGAGGCGCCCTTGCCGCTGGGTGAGCTCAATGATTTCACCACCCACCATATTCCGCTGCGTGCCGACAATCTGCGCGCGGCGTTGCTGGCCAGTGCCGCCATCCCCATGGTGCTGGAAGGGGTCAGCGAGTTTCCCGGCGCTCCGGATGGCGTCTACCGGGATGGTGGCATGCTCGATTATCACCTGGATCTGCCCTACCGCAATGATGGCCTGGTGCTCTATCCGCACTTTACCGACCGGGTGATTCCCGGCTGGTTCGACAAGCCGCTGCGCTGGCGCAACGGCGATCCGAAACGACTGCGGCGCCTGTTGCTGGTGGCGCCGTCGGCGGAGTACCTGTCGCACCTGCCCCATGGCAAATTGCCTGACCGTACCGACTTCAAACGTTATCTGGATGACGATGCCGGCCGCGAAAGCTACTGGCGGCGGGCCGTGGAAGAGAGTCGGCGCCTGGGCGATGAATTCCTCGAGCTGCAGCAAAGCGGCAAGCTGATTGATCGGCTACAGCCGCTCTGACGGCGCTATCCATGTTAGGCTGCCTGCGCAGAACTGAACGGGAGCTTCCATGAGTAACGACGATATGTCCCTGCTGGAGCGGGTGGAAACGCCATCACGCTGGGCCATTACCCGTGCCCTGATTCATCGCTACCAGTGGTTTCACCTTGGCATGGGGCTGTTGGGCAATACCACCTTCGTGATCGGCAGTGTCTTCTTTCTGTGGCAGGACTGGCAGGAGGCCGGTACCTGGCTATTTATTGTCGGTTCCGCCGGCATGCTGCTGGGCAGTATCGGCAGTGCCATTGTCGCCTATGAGCGCACCAAGGGCCGTGGCCCGGGTGAGGTGCAACCGGGCCGGGGCTACACACGCTCGTGAGTGACGACACCCTGTCCCTGGCCCGCCGTCTCTGGCAGCAGACCTGGCCCATGGCCATGGGCGTCATGGCGCTGCTGGGCTTTTACCTGGTGGACAGCATTTTCGTGGCGCGGCTGGGTACCGCGCCGCTGGCCGCCCAGTCCTTCACCTTCCCGCTGGCGTTTCTGGTGGTCGGTGTGCAGGTCGGTATCGGCATTGCCATCGCCGCCTTGATTTCCCGCGCCATTGGCGCCGGTCAGCAGCAGCAGGCCAACCGGCTGGGGGCACTGGTGCTCAGTGGCGGGGCGCTGATGGTGGGAGCCCTGGTGCTTCTGCTATGGCTGATACAGGGCCCGGTGTTTTCATTGCTGGGGGCCAGTGAGGCGACCCGTTCCCTGATCCGTCCCTACTGGACGCTGCAGGCGGTGGCCATGTGGGTGGGGGCGCTGGTCTATTTCGGTTACAGCCTGTTCCGGGCCCATGGCAATACCCGTTTCCCGGGCCTGATGATGGTGTTTACCAGCCTGCTTAACCTGCTGCTGGACCCGCTGCTGATCTTCGGCATTGGTCCCTGGCCGGGGCTCGGCCTGAACGGTGCAGCGCTGGCAACATTGCTGGCATTCAGCATCGGCGCCGCGGTCCTGGTATGGGCCCTGCGCGGGCGTGGCTGGGTACAGCGCCAGGGTATGCTGGCGCAGGTCCGTGAGTCGGCCTGGCCGTTTGCGCAGATCGCCGGGCCGGCCATGATCAGCCAGCTGATGCCGCCGTTGGCGGCCATGCTGGCCACCGCCCTGGTGGCCCGTGGTGGCGAGCCGGCGGTGGCGGCCTGGGGCATGGCCAGCCGGCTGGAGAGCTTTTCCATCGTGCTGGTGCTGGGCATGACCATGGCGCTGCCGCCGTGGCTGGGACGGTGCTATGGCCGTGGCGACTGGCTGGAGATTCGTCAGCTGATGAAGACCGGTGCCATCATGGTGCTGGCCTGGCAAACCCTGCTGGGGGTCGTGCTGGCCCTGTTCGCGGGGCCGCTGGCTGCTCTTTTGGTGGACAGCCCGGCGGTGCAGGCGCCCCTGGCTGTTCTGATGCATTGGCTGCCGCCCAGCTATGGGTTGCTGGGTATTTGCATGCTGGTGGTATCGGCCAGCAATGCGCTCGGTTGGCCGGTGCGGGCCATGCTGATTTCCGGCGCCCGCCTTTTTGCCTGTTACCTGCCGTTATTGTGGCTGGGCTTCCGGTTTGGCGGGTTTGATGGCCTGGCCCTGGGGGCCGGGGCCGGTAATTTGCTGGCCGGCTCGCTGGCCTGGCTCTGTTATCGTCAGGCCTTGCCGGCGCTGACGTTGGCGCGGGAACGCGGTTAATACCGTTTACCGTGGGCTTTCAGCCAATAGGCCTATAGTCAAATTTTGGCACTTAATACTTTTTCCTTTCCTGGCGTAATGCCTATTACCCGTTTTTGTAACCAGTGCACATTTTTTTGTAGACGCACTCTCTGACCGTCCTAGACTCCCGCCTAACGTTATGCCGGCCAACCAGAGGCCGAGCGGAAATTAAGAGAGGGATGTGGGGGAAAGTCATGTTCAGCGCTAAATGGATTCTGGCGGCTATGGTTTGTGTCACGGCAATGGCCGCCCAGGCGGAAACCGTCAATGATGATGCCGCCGACACCAACCAGTTCAACACCTACAACTCCGAGCTGGAGGCAACCTTCCAGAGCGCTGCGCAGTCGCTGGACGAAACGCTCAACGTGTTGCTGGTCAGCATGGACGATCTCAAGTCCCAGCCGGATGTGGTGGCCCAGGTTCAGCCCTGAGGTTTGCAGGCCCTGCACCAGCAAAAAAGCCGCACCAAAATGTGCGGCTTTTTTTATGCGGCTTATTCCTGCTCGCCCTCGCGCTGCCATTCGGGCGGTTTCCAAAGGTGTTTCAGGCGCTGGCCCAGCGGTCCGCGGTGCGCCATATCCCTGAACATATCCCGATACTCGTGGCACCAGTTGACGATCAGGCTGTTGCTGTAGACCGGGCGGGTAATGCCGTACTCCACCGGCTGGTCGTCCTGTTCCGGGCTGAACGTGCCGAACAGCCGGTCGAACAGGATAAAGACGCCGCCGTAGTTGGTGTCGATATAGTCCGGGTTGCGGCCGTGGTGCACCCGGTGATGGCTGGGCGTATTGAAGACAAACTCGATGGCCGGGTGCAGCTTGCCCACCAGGGTGGTGTGGATAAAGAACTGGTAGACCAGTGACAGCGCGTAGCAGACGCCAATCCACACCGGGTTGAAGCCGATCAGTGCCAGCGGCACGTAGAACAGCCAGCCGCCGTTGAAGATATTGGTGGCGTTCTGGCGCATGGCGGTGGAGAAATTCATGCGCTCGCTGGAGTGGTGGGTGACATGGGCGGCCCAGAACCAGCGCACCCGGTGGGAGGCGCGGTGATACCAGTAGAAGCACAGGTCGGTGAGCACCCATAGCAGCGCGCCGGTGGCCCAGTTAAGCGGAATATCCAGCAGTCGATGGTGATAGGCCAGCGCAAACACCGGGAAGGAAATAATGCCGGCAAACAACAGCTCGGTGGTCTGGTAACCGGCACCGAGCAGGAAGTTGCGCAGCGACTCCCGCGGGTCCACCAGCGTCGGGTCATGACGGATTTTCAGGTATTCCCACAAAAAGACGCCAATAAAGAACGGGGTGGCGATGACAAAGATCAGCTGCCGCTCGTCCAGTGCCAGCCAGGGCGAAATCGTCTGCCACAGGCCGGCCAGGCCGCTGTCCTGCCACACTGCCTGAAACATCGCTATCAAGTTCATGTTGCCGTCTCCGTCTTGGATAACGTCTATTCTGCGCGTTCTTGGCCGAGGTGTATTGACGTAATACGCCGTATTTTTGACAATCCATGCCACAAGGGCAAAGGAGAGCCTGATGGCTACCAACATGAGAGTCACGGGTGCCTGGGTGCAGTTACTCAGCGACTGGCTGGACCAGCAAAACCTGCCGGCGCCGGAGTTGCGCACCGCGCTGGATAGCCGTGGGCCGGCGGATATCGTGCCGCTGCCGTTATGGCGTGAGCTGCTGGCCCGCGCGGTGGCCCTGCGGCCCCGGCAGCTGGCGCCGGCGCTGGCCATCGGCGCCCTGGTACAGCCACGGCATGTGGGCGTGCTTGGCTACCTGACCCTGACCTGCCAGACCCTGGGCGAGGCGATGCTGGCCTACCAGCGCTACGAGAGTCTGTTTTATGGCCGGGATCTGGTGGAGGTGCGGGGAGACGGGGAGCAGATGATGGTGCGTTGGCCGGCGTCGGTGTCCGTCGGCGAACTGGCCGACAGTGTGTCGATTGCCGCCATGATCACCTTCATGCGTCGCCTGGTGGAGGACCCGCCGGTGCCCACCCGGGTCAGTTTCGTGTTTGAAGCGCCATCGCCGGCCATCTGTCAGGCCTATGAGGCCTTTTTCGGCTGTCCGGTCGTGTTTGGCGCCAGCCATACCTGTGTGGCGTTTCCGCTGCACTTTCTGGCCATCAGCCTGCCACACAGCGATGCCAGCCTGCGTACCCTGCTGGATCGTCAGGCCCAGGCGCTGTTGCAGGCGTTGCCGGATTCCGATGGCTTTGATCGGGCCTTGCAGCAGACCATGGTGCGGCTGCTGCCGGAGGGAGATGTCACTATCAAGCGGGTGGCGGCGCAGCTGCATGTGTCGGTTCGCACCCTGCAGCGCCGCCTGGAACAGCGGCAATTAAACTGGCAGATGCTGCTGGATCGCACCCGCGAACAGCTGGCAGACCACTACCTGGCCGACCGGTCCCTGACGCTGGGCGACATTGCCATGCTGCTGGGCTATTCCGAGCACAGTGCCTTCAGCCGGGCGTTTCGGCACTGGACGGGACAAACGCCGGCCCAGGCGCGGCGCGCGCGTCACTCCTGAGCGGGCTGAGCAGGCTGGGAGGGTAACTGCCTGGGGATGGTCTGGTCGCCGGGTTTGGGCAGCTGACGGATCAATTTTACCCCCTCCACCGTCATGGTCCACTGGCCGTCGGCTTGCCGGTGGGGGGGAACATCCACCTTGAGAGTGCTGACCAGGGGGCCGAAACCGACCTGGATATCGTTGCCCTGGAACTGCTTGAGCGGGCCTCCGATATGGGTGCTGACATCATCGACCAGATGCTTGAACTCCACCTGGCCGCCAGGGGTGACCAGCATCACCATGGTATCCGCGGTCCAGTAGCCGGCATAATCGAGCCGGTCCTGGGGCAGTGGCTTGCGGCAGGCGGTGAGAGAGAGCAGCAGGGTCAGCAGGGCGAGAATCCGCAGCGGGGTTGGCATGAACTATCCTGTTGGGGCTTGAGCGAATGCCGGCATTATACGGTGGTTGCCGGGAATTTTCAGAGTGGTCCTGTTAGGGGCTGTGGTTGAACCAGGGAAGGAGACCGCATGAGATGCGCGATATTGATGCTGCTTTTATGGCTGGCCGGCGGCGCCCAGGCGGATATCTATAAATGGACTGACAGCCATGGGCGGGTGCATTTCGGTGACAAGCCGCGGCAGCAGGACCAGGCAAAGAAAGTCCGCCTCAAGGTGAATACCTACAAGAGTGTCAGCTACCAGAGTCTCGGTAAACCTCTGCCGGGCCATGACAATAATCGGCGCTTGCTGATGTATAGCACCAGCTGGTGCGGCTATTGTGAAAAGGCGCGCCGCTATTTCAAGGCGCACCATATTCCCTTTGACGACTATGATATCGAGCACAATGAGTGGGCGCGCCAGCAGTACCAGAGCATGGGCGCCACCGGTGTGCCGGTGATCGTGATGGGCAAGCGGCGCATGAATGGTTTCAACGCCAGGGCGTTCGAGCGTTTCTACCGCAACTGATGTTGCCAAAGGTGAGGCGGTGGGTGGATTTTTGTCGCCGGCCCGTGCCTGATAGGGTTTTCCGGCCAGTAATAACGGGAGCAAGTATGTACAGCGGCAGTTGCCTGTGTGGCGGCATCGAATTCGAGATCGACGGCGAACTGGAGCCGATACAGGTGTGTCATTGCCAGCAGTGCCGCAAGGCCCAGGGCACCGCGCTGGTGACCAATATCCCGGTAAAGACCGACCGTCTGCGCTGGTGTCGTGGTGAGGAACTGCTCAAGGGCTTTGCCTCGTCGCCGGGCAAGAAACGGGTGTTCTGCCGCGAATGTGGCTCACCGATATTCAGCCGTCGTGAAGACCTGCCTGGCGTGGTGCGCATCCGCGCCGGCCTGCTCAACGAACCGTTGAACAGCCGCCCGGCGTTCCGCGCCTATGTGGCCTCCGCCTGCAACTGGTGGCCACTGGACGACGATCTGCCGCGCTACCCGGAAGGGCGCCCGGCGTAACGCCGGCACGTCTTTTTCAGCGCCGGAGCTGCTGGTAATGGTAGCTCAGGTGATCGTCGATAAAGCTGGCGATAAAGAAATAGGAATGGTCGTAGCCCGGTTGCATGCGCAGTGTCAGGGGCACGCCGCTCTCCGTGCAGGCGGCCTGCAGGTCTTCCGGCCGTAACTGGCCGTCGTGATAGAAGTTGTCCGCATCCCCCTGGTCCACCAGTAGTGGTAAATCGCTGCCATGTTTTCGGATCAGTTCGCAGCTGTCCCAGTCCTTCCAGATCTCCCGGTTTTCACCCAGGTAGCCGGTGAAGGCCTGTTCGCCCCAAGGGCACTGGCCGGGATGGGTAATCGGGGCGAACGCGGACACCGACGAATAGCGGCCGGGATTTTTCAGCGCACAGATCAGCGCGCCATGGCCACCCATGGAGTGACCACTGATGGACTGTCTGCCGTTGAGCGGAAAATGCTGGCTGACCAGGGCTGGCAGTTCACTGGTGACGTAATCGTACATGCGGTAGTGCTGGCTCCAGGGCGACCGGGTGGCATTCACGTAGAAGCCGGCCCCGGAGCCGAAGTCATAACTGTCATGCTCGCCGGGAAGGTCGGTGCCGCGCGGACTGGTATCCGGACACACGATCGCCAGGCCCAGTTCGGCGGCCCGGCGCTGGGCGCCGGCCTTCTGCATGAAGTTTTCATCGCTGCAGGTCAGCCCGGACAGCCACCACAGCAGCGGCACTTTCTGTTCTTCCGCCGCCGGTGGCAGGTAGATGGCAAAAATCATTTCGCTGTTTAGCACCCTGCTGTGGTGCTTGTAGCGTTTCAGCCAGCCACCAAAGGATTTGGTGGCGGAAATGAGTTCAATGTCTGACATGAGAAAACCTTTCAGTGGAGCCGCTGTAGGAGCTTGCCTGCAAGCGATCCGAGCTTAGCTGAGGAGGAAAGTTTCGAGTTACGAGAAGCGAGTTTCGAAAATCAAAACCCAAGCTAGGCCTGTTTGGCCTTTGGTAACTCGAAACTCGTGACTCGCCGCCTCTACCTCAACAGTAACGATTCGCCAGCAGGCTGGCTCCCACAGTGGAAATCAAAACAAAATGACGGAGCGAATGCTTTTGCCTTCATGCATCAGATCAAACGCCTTGTTGATGTCTTCCAGGCCCATACTATGGGTGACGAATTCATCCAGCTTGATTTCACCCTTCATGTAGCGGTCCACATAACCGGGCAGTTCGGTGCGGCCTTTCACGCCGCCGAAGGCGGAGCCCTTCCAGACCCGGCCGGTGACCAGCTGGAACGGGCGGGTGGCAATTTCCTCGCCGGCGCCGGCGACACCGATGATGATGGATTCGCCCCAGCCCTTGTGGCAACACTCCAGTGCCGATCGCATCACGTTGTCGTTGCCGATGCATTCGAACGAGTAATCCACGCCGCCGT
>JAWVWY010000001.1:0-46332 GCA_033723495.1 Alcanivorax sp. | reverse complement strand
TCAGGTAGGCCAGTACCGGCAGCCCCCGTTCCTTGGCCCACTCTTCAGACGCCAGCAACACGGCGGAGGCACCGTCGGTCAGCGGGGTGGAGTTGGCCGGGGTCATGGTGCCGTTCGGGCCACCGAAGCAGGGCTTCAGGGTCGCCAGTTTTTCCAGGGTGGAATCGCCACGCATGTTGTTGTCACGCTCCAGCCCTTTGAACGGGGTGATCAGATCATCCTGCCAGCCATCTTCATAGGACTTGGCCAGGTTCTGGTGGGATTTCCACGCCAGCTCATCCTGATCTTCACGGGCAATGCCCCACTCGGCGGCGGTGATCGCCTGGTGCTCACCCATGGACAGGCCGGTACGCGGCTCGCCGTTCTTGGGAATGTCAGGCATCAGGGATTTCGGGTTCAGCAGCTTCAGACCCAGCTTGGCGCGCTCGCCATTGGTCTTGGCGCGGTTGAGTGCCATGAATACCTTGCGGGCATCTTCGTTGACACCCAGCGGCGCATCCGAGGTGGTGTCCACACCGCCGGCGATGGCGCAGTCGATCTGACCCAAGGCGATCTTGTTGGCCACCAGGATGGCCGCTTCCAGACCGGTGCCACAGGCTTGCTGCAGATCATAGGCAGCGGTTTCCGGCGCCAGCTTGGAGCCCAGTACGGATTCACGTACCAGGTTGAAATCACGGGCGTGCTTCATCACCGCACCCGCGGCCACTTCATCAATTTTTTCGCCGTGCAGCTTGAAGCGATCCACCAGGCCATCAAGGGCGGCAGTCAGCATTTCCTGGTTACTGGTATCGATGTAGGCCGAATTGGAACGGGCGAACGGGATACGGTTACCGCCGATAATGGCAACCTTACGAACAGCTTTACCTGCCAGCATAATCATTTCCTCTATTGATGGCGGTCATCAACGGTGCCGGGTAATAGCACCGGATTCATTCAGATGGGCGCAGTCTACCCCCAATGATCAAGGCCTCATTGGCTCAAACGCCTCCCGGGTGACCGGTAGCGGTCAATACACCGGTCACACGGCAATGATTCAATACGCAGCTAGTCTGCCCCGCGGCATTGCCAATGACTCTACGAAGGAATTCTTAAATCTTTCCAGAAGGCCCCGCGGCGGCTTTATTCAGTCACCGGATACGTTAAGGTAGCCGGAATTTCCATACTTACCATTTAATGGCAAAGGACAGGACAATGAGCGATACCTACCAGGCGATTGCCAATTCTCCCATGGGCAAGGCGCTGTTTGGCGCAATCAACTTGCCGATTCCAGTCATTCTGGAGCGCTGGCAGCCGGGCCAGGATTCTTTTGTTGCAGGCCGGGTTCTGGTTGGTGCCGCCGCCGGCTCCACCGCGGTGGACACTGTTCTCAGCACCCTGAAGACCGCGCCACAAGCCAAGGTGGCGGTACTGGCCAACAACGGCAACGCCTCCGAGCTGCAGAAAAAAGCTGGCAAACTGCGCATTGATGCCGACAACTACACCGCCAACCGCGAAGACGATGCCAAGTTCAAGGCGCTGGTGTTCGATGCCACCGGCATCAGCAATACCGAAGAACTGAAAGCCCTGTGGGAATTCTTCCACCCGGTGATCCGCAAGCTCGACAAATGCGCCCGTGTGGTCGTGATCGGTCGTACCCCGGAAAAGCAGAGCGGCGTGGTTCGTGTTGCCCAGCGTGCCCTGGAAGGCTTCACTCGCTCAGTGGGCAAGGAAATCAAGAAAGGCGCCACCGTCCAGCTGGTCTACGTGGACAAGGGCGCCGAGAAGCAACTGGCCTCGCCGCTGCACTTCTTCCTGTCACCCAAATCCGCCTACGTGTCCGCCCAGATTGTGCGTGTCACAGAAGCCGGGTTTGACGCCAAGAAATTCGACTGGAACCAGCCGCTGGCCGGCAAAAAAGCCCTGGTTACCGGTGGCTCCCGCGGCATCGGCGCAGCCATCGCCGAAGTGCTGGCCCGTGACGGCGCCACCGTCACCGTGCTGGATATCCCGCCGATGGCTGACGACCTGAACAAGGTCGCCGCGCAGATCGGCGGCGACACCCTGGAACTGGACATCACCGCCGACGATGCGCCGGAAAAGATCGCTGTCAAGGCCAAGGACATCGGTGGCTACGACGTGGTGGTCCACAACGCCGGCGTGACCCGCGACAAGATGCTCGGCAACATGCCGGAAAAATTCTGGGATATGGTGCTGAACATCAACATCTCCAGCCAGCTGCGCATTAACGAGAAGCTGCTGGCCGATGGAGGCATGGGCGACGGTGGCCGCATCATCTCCATCAGCTCCATCGCCGGTATCGCCGGCAACCTGGGTCAGACCAACTATGGCGCCTCCAAGGCCGCCGTGATCGGCATGATCGATGCCTTCAAGGACGAGTACGCTGAAAAAGGCATCACCATCAACGCCGTGGCGCCGGGCTTCATCGAAACTCAAATGACCGCCGCCATTCCCTTCACCATCCGTGAAGCAGGCCGCCGCATGAACGCCATGAACCAGGGCGGTCAGCCGGTGGACGTGGCCGAAACCATCGCCTTCTTTGCCAGCCCGGCCTCCCAGGGCCTGACCGGCAACGTGGTGCGCGTGTGTGGTCAGATGCTGCTGGGCGCGTAACGCTCACGCCCCAAGCAACATCGAAAAGCCCCGCCGGGTAACCGGCGGGGCTTTTTTGTGGACAGCGTTTAGCAACCAGGTCAAAGAGATCACGGCGACAATGCGGCCCCTCGTGCCCGGGCCTGTTTATGGGGAGGCCTTCCAGCCAGACCCCGTCGCCAGCCGGCCGGCTCCCAAAAAATGCAAGCCACCGCGCGGCACCCGACCTTCCTTATAGACGGTCCAGAAAAAAAGGCCCCGCCGGAGACCTGGCGGGGCCTGTGAATATCCGTCTGCTCTCCCGAGACGGTTTACGTTGTGCTCGTTAAGCCGCCTCCGCCTGCTTGCTGGCTTTTGCCTGTGCTTTTGCCTTGGCTTTGGCTGCTCCGCCGGGCATGTACTGGCTGACATCCCAGAAGAAGTAACGCTTGAGCACACTACCCGCTTCATCTTCGTTCTGGCGCCAGCCATATACCTTGGGACGTTCGGTTTCGATGGCCAGGGTACCGAATACCAGCCAGTCGTAAATCGCCAGTGTCGAGGACACATTCTTGGCCGAGTTGGGGCCACGGGAATGGTGGTGGTGGTGCTGGGTCGGGAAGGTCAGCACATGGGCCAGCGCCCACATGGTTTTACGCACCCAGGCCCACTTGTGGTTATGGAAGTAGAGGTCCCAATTCCAGTTCACATGGGTCTGCGCCGCCCACAGCCCCTTGATGGCAGTACCCAGCAGGAACACGTCCACCAGCCCCAGATAAAGGCACAGCAGCTGGAAGGTGTAGTTGGGCATGATGAACCACCAGGCCCAGCCGTTGACAAAAGTCTGGGTCACCGACAGCTGACCCTTGTTGTCCTGACCGCCAACCAGGTGGTGGGGGCGATGGCTCATCTTGTACAACGCCTGCACCCATTGCAGCACCCGATTCTTCGGGCGACGGGCATGGGCAAACAGGTGGAAGGCCCCGTGAATAAACTCCTCGATGCAGAAATACGCAATCAGCGTTGGAATGAAGTAATCCTTTTCCAGCCAGGCCAGTGAACCGGCACTGCCCGGAAACAGGTGGCTGAGGCCGAACGTCAGCGCCAGCAATACCAACGGCCGCTGAATGGCTACCATCATAAAGGTTGCCAGGAAAGCCACCTTCCAGTCTTGTTTGGTCTTTCGACCGTTCCTGGTTCGACCGGCGATCAGTTCCCAGATGGCACTGATGATCACGAAGGCCGTCACAAGAGACGTGAGTTTCTGATCCATTGTTATTCTCCCGAGTGTGTTGGGGTTGTCGCGCACACACCCCGACCTTATACACGGCGTATTACCCTGCCCAATTAATATTTGGTATAACTAATATCCATGAAACTGAATTTACGAAGCGTCGACCTGAACCTGCTGCCAGTCTTTGATGCCATCATGGAGGCCGGCCAGCTGTCGCGCGCCGCAGAGGCACTGGGCATGAGCCAGCCGGCCATTAGTGCCGCGCTGCAACGCCTGCGTCACACCCTGGGCGATGAGCTGTTCATCCGTACCCGCCATGGCATGCAACCGACCCCCAGGGCCCGTGAGCTGCACCCGCTGATCCGCGGCCAGCTGGAGGGCCTGCGCGATGCACTGGATCCGGACAACCGCTTCACCCCGGCCACCAGTGAGCGCCACTTCCGCATCCTCAGTGTCGATTACTTCGAGATGGTGATATTGCCCGGCCTGCTGACCCGGTTACGTGCCCAGGCGCCCCATATCGTGCTGGAAATCAGTGTCGCCGATGATCAGACCAACGCGGCCCTGCACAGGGGCCAGGCCGATCTGGCGGTGGATGCCTTTATCGCGGATGACCCGAAACTGCCGCGTCAGGTACTGCTGGAAGAGGCGCTGGTGGTGGTGGCCCGCCACGACCACCCGACCCTGCGGGGGCGCTGCGGCAAGCGGCAGTTTCTGCACGCCGAGCATGTGGTCCTGCCGGACCGCAACCGCCGCCTGCCGCTGGACCAGATCCTGCAAAAACCCGGCTGGCAACGCCGCACCGGCGCCCGCGTCACACAGTTCGCCAGTATGCTGGCCACCTGCGCCCGCTCCGATATGATTGCCACCGTACCGGAGCGGCTGGCCCGACAATACGGGCCCGCCCTGGGCCTGCAGGTGCTGCCGTTCCCGGCCGCCCTGCCACCGGTACCGATCTATATGAGCTGGTCCCAGGCCCAGCACCGCGACCCGGCGCACCGCTGGCTTCGTGAACAATTACTGGCAGAGGCTGGCGGCCACCCTTGAAACCGGGACCCGCCATCGCCATGTTGTAGTGATAGCCCCGCAATTACAGGACACCCCATGGGTTTCGGTCGGATTTTCTTCTTTATCTTCGGATTTGCCCTGCTGGAAGTGATGGTACTGGCCAAGGTCGCAGGCCTGATCGGCTGGCCCGTTACCATCGTGCTGACCGTGGCCACCGCCATGCTCGGCAGCTACCTGTTCCGCCGTCAGGGGCTGGACACCTGGCTGCGCCTCAACCAGCGCATGCAACAGGGGGAAATGCCGGGTCAGGAAATGGTGGAAGGCATGATGCTGCTACTCGGCGGCGCCCTGCTGATCACCCCCGGCTTTATCACTGACAGCGTCGGCTTTGCACTGTTGCTGCCCGGCTCTCGCCGCTGGCTGGCCAACAAGATCATTCAGCGCGGTACCCTGCAGACCATGGCCGGCAATGGCAGCGTGTTCTTCTATCAGCAGCAAAGCTGGAGTCGCGCCGACACCCAGCCGCCACAATCACCACGCCCCAATCGGGACGGCGGCGTCACCATCGACGGCAACGCCAGGCGTACCGACGATTGACGGGATACCGAGCCGGCGCCCCTCCCACCACGACAAAAATAGCCCACAACAACCTGCAGCACGACGGCCTGCGCAAGCTTGTCTTTGCCTGGATGTCCTCCCGATTACACTCGATTGTCGTCAATCTGCTGGCGTTGCCGGGCAAGCGCCACCTGCCTGGCGATCAGGAACAGGGGAAACATGACACTGACGGCAATACCTGCCGATAACAGGATATAGACCCAGACATGGCGAACGCCCAGGCGTCTGGCTTCATGCACCATGAAGAGAAAACCGGCCAGGCAATAGAAAAGAATATCGTAGGCAATGGATGCCGATGCATGGTTCACAAAGAGCGCGCGGACAAAACTGGTCAGCTCACGGTTTCCCGGCTCGGCCATGAAAGCCAGATTATTCGACCAGGTCACCAGCAGCGCGGTAACCGCGATGGCGCCGTAGGCCCAGCAGAGTCGCTTTTCGTTGTGGGTCATCATGATTGTTTTGATATCCCGTCATCCGTCGAGGCGTTATTGCCAATTTGCCATGTCGTCACACCATGTGGTGAAACGGCGAGGTGAGAACGCCCCATGCAATACACGCCCCAAAGACACCACGCAGCCGATGGCACCATTACACGGCCATTAAACCAGTTATTCAGCGCTTCCCATATGCCATACGCGAGCGGCTCGCTAACCGCATCCATCACCAACGGCAACCCAAATGGCGGACACAAAAAAGGCGCCTGCGGCGCCTTTCTTTCTGTCATATCAAGCCCACCCGGACGGTTTAACCATTCAAGGCATCTTCTTCCGCTTTCTGCTTGCGGTACTCGATGGGTGTCATGCCGACCCAGCGCTTGAACGCGCGGTAGAAGGTCGAGGGCTCGGAAAAGCCGGTGAGGTAAACGATTTCATCAATGGATTCGTCGGTACCGGCCAGCAGACGCTTCGCCAGGCGGCAGCGGTAGTCTGCCACCAGCTGGTTGAAGTTGGTGCCGGCATCGGCCAGCCGGGTGCGCAGCTGACGGGCCTTGATACCTAGGCGCTCGGCTACCTCTTCCAGGTTGGCGTGGCCGGATTCCAGCAGCTCGCCAATCAGGCGATTGACCTGGGCGACCAGGTCCTGTTTTTCCAGGCGAGCCACCTGCTCGCTGGCCAGCTGTTCGTGCAGACGCAGCAGTTCCGGTTCGTGGTGGGCAGAGGGCATGTTCATGACGCTGGCATCGAAATACATACCTACCGACGGCATGTCGAATTTCACCGGGCAGTCGAACAGGCGCTGGTATTCTTCCCGGTCGGCATGTCGACCATGACCAAAGTGTATCTCCAGCGGCTCGAAGGCGCCGTCGGTGACGAAGCGGAAGAATTTGATCACCCCCATCATCATGCATTCATTGAGATGGCTGAGGCGCGGGCTCCATATCATCTGTTTGAGGAAGACACGCTCACCCTCTTCAAACAGTTCGCCCTGGGCAGCATCGGAGAGCAGGCGCTGGTAGTCCAGAGCCCGTTTCAGGCCTTCACCGAAGGTGGGACTGGAAAGAAACAGGTATTCGAGCACCTGCCCTTTGTAGACAGGCATATGACTGCCCAGGTGCAGGCCAATGTGCTCATCGCCAGAGACTTTCTCCAGCGCCTGCCAGAACCATTCCTGAGCGTCATGGGGGGTACGCAGGTCCTGAACCTGCAGGATGGATTTATCCAGTCCGACTTCCGCCAACACGGCATCGGCATCAATACCGGCGTTTACCATGGCCTTGTAGGCCATTCGCAACATCACACCGGAATCTGTCATTTCTGCCATGCTTATGCCTTGTCCCCGCGTAATCCAATGCTTTCATTCTGATTGCGGTGAGAGTAGCACAAGGTCAGCGGAGCCGGAACCGGATTAGGGCCTGCGCACAGGCCCTGGTTGGCATCAGGCCGCTCTGCGGGTGATGCCCGGCTGGTTGCTGTCGATCCGCGCCGCCGGGGTTACCGGTACAGGCTGGTCGGCGCGGCTCTGCTTGCCCGGCAGGGCCAGCTTGAAGATCCGCTTCCAGACGCTGAAGGACTGCTTCAGGAAGGAGCCGGTGTTGTACGGCAGACCATGCTTCTCGCAGATGGCACGCACCTCCGGCGCGATGCGCGCATAACGGTGGGCCGGCAGATCGGGGAACAGATGGTGCTCGATCTGGAAGCTCAGGTTGCCGCTCATGATATGCATCAAACGGCCGCCTTCGAAGTTGGCGGAACCGAGCAGCTGACGCACATACCACTGACCGCGGGTCTCGTTCTCGATCACGTCTTCCGGGAACTGCTCGACCTCTTCCGGGAAGTGGCCGTTGAAGATCACCTGGGAAGACCACAGGTTACGGGCCAGGTTGGCGGCCACGTTACCGGCGAACACAAACGGGAAGAACGGGCCAGCCAGGGCCGGGAACAGCAGGTAGTCCTTGACCAGCTGCTTGCGCATCTTCTTCCAGGTCGGCTTGAATTCAGCTTTCAGCTGTTCCTTGGTCTTGGTCTTGTAGATCAGGTAGTCCTCCAGCTTGAGGCTCTGTACCGCCACAAAATGCTGGAAGAACGTGGCCAGAATGCCGGCCAGAATCGGGTTAAACAGGAAGCGTGGTTCCCACTGCTGGTCGTCGGACATACGCAGGATGCCGTAACCAATGTCGTGGTCCTTATCGAGCACGTTGGTGAAGGTATGGTGCTCGTAATTGTGGGTATGCTTCCAGGCCTTGTTGGTACAGGTATTGTCCCAGTCGAAGGTCTTGGAGTTGATGGCCGGGTCCCCCATCCAGTCGTACTGACCGTGCATGACGTTATGGCCGATCTCCATGTTGTCGAGGATCTTGGAGGCGGACAGACAAGCCACCCCTGCCAGCCATGCCGGCGGCAGAAAACCCGCCATCAGCAAGCCACGGCCGGCGATTTCCAGACGACGCTGGCGCTTGATCAGGGTACGAATATAGGTGACATCTTCCTCGCCCAGGTCAGCCATTTCGCGGTTACGGATGGCGTCCAGTTCCTGGCCAATGGTGTCAAACTGCTCGGCGGTCAAGGTGTTGAAAATACCCATGTGCTTTCTCCTTTCAAGTCGCTGCAGGCGCTTTGCCCTGCACGGCTCGTCAATGATTCCGTTTAGATGTCCAGGGTCACCGTGCCCACCGGCACGCTGACGCAGAGTTGAATGTCTTCTTCTTCGCCACTGCTGACCTCGCCGGTGCGCAGGTCACGGACCTGGCCGGCCGTCTTGCGGCAGGTGCAGGCGTGGCAGATCCCCATGCGGCAGCCGGATTCCGGGGTCAGGCCGGCATCTTCGGCCTGCTCCAGCAGGGTGGCGCCGTTGTTGACGGCAATCTTTTCGCTCTGCACGAAGCGCACTTCGCCTTCGGCGCTGTCGCTGTCGATCTGCGGCGCGGCCAGGGTGAAGTGCTCCTTGTAAAGGCGCTCGCCCAGGCCATCTTCTTCCCACAGGGCTTCCACGGCGGCCATCATCGGCGGCGGGCCACACAGGAAGGCATCGGCGCTGGCGTAGTCCGGCACCGCCTGCTCCAGGTGCTCGCGACAGAACAGACCGGACAGCTCACCCGCCTGCTCGCCACCGTTGAAGCAGCGCACCAGCTCCACGTTGTCATGGCGGGCGGCGATGTCGGCGAGCTCATCGGCATAAATCATGTCATCGGCACTGTTGGCGTAGTGCAGGAAGGTAATCTTGCCGCCGTGGCCCTCGTCACAGAGGGTGCGCAGCATCGACATCACCGGGGTAATGCCACTGCCGCCACTGATCAGCAGCACACGTTCCGGGCGGTTGTCCGGCAGCGCAAAGTCACCGTCGGCCTGGGACAGGGTCACTACCTGGCCAACCTGCAGCTGCTCGCGCAGGTAGCGGGACACAAAACCGTTGGCGTGCGCCTTGGCGGTCAGCTCGAGGGTGCCATCGCTGTTGTGCAGCGAGTTGGCCGGGGAATAACAACGACTACGACGCACGCCGTCGATTTCCACGCCCAGCTGCACGAACTGGCCGGGACGGAAGCGCTGCCAGTTGTCATTGGGACGCAGGGTCAGGGTGACGCTGTCGCCGGTCAGGTACTGGATTTTTTCCACTCGGGCACGCACGTCGCTGGTGGACCAGAGCGGGTTAATCACTTCCAGGTAGCGGTCTACACCATGGGGGTAGGTCAGTACCTGGGCGACCCGCGAACGCAGCATGCGCTGCAGGCCGGATTGAAAACGGGATGTCTGTGTTTGCATTTGTTGCATGGGACTCTCTCCCCCACAAGTGAACATATGTACGCATTATTCACAGCACCCTTTATTTCGTCAACACTTGTTCACTTAATTTTTTATTAATCTTTAATTTCAAACAGTTAACAACAACAAAATAGTGCTGTTTGCATCACAGCCCCGTTACTAGGACAATTTGCATCGAATTCTGGAGAGCCCAGCCATGAGCAAAGAGACCAGCAGCAAACCGCGTCGCCCGAAACGTGGCCAGACCCGTGAGGCGTTAATGGAGGCGGCTCTGGAGCTAGTGGTCAAAAAAGGGCCCTTCTCGTCGCTGAGCCTGCGCGAGGTCACCAAGAAGGCCGGCGTGGTGCCCACTGCCTTCTATCGCCACTTCCCGGACATGAGCGCGCTGGGGCTGACACTGCTGGACGAGTCCTTCCGATCCCTGCGTCAGATGATGCGTCAGGTGCGCCAGGAGAAGCTGCCCACGGAAAGGATGATCCGTGGCTCCATGGAGACCTATTTCAACTATGTGCGTGATAACCGCGCGCACTTCCTGTTCGTGGCCAAGGAGCTGTACGGCGGCACCCCTACCATGCGCGGCGCCATCCGCCGCGAGATCCGCCTGTTCACCAGTGAGCTGGCCATGGACATGGCGCGCTTTCCCATGCTCAACCACATCAGCGCCGAAGATCTGCAGATGATGGCGGCTCTGGTGGTCAATAATGTCACCGCCCTTACTCAGGAAATGCTGGAGCTGGAAGAAGAAGACGAGGCTGGCCAGCAAGAGGTGTTAACCACCGCGGAAAAACAGCTGCGGCTGATCTATTTTGGCGTCGGCCAGTGGCGCTCCGACAAATCCAGTCAGTAACACCCAATGTGACATTGCCCGGCGGTGCTTCGCGGCACAACCGTGCCTGTCGGTACGGCCAATAGCGCGATGCCCGCCCTGCTCTATACTCTTCGCCCAGTTAACCGTTTCACCTGCAATCGACACGACGGGACAAGGACAGAGTGATGAGTGAGGTAACCTTCCGCGAGCTGCGCAACTCCCCCCCCATGGTAGTCAATTTCGCCAAGGCGGTACTGCGCGCCAACGTCAAACCGGGCAAGAGCCCGACCCTGCCGGAAATCGGCCTGCGCCTGAATGATGTGGGCCTGGATGCCAAGCACCTGGCCGCCTATCGCAAGGTCTGCGGGTTCGCCGCCGACGGCAAGCTGCCGATCACCTACCCGCACATGCACGCCTTCCCGCTGCATATGGCACTGATTCTGGATAGCAACTTCCCGTTCCCGGCCATGGGCCTGGTGCACGTGCGCAACAGCATCACCCAGTACCGTCCGATTGCCGAGCGCGAACAGCTCAACATCAAGTGCTACCTGGGCAACCTGACCAAGGTCGACAAGGGCTACGAGTTTTCCATCTTCACCAGCATCAGTACCGGTGGCGAACGTGTCTGGGAAAGTGAATCGGTGAACTTCTTCCGCACCGGTGGCGGCAGTAAGGGCAAGAAGAAGGAAGCGCCCAAGCCGGAGCCGGCCACCGATACCGTGGAGTGGAAAGTACCCGGTGATATCGGTCGTCGTTACGGCGCCGTTTCCGGTGACCGCAACCCGATCCACCTGTACCCGCTGTCCGCCAAGCTGTTTGGCTTCAAGCGCCAGATTGCCCACGGCATGTGGTCCAAGGCCCGCTGCCTGGCCGAGCTGCAAGGCGAACTGCCCGGCGAAGCCTTCACCGTGGACGTGCAGTTCAAGCTGCCCATGTTCGTGCCCGCCACCGTCAAGTTCGAAAACAAGCCGGTGAAGGGCGGCAGCGACTTCCGTCTGCTCGCCAAGGATGGCATCAAGCCGCACCTGGCCGGCCAGATTCGCCCCGTCAGCGAATAAGCCGCATACATCGGGCGCCTACCAGCGGGCGCCCGATGTGCTCTTCTATAGATTGCCGACTGCCGCATGGGATAAACTCGCCCCCCATGCGAGACGATACCCCTGATTATCTCCCTCTTTTTCTCAACGATACGCCGTTGATGGACGTCCGTGCGCCGGTGGAATTTGGCAAGGGCGCCTTCCCCACCGCCAGCAACCTGCCGCTGATCAATGACGACGAACGCCACCACATCGGTATCTGCTACAAGCAGCATGGCCAACAGGCCGCCATCGACCTGGGCAATGAACTGGTTTGCGGTGACGTGCGTGAGCAACGCCTGCAGGGCTGGCAAGACTGGTGGCAAGCCAACCCAAACGGCTACCTGTACTGTTTCCGCGGTGGCCTGCGAAGCCAGACCACCCAGCGCTGGCTGCGCGAGGCCGGTGTGGACGCACCGCTGGTACTCGGCGGCTACAAGGCGCTGCGCCGTTTCCTGCTGGAAAGCCTGGATCAGACCATTGCCGCCCTGCCCTGGCTGGTACTGTGCGGCCGCACCGGCTGTGCCAAGACCCGGGTGATCGAGCAGCTCGACAACAGTGTCGACCTGGAAGGGCTGGCCCATCACCGCGGTTCCGCCTTCGGTCGACGCCCCGCCGGCCAGCCCGGCCAGATCGACTTTGAAAATGCTCTGGCGGTGGCTCTGCTCAAGCAACAGCACGCCGGCCATGCCAGCGTAGTGGTGGAAGATGAAAGCAAACTGATTGGCCGCTGCCATCTGCCTTTCCCGTTACAGGACCAGATCAAGGCCTGCGACCGGGTGATCATCGAAGAAGACCTTGAGGCCCGGGTGCAGGTCACCCTGGAAGACTATGTCACCGGCCCCTGGCAGGAATATGCCGACATTTATGGCGAAGCGCTGGCCCAGAAACGGCTGGGCGATGCCCTGCTGGATGCCATCGACCGCATCCGCAAGCGCCTGGGCGGCGCCCGGCACCAGCAACTGCGCGGCCAGCTGCAACAGGCGCTCGAGGAACAGCAGCGCAACGGCCAGGTGGACGGCCATCGCCTGTGGATTCGCAGCCTGCTACGCGACTACTACGACCCCATGTACGACTACATGCTGCAGCACCGCAATGGCAAGGTGCGCTTTCAGGGCAGCCGTGAAGAGGTACTGGCCTGGCTGCGCGAAAGCCGGGAAATGATCACCTGAAATCTCTATCATAGACCGGTTTCCGCATCTGGCCGGGCCTGCGGAAATTTTGGAAAAACGCCCGGTAAGACTCCCTATTGAACGGAGACAACAATGCGTCTGAAAGCCTTGCTGACAGCGGCCGCGGCCCTGTTGTTGGTGGCCTGTGGCCAGCACAAAACCGAAACCTTTACCTTCACCGCCATTCCCGACCAGGATGAAACCCAGCTGGTCAAACGTTTCAGCCAGGTGGCCGATTATCTGCACCAGCAGCTGGGTGTGCCGGTCAAATATGTGCCGGTGAAATCCTACGCGGCGGCGGTCACTGCCTTCCGCAACAATGAAGTGCAGCTGGCCTGGTTCGGCGGACTGTCCGGGGTACAGGCCCGCCGCCTGGTGCCGGGCTCCAACGCCATTGCCCAGGGCCAGGAAGACACCGCCTTCAAGAGCTACTTTATTGCCAATACCAGCACCGGCCTGACCCGCTCCGATACCCTGCCGGACGCCTTTATTGATCAGCCATCGTTCACCTTTGGCTCCAAGGGCAGCACCTCCGGGCGCCTGATGCCGGAATTCTACCTGCGCCAGCGCTTTGGCAAGGCACCGGACCAGTTGTTCGACCGAGTCGGCTTCAGCGGCGACCACAGCCGCACCATCGCCCTGGTACAGAGCGGCGCCTATGCCACCGGCGCGGTCAACTATGCGGTCTGGGACCGGGAACTGGCGGAGGGCAAGATCGACACCAGCAAGGTGCGCGTGATCTGGGAAACGCCCACCTACCCGGACTACCAATGGACCTTGCGCGGCGATGTGGACAAGCGCTTTGGCAAGGGCTTCTCCGCCAAGGTCACCCAGGCACTGCTGGACCTGAAGGACCCCAGGATCCTCAACGCCTTCCCGCGCAGCAAGTTTGTACCGGCCAGCAACAGCGACTACACGCCGCTGGAAAAGACCGGCAAGGCAATCGGCCTGCTGGAATAAACCATGTTCCACTTTGACAGCGCTCGCCTGGGACACTGCGGGCAGACCGTCTTTGAACGGCTCGACCTGCAGATTGCCGACGGCGAGCAGGTCGCCCTGCTGGGCCCGTCCGGGGCTGGCAAATCCACCCTGCTGGCCGCCCTGCGCGCCCAGCAGCCGGACCGGTGTGCCTGGTGCCCGCAGCAGGGCGACCTGGTGCCCATGCTCAGCGTGTTCCACAACATCTACATGGGCGCTCTGGATCGCCACTCCCGCTGGCGCAACCTGCGCACCCTGGTGTGGCCCCAGCAGCGCGAACGTCAGGCGGTGACGAATGTGGCCAAGCCCCTGGGGCTGGCCGACAAGCTGTTCACCAGTATCGACCAGCTGTCCGGCGGCCAGGCCCAGCGCGCCGCACTGGGCCGTGCGCTGTTCAGCCAGCGGCCGGTATTGCTGGCCGACGAACCGGTCTCCAGCCTTGATGAACATCAGGCGCTGCAACTGATCCACCATGTACTGGACCGCCATGCCACGGCGGTGGTCGCCATGCACGACCGCGCCCTGGCGCTGGCCTGCTTCCAGCGGGTGGTCGGTATCCGCCATGGCCGCGTGGTGCTGGATGCAGCGGCCCGCGAGCTGTGCCTGACCGACCTGGACCGCCTCTATCAATGACCCGCTGGCGCCTGCATACCACCGCCGCCCGCTGGCGCCGCACCAGTGTGCTGCTGGCACTGGTGGGGCTGGCCGCCTGGCTGGCCGCGGATCTGGCCATTGCCCGGGTCAGCCCCGGCCATGAATTGCTACGCATTGGCGGCGGCTTTCTACACCCGGATTTTGCCGCCACCCACCAGCTCTGGCAGGCCGTAGCCAATACTCTGGCCTTCGCCTTGCAGGGCACCGCGCTGGGCGCGCTGGGCGGTTTTGTGCTGGCGATACTGTGGCACCACCGCCCGGTGCGCGCCTTCGCCGCTTCGGTGCGCGCCATCCATGAATTGTTCTGGGGGCTGCTGTTACTGCAGGTGGTCGGGCTCAACACCCTCACCGGCGTGCTGGCCATCGCCATCCCCTATACCGGCATCTTTGCCAAGGTGTTCGGCGAATTCATGGAAGAAGCCAACCCGGCGCCGGGCCAGGCGCTGCCCGCTACCACCGATAGCCTCAGTCGTTTTTTCTATGTGCGACTGCCGCTGATCTGGCAGTCCTGCAAGGCCTACGGCAGCTACCGGCTGGAGTGCTCCCTGCGCGCCTCTGCCATTCTCGGTTTTATCGGCTTGCCGACCCTGGGCTTTCATCTGGAAAGCGCCTTCAAGGAAGGCTACTACGGCCAGGGCGCCGCCCTGCTGTACCTGTTCTTCATGCTGATTTTCTCGTTACGCTGGTGGTTGCGCGCCCGCCTGGTGCCACTTTACGTGCTGGCCGCCATCCTGTGGGCGCCGCCACTCTATACCGGTAGCTGGCACACCCTGGTGCGTTTTGTCACCGTCGACCTGGTGCCCGAACCGCTGCGCCAGGGCGATGGTCTGGCAGGGCTGGGCCCCTGGTTCGGCATGCTGTTCGAACAGCAGCTCTGGCCGGGGATCTGGCAGACCCTGGTGCTGGGCATGGCGGCATTGCTGCTCACCGGCGTACTGGCGTTGCTGCTGTTTCCGCTCACCTCGCCGCTGTTCGGTAACCGGATCAGTCGTCTGGTCGGCCATGGCTTGCTGGTGACCCTGCGCACCACACCGGAATTCTTCCTCGCCTTCCTGTTCCTGATCGTGCTGGGCCCTTCCATGCTGCCGGGCATTCTCGCCCTGGGCCTGCATACCGGCGCCATCGTCGCCCACCTTACCGCCCGCTTCAGCGAAGGGCTGCGGCTGCGCGCCGATGCCAGCCGCGGCCTCAACCGCTACGCCTGGGAAGTACTGCCGCGCATCAGCCCCAACCTGCTTGCCTTTCTGCTGTATCGCTGGGAAGTGATCATGCGGGAAACTGCGGTTCTCGGTATCCTTGGCATCCACACACTGGGTTTCTATATTGACTCCAGCGTGGCGGAATTCCGTTTTGACCGTACCCTGGTGCTGATTCTGGCCACGGTGGCCCTGAATCTGCTGGTCGACGCCCTGTCCCGTGGCCTGCGCAAGCACCTGCGGCCCGGCAATGGCGTACCGGTGCCGGTCTCCGGTATGTCCTCCTGAACTGTAATCCGGACACAGGAAAACGTGCATGAAACTGTTTCAGGTGGATGCTTTTACGCAGACCCTGTTCGGCGGTAACCCGGCGGCGGTAGTGCCACTGGAAAGCTGGCCTGAGGATGCCCTGCTGCAGCGCATCGCCGGGGAAAACAACCTCTCGGAAACCGCCTTTCTGGTGCCAAACGAGCAAGGCTTCGCGCTGCGCTGGTTCACCCCCACCGTGGAGGTGGATCTGTGCGGCCACGCCACCCTGGCGGCCGCCTGGGTGGTGTTCCACGAACTGGGCTATGCCGGTGAACGCATCCGTTTTGAAACCGCCTCCGGCCCCCTTTATGTGAGCCGCAGTGGCGCCGGCCTGGCGATGGATTTTCCGGCTCGCCCGGGGCAGCCGGTCACCGATATGCGCCCCTATGAAAATGCCTTGCAACTGCCAGTCAGGGAGGTGTGGCAGGCCCGCGACACCCTGGTGATTGTCGATAGCGAACACCAGGTGCGCGAGCTGGTGCCTGACCTGGCCGCCATCGCCGCCCTGGACACCTTTGCGTTGATGGTCAGCGCCCCCGGCGAGCACTGCGATTTCGTCAGTCGTTTTTTCGCCCCCCGCCAGGGCATCACCGAAGACCCGGTCACCGGCTCCGCCCATTGCACCCTGACCCCCTACTGGGCCCACCGATTGGCCAAGACACAGCTTCATGCCCGCCAATTGTCTGCCCGCGGCGGCGAGCTACTGTGTACCCTCGACGGCGACCGGGTGCGTCTGGAAGGCCAGGCGCGCTGCTACCTGAAAGGCGAGATTCTGCTGTGACGGCACCCATTGCGACAACCCCGGCTCAATACGATCTGGTACTGGTGGGCGGCGGCCACAGCCATGCGCTGACCCTGCGCATGCTGGCCATGAAGGCCCTGCCCAACGTGCGCCTGACGCTGATTTCCCCGGACAGTCTGAGCGCCTATTCCGGCATGCTGCCAGGGCTGGTGGCCGGCCATTATCAACTTGATGAAACGCATATCGACCTGCACCGGCTGTGCCTGGCCAGTGGCTGTCGTTTTATCCGCGCCAGCGTGAGTGGCATTGACCGCCAGCTGCGCCAGTTGCAACTGGATGACGGCAGCCGGGTCAGTTACGACTGGCTCAGCCTCGATGTGGGCGCACTGCCGGATCTGCAACCGGTGCAACAGGCCCGCCAGCGAGCGGAGCAAATGAAGATCGTACCGGTAAAACCGGTGGCCGGTTTCTACCGCCGCTGGCAGCAGTTACTGGGCGAGCTGGACCACCACCCGCAACCGCGCCTGGCAGTGGTCGGCGGCGGCGCCGGTGGCACCGAGATGGCACTGGCACTGGCCTGCGCCCTGAAAAAACAGACCGGTCAACCCGGCAATGTCTCCCTGCTGACCGCCGGGGAACTGCTGGCCAGCCAGCCGACGGCGGTACGCCGGCGCATGCGTCGGCGGCTGGCACGGTTGCAGGTCAACCTGCACGAACACTGTCGGGTAGACAGTGATGAGCACGGTCAGCTGCGCGCCAATCAGCACCCCCTGGCGGCGGATTTTCTGCTCTGGTGTACCGGCGTGCGGGCACTGCCGTGGCTGGTGGAGAGCGGCCTGGAGTGTGACCAGCGCGGTTTTGTGCGGGTACGGGAAACCCTGCAAAGCCGGAACGACCCGCGTATCTTTGCGGCCGGCGACTGTGCCGCCTTCCCGCACCCGCTGCCCAAGGCCGGCGTCTATGCGGTACGCCAGGCCAACACCCTGGCCGCCAATCTGCGTGCCGCCATCACCGGCCAGCCCCTGCGTCGTTATCGGCCACAACGACGTTTTCTGTCGCTACTGTCCGCCGGCGGCCGCGATGCGGTGGGCAGCCGCGGCGGCCCGTTCGATCTGGCCGGTCGCTGGGTATGGCACTGGAAGGACCGCATCGACCGGGCCTTCATGGACAAGTTCGCCAACGGCCTGCCGACCATGACCATGCCAGCCATGACCGCCCCGGAACAGGCCATGCACTGCGCCGGTTGTGGTGCCAAGGTCGGCAGCCAGGCACTCAGTGAAGCCCTGGCCGATCTGCAACCGGTAATCAATGCAGGCATCGAGGCCGGCGTCGCCCAGGCCGATGACGCCGCCATTATCCAGTGGCCCGCCGGACGCAAGCTGGTGCAGAGCCTGGACTACTTCCCCGCCTTCATCGACCAGCCCTACCTGTTCGGTCGCATTGCCGTGCTGCACAGCCTCAGCGATCTCTATGCCATGAATGCCACCCCGCACTCGGCGTTGGCCAATGTCTGCCTGCCCTGGCTGCACCCGCGCCTGCAGCAGCGGGACCTGCAACGGCTGATGGCCGGCGCCCTGCGTGAACTCAATGACGCCGGCTGTACCCTGGTCGGCGGTCACACCATCGAGGGGCCGCAGCTGGCCGCCGGCTTCACCGTCAACGGCAGCGCCGCCCCCGATAAGCTGTGGCACAAGGGCGGCGCCCGCCCCGGCGATGTGCTGATCATGACCAAATCACTGGGCACCGGTATCCAGCTGGCCAGCCTGATGCATGGTAAAGCCCGCGGCCCCTGGCTCGATGACACCCTGGACAGCATGCTGCAGAGCAACCGGCTGGCCTGGCAGGCCCTGCAAGACCAACCGGTTCAGGCCTGCACCGACATCACCGGCTTCGGCCTGCTCGGCCATCTGCTGGAGCTGTGTCAGCAAAGTGCCGTGGATGCCGAGCTGCTGCTGGATCGCTTGCCGCTGCTGCCGGGGACCGACCGGCTGCTCGACGCCGGCGTGGTCAGCACCCTGTTTGAATCCAACCGCCAGGTATTGGCGGCCTGCCGGGGCAGGCTGGATGACAACGACCCGCAGTGGCTGGCCGCCTGTGACCCGCAGACCAGCGGCGGGCTGCTGGTGGCCATGGCGCCACAAGAAGCGGACGCAGTCCTCAAAACCCTGAAAAAACAGGGAGTAAGGGCTGCAATAATCGGCCAGGTTATTGTAAAAGAAGGGAAAGATTCCGCCATTATGCTTACCTGAATCTCGCGGGCTGCTAACCTGCCAGTGAATTCCGACAACGTTGGAGATAACCCTATGAAAAAATCCATCACCGGCCTGCTGACCACGGCGCTGCTGCTTTTTACCCAACTGCTGGTGGTGCCCGCCGCCCAGGCGGCCATGATCCAGAACGATACCGTGCTGGCCCAGCAACAACGGGCTGCCATGAAAGACAAGGTCATGCAGCTGATGGATCGCCAGGCCGCCGCCAAGGTGCTGGGCGATTATGGCGTCAGCAAGGAACAGGTCAGCCAGCGGCTCGACCGCCTCTCCGACCAGCAATTGCAGCAACTGGCCCAGAAGGCCGATGATCTGCCGGCCGGTCAGGGCGTCATTGGCCTGATTGTGGCCATCATCGTGATCCTCATCGTGCTGGATCTGCTCGGCGCCACCAATGTCTTCCCGGCGATTCATCCCATCAACACGCAATGATTCAGCGTCTGACGGCGCCCACCGTCGTCATGCTGGCAGCCCTGCTGTTACTGGCGGGCTGCCAGAGTTTCCCGCCCCCGGACCGGGCCAACGCCCGTCCCGAACAGCAGCTGGATGTGCCCTTTGTGGCACAGAGAAAATACCAGTGCGGCCCCGCCGCCCTGGCAATGATGCTGCAATGGGCCAACCAGCCGGTCAGTGCTGACAGCCTGGTCAAGGAAGTCTGGCTGCCCAAACGCAAGGGCAGTCTGGGCATGGAGCTGGAAGGTGCCGCCCGCGCCCGGGGCCTGATGGCCTACCCGGTACGCAGCCCCGACGCCCTGTTCAAGGAACTGCAAGTCGGTCGCCCGGTGCTGATTCTGCAGAATCTGGCCCTGCCCAGCCTGCCGCAATGGCATTACGCGGTGGTGACCGGCTACTACAAGGGGGGCGAAAGGATAGTGCTGCACAGCGGCACCCACGCCCACAGTGTCAGTATCTGGAACCGCTTTATTCGCACCTGGGCGCGAGCTGATCTGTGGGGCTTTACCCTGGTGGCGCCGGGACAACTGCCCGCCAGTGCCAGCGCCGATGGCCTGTTTGCCGCCATTACCCCGCTGCCCAATAGCGCCCAGTTCTGGCCGGCGGCAGTCAAGGCCTTCCCCGACAGCGGCAAGCTGTGGTTTGGACAGGGCAATGCCCTGTGGGCCGCCGGCGACCCGGTGCAGGCTACCCTGGCGTTTGAGAAGGCCACCGAGCTGGCGCCGGACTTTGCCGCCGCCTGGAACAATCTGGCCTATGCCTATGAACAGGCCGGCCAGCTGCAGTCCGCCCACGACAGCATCTGCCAGGCCCATGCCCTGGCCCCGCACGACCAGGCCATCAACGCCAGCGTCGACGAGCTGGTCGGTCAGTCCGGCTGCGACTGATCCGGCGGCGGCGCTGCCGCCTTGGCCAGGTCCGGGTAGTGGGCCAACGTCTTGTTGCGCTGCTGGCGCAGCTGATCCAGCTTGGCCTGCCCCTCCGCCAGCTGCGCGGCACTCACCCCGCCCTGCTTGCCCCGGGCGATCAATGTTTCCAGCTTCGTGATTTTCTGGCCGGAGGCCTTCACAAAAGCCGCATAGACGCGCATTTTCTGACGCGTCTCGTATTGCTGGTAAAGCTGCGGGTCAGCCAGCTCGGCGGCACTGGGCGGTTTGCGCAGGTCCGTGGGGCGCACCAGCGGCGGCGTGCGCGGATCCCCATTGGCCATGGCATGACGCAATGACGCCACCACTGCCGGTGGCGGTGTCGGCACGGCCTGCGGCAATGGCGCCGCCGGCCGGTGGTCGCCAGGCGGCACACTGGCCGTCTCCGACACGGCAGGCGGTGCTGATGCCTCCAGTGACTGAGCCTGCACCGGCTCGGCCGCCAGCGCCGGCGCTGGCGAGCCTGACGGCGTGGCGACCGGCTGGCGCAGAATCCAGGCCAGCGACGCCACCAACAGCACCGATACCGTTATCAAGAGCACTCGCATCACAGCACCTCGTGATGAATCTGTACCCGCGCCGCCGCCGAGGTCTGCGCCACCAGGTCACGGAACTGTTGTAGCAGCTTGTCACGGGCAATGGCGCGGCTGGCGCGATAATGCACCGCTTCACTGTCGATACGCTGGAAACGGGTATCGCGCTGGTCCACCAGCAGGATTTCCCAATGCGCCGGGCCATCCGTATCGGGGCTGCGGAATGGCCGTGACACCTGGTTGAGCGGCTGTACGAAGGCCAGCGCCAGGCTCCAGTGGCCGAGCTTGCTGTCCCGGTCAATCCAGCCAAGCGCACCGCCCTGGCTGCGGTCGGCGGCGCGGGAGAACTGCCGCACCGCCTGGTCAAAGGTCAGCCCCTGCTGGATCTTTTGGTAGACCTGGTCCGCCTCGGCCTGGCTGTCCAGGCGGATATGGCGGGCATGAACCCGCTGGATATGAATAAAGTCATCCTGATGCTGATGATAATAGGCCGCCACTTCTTGATCGCTGACTCTCGCCGCCAGTTGTCGCAGTTGCGGGTTGTCCTCGTGCATGTCGTGATGCAGGCCCAGGTGCCGCAGCAGCGTTTCGCGGGCCATGGCATCGGCCACACAACGGTTGACCGCCGCACGGGCCTTGGCACTGAGGCCGGAGTGATGCTCGAACCAGTAGAACACATAGGCTTCGGTGAGATACTGACGCACCGCTTCACGGATAAAGCCCAGGTTGAGATTCTGCATCTGTACCTTGAGCTGAACGTTCTGGCGCCGGTAAAGGCCCCAGAGCGTTAGTTGCTGCTCCGGCTGTTGCGGGCTAAACCGATAGCGGGCCAATACATAGTTGGCGGCGGCTGCCTGCTGGCCGGCGGTGAGGTCGCTGTAGAGCTGCTGCTGGACACTGAGTAACGGTGCCAGCGCCTTGCCATCCAGGGCCAGTGGCCGGGTCAGATAGCCCAGGCTGTTACGGGTGCCACTGGCCGTCACCGCCTTTTGCAGGGGCGCGGCAAAGGCACTGCGCAACAGTTTGAAGCGCTGGTGCTCCAGTTGCGTGGCCGCATCGTAACCGACCCGTTGCGGCGACGTGACGACCGGCTGACTGGCCTGCACCCGTGCCAACAGACGGTTTTCCACCAGCCCCTTGAGCACGCTCTCGCGGGTCGCCTGGGGGTCACGCAGGCGGCTGGCGCGGACAAACACATCCAGCGCCGCCAGTGGAATATCCTCGCCATCGATCCGTGCCGCCACCGAGGCCGGCAACGGCCGCCAGTGCCAGGCCGCCACTGCGGCAGCGGCTACCACCAGCACCGCCAGCATCAGCCCATATCGCTTTTGCATGGTGTTGCCTCCGGGCCGGCCCGAACGGGCCGGCCATCAAGCCTCAGGGATTGATCTGCAGCATGGCGTGGTCAAGCAGCAGCACCACCATGGCAATAGCATGGGGAATGACGATGCGCCCCACCTGCACCCGATCAGCCTGGTCGGTGCTGGACAGCACGATGCCGCCGTTGGCGTAGGCAATGTCACCGCCCTGGGTGAGCAGCGGACGGATATCATTGCTGCCGGCGGCCAGCGGCGTGTAATCACCCAGCGCCTGCGTGACCAGCGCCGTCTCATTGAGATTTTCGCTGTCGTAATAGTCGGCCACCCAGGATTCCCAGCCACTGTGGTTGAGCGCCGAAGTGGTCCAGACGTGGTGCGGCTGCAGCAGGTCGGTGGTGTGCATCACGTAGCCCAGAGTCTGGGCGGTAGGGTTGGCCAGGAACTGCTTGTACCAGTACTCGCCCAGATTATCGATGGGCTGGAACGGCATGTCCTCGAAGTCATCGTACATGGACTTGGTGGAGGTGCTGCCCTGACGATAGTTGGCTTCGGTAATGCCGTAGGTGTTGTACTCGGAATCATCGGAAGACCACCAGCCGGTCATGCCGCCGTTGCCATCATCCATGTAATCGCCGTACAGCCAGGAAGCGGCCATGTTGTCGATGTCGCCCCATACGGTCAGCAACGCATAGTCGTAGCCGCCCAGATCGTTGCCATGTACGTCCGGTCCGCGGGTGTGATTCTGGAAATGCCAGTAGGAGGTGTAGTTGACCAGCGACGCGCCGGCATCGAATACCGGCGCATAGACGCAATCACCACTGACCGCGCCACACAGGAAGGTGTCCTGGAAATCATCCACGTCATAGGCGCCCTGCCCCAGCACCTCGGCGAACTGGTCAACGGTATAGCCGGCCGCGTTGACCCAGGCCTTGAGCCGGGCAAACTCGGTGCTATCGGGATGCTCCTTCATGTACTGCACTGCATCCATGGCTATGCGTTTATGGGTAATTTGCTGGAAGGCGTGAGCGGGTACTGACAACACGCTGGCCACAAGCAGGCCGGAAAAGACTAGCTTCTTCATGGGATCCCCCGTTTTTGGTTTGCTGTTTTTATTGAGACTGTTGTTCTGCTTTTTGCATAAACAATAACCAATGACGGCGCCTCTCCCTAGGACCTGGCCGGACAATTCATGGACATTTTCTGCCATGCCGGCGCCGGGGGATTACAATGTCACCGTCAACACCGTCGGCAGTAAAGGACAGCACGTGGAGATCGTATTTGTACTGGTGGAACCGGCCCGCGCCGAGAACGTCGGCGCCGCAGCGCGCGCCATCAAGACCATGGGATTCAGCCAGCTGCGGCTGGTCAATCCCGGTGACCTGACCGCCGCAGACTGGGTCGCCCACCAGAGCCAGGAGCTGCTGCAACAGGCCACCCATCACCCGGATCTGGCCAGCGCCCTTGGCGATGTGGATCTGAGCATTGCCTGCACCGCCCGCCGCCGGTTACAGAAAGACCGCTATGTGGATGCCCACCAGTGCGCCGGATTGCTGGCCGCCAAGCAGGGGCAACTGCGCCGGGTGGCCATCGTGTTTGGGCGTGAATCCAGCGGTCTGACCGGCAAGGAAGTGGAACGCTGTGATCTGGCCAGCCGCATCCCGCTGGCCCATCCACAGCCATCACTGAACCTGGGCCAGGCGGTGATGGTCTACGCCTGGGAATTGCGCAAGACTCTGTCCACGGTGACAGCCCCTGACACGGTTGATGCCGACACCTACGCCCATACTCGTCAGGCGTTGCGGCAGGGGCTGACTACCCTGGGCATCGGTCACCAGGATAATCTGGCGCAGTGGGTGGAAGAACTGCTGCCTCTGGCCGGCCAACGGGAACTGGGCCTGATTCGCCAGTTACTGCGCCGCCTGCAACAGCTTGCTAAGCTCGCGAAAACCCTTTGAAGGAACACTCGGTATGGATCGACGCGGTGGATTGCCGTTTTTGCTGATACTGCTGCTGTTACCGCTGCTGGCAAGCGCCCAGACGGCCGGGCTGCCCAGCATCAGCAACCTGGAAAAGCAGCTCAATGACAGCCAGCAACTGCCTGGTCAAAGCGACAGCAATCCGGCGGGTAATCAACAGCCCCTCTCCAGCCGACAGCAGGAGCTGCAAAAAGCCATCAGCTTCCGCCGCGAAATCGATGACAACACCAAGCAGATTGAGGCACTCAAAAAGGAAACCGGCCAGGCGCCGGTGACCCTGGCCAAGCTGGACCGGGACCTGCAGAGTCAGCACAAGGACCTGCAGGAAGACTGGAACAAACACTATGACAGTGAAGACCTGGATAGCCTGGTCAATACTCTGATCAAACAGCTCAACCTGCTGGAGAAGAACCAGAGCGACCTGGCCGAGGTCAATGGCGTCCTGACCCACGAACAGACCCTGCCGGAACACGCCCAGGACGACATCAGTGCGGCGTTATCACGGATGGACGAAATCCGCCCCCTGCTTAATGGCGGCAGCAAGCAGGAACCACTCACGCCGGCCCGTGAACAGCGCCTGACCACCGAAATGCAGGCCCTGCAAAGCCGTATTGATCTGCGCAATCAGGAACTGTCCGCCTCCGGCAAGCGCCAGGAGGTGGCACGGCTGCGTAAACGCATTCTGGAAGCCCAGGAAAAGCTCATCGAGCAGAAGCTCAATGCTCTGCAACCGCTGATCAATCAGCGACGCGCCAACCGCCTCAAAGAGCAGGAGGATCGCAGCGGCAAGACCTTGCCCGAGGAAGTGCGCCAGAACCCACAGGTCAACAAGGCCCTGACACTCAATCGCAGTCTTCGCCAGCAACTCAACAGCCTCAGTGAAGACGTCAACGACTTGCTGCGCGAGGCCATCAATACCAAGACCCGGCTGGACAAGGCGCGCAGCCTGTCGAGCACCGTCAACGACCAGATCCGCATGCTGGATGGCAGCCTGTTGCTGTCACGGGTGCTCTACGAGCAACAGAAAAGCCTGCCCAAGGTCAGCCGCGACGATGAGCTGAGCAAGGAAATCTCCGATACCCGGCTGGCCCAGTTCGAGGTTAACCAGCAACGCCAGGCATTGTCGGCGGCCACGCAGCCCTCTCAGAGCGCCGATGGCCAGCCGCTCAGCGACAAGGTCCGCGATACCCTGTCACTGATCCGCAGCGACCGCCTGGAACTGTACAGCCAGCTGGACCAGGAGCTGGGCCGCAAGTTGACCATTCTGGTTCGCACCCAGCTCAACCAGAAACAGCTGCGCAATATCGCCGAAACCCTGCACAACACCATCTCCGAACAGACCTTCTGGATGCCCAGCACGCAACCGGTCACCTTCAAGTGGCTGGGCCAGCTACCCGCCCAGATCGGTCAGCAGTTCCAGAGTATTCCCTGGCAGAAAATTTTCGCCGACAGCCTGAGCCTGCTGAAAAGCAAATGGCCCTGGCTGTTGCTGATGCTGGCACCTTCGCTGCTGTTGCTGCTGCGCCGCCCGGCCATCAGGAAACGTCTCGATGCGCTCAACCATGATGTGGGTTTCCTGCGCCGCGACAGCCAGGGTCATACCCCCATGGCCATTGGCTTCAGCGCACTGCTGGCCGCGCCCGGTCCGTTACTGGTGGCGCTGCTGGGCGCCGGTCTGTGGTTACAGCCACAAACCCTGACCACGGTATTCGGGGCCGCCCTGGCCAAGATTGCCCTGCTGTGGCTGGTGATCGAGCTGGCCTACCGGTTGCTGGCCCAGAACGGCATCGCCCAGCGTCACTTCCGCTGGGATGCCGCCCATAACCAGCAAATGCGACGGCGCCTGCTGGCCACCGGCATCGCCACCGTGCCGATGACCCTGATCATTGCCTTCGGCGAGCAATGGCCAGCCCAGCTCAGTAATGATCGTATCGGTCTGCTGATGGTGATGGGCTCGCTGCTGGTGATCGCAGTGATGCTGCCACGGGCCGCCCATGCCTACTCCAGCCGCAACTACAGCCGGGCGTTGCGTAACCTGGTAGTGACTGCCTGTGCCCTGGCGCCGCTGGTGCTGGTGGGGCTGATTGGCATCGGCTACTACTACACTGCGGTACGCCTGTCCGGGCGCATGATCGACAGTCTTTATCTGCTGATGCTGTGGGTGCTGGTCGACGCCACTGCCATGCGCGGTCTGGCCGTGGCCGCCCAGCGGCTGGCCTATCGCCGTGCGGTGGCTCAACGGCAAGCGGAAGCCAAGGAGAGCAACAGCTCCGAGGCGGTAGAAGTGGAAGAGCCCAAGATGGATCTCAAGCAGGTTAACCAGCAGTCTCTGCGCCTGATCCGGCTGGCGCTGATCGCCGGGGCTGCGGTGCTGCTCTACTGGGTATGGTCCGATATCCTGCACGCCTTCTCCTACACCGAGAATATCGTCCTGTGGCAAACCAGCCAGGGCACCGGCGTGGCCGCCGACATGGTGCCCATCAGCCTCGGCGATGTGATCACCGCCCTGGCAGTGGGCATGATCACTTTCCTGCTGGCCAGCAACCTGCCGGGCCTGCTGGAAGTGCTGGTGCTGTCACGGCTGGATCTGCGCCAGGGCACCAGCTACGCCACCACCACCTTGCTGTCCTACGTGATAGTAGCGAGCGGCACCGTGCTGACCCTGGGCACCCTGGGGCTGAGCTGGAACAAACTGCAATGGCTGGTGGCCGCTCTCGGCGTCGGGCTCGGTTTTGGTCTGCAGGAAATTTTTGCCAACTTCATTTCCGGCATCATCATCCTGTTCGAGCGCCCCATTCGCATCGGCGATGTAATCACCATCGGCAACCTGGACGGCACCGTCAGCCGTATCCGCATCCGCGCTACTACCATCATTGATTTCGACCGCAAGGAAATCATCGTGCCCAACAAGGTGTTCGTTACCGAACGGCTGATCAACTGGTCGCTATCGGATACCGTCACCCGGCTGGTGTTGAAGATCGGTTTCGCCTACGGTTCCGACCTGCAGAAATGCCGCGACATTCTGCTCAAGGCGGCCCGTGACAATCGCCGCATACTGCGCGACCCGGAACCGGTAGTGTTCTTCATGGGCTTCGGGGCCAGCACCCTTGACCACGAACTGCGAGTGCATGTCAGCGACATCAGCGACCGCCTGGCCGCCACCGATGAGCTCAATCGCCACATCGATACCATGTGCCGCGAACAGGGTGTGGAGATTGCCTTCAGCCAGCTGGATATTCATATCCGCCGTGATAACGGCGAACAACTATGTATCGAGCAGAAGAAGCCGGCGCCGCCTCAGAATGACGGCAATCAAGACGACAGCGGCAAGGATTAAGACGCCGGTGCTGACGACAGGCGCCGGTCAGCTTTCCAGCCAGACATCCCGGGCCCACTGCCAGATGGAGCCGAAACCGTCGTCATCAACGCCGGTTTCGGCACTCCATAACAGCACCTGGCCATCCTGACTGACCGCATAGAGATCCTGGCCGCTCCAGCACAGCGGAATCAGATAGCGCGGCAGCCCCTGGTCCCAGGCCTGGGCGGCCAGCTCCGGCAGGTAGGTATGGGCGTGGGGGTCGGTGACCGTGGCCGGCTCCAGGCTGCCGCAGATGACATCACTAACGGTGAGCAGGAACTCCTTGTAGTCACCGGGCAGTGGTATCAGCAGTTCTTCCTCGATTTCCACCAGCCGGTCGTCATCCGGCAATTCCAGTGCTACCAGCGACGGCTGATGATGTTCCCGCAACAGGGTGATCACGTCTTCCATACAATCCTCGATATCGATACCCGCAGCCGTACCGGGCATTACCCTGGCCGGCGGACAAGCTGCTACACTTGCCGCTCATTATGGCCCGGTCCGGGGCCCCATTTCATCCGGCGTTGACCAAGGCTTCAAACGCAGTATGCCATTACTTACTCTTCGCGAAATCCAGCTCAGTTACGGTGACAAACCGCTGCTCGATCACGTCAACCTGACCATCGAACCCGGCGAGCGGCTCTGCCTGATCGGCCGCAACGGCGCCGGCAAATCCACCCTGATGAAGGTACTGGCCGGCGAGATCCAGGCCGATGACGGCCAGATCGAGAAGCCCCAGGGGCTGACCGTGGCACGGCTGGAGCAGGAAGTGCCCGACGACCAGGCGCACAACGTGCATCACATGGTGGCCGAGGGCCTCGGTGAGCACGGCGCCCTGCTCAGCGAACACGCCGAGCTCAGCCACCAGCTGGCCGACGGTGACGACAAGGTGCTGGCGCGCTTCGAACAGCTCAGCGGCGATATCGAGGCCCGTGGTGCCTGGCAATTGTCGCAGCGGGTGGACACGGTACTGTCGAAGCTGAAACTGGATGGCGAGCAGCCTTTTGCCGGCCTCTCCGGGGGCATGAAACGGCGGGTACTGCTGGCCCGGGCGCTGGTTCAGGAACCGGATATCCTGCTGCTGGACGAGCCTACCAACCACCTGGACATGGACTCCATCCAGTGGCTGGAAGAATTCCTCAAGGGCTACGGCGCCACCCTGGTGTTCATTTCCCATGACCGTGCCTTTATCCGTGCCCTGGCGACCCGCATCATCGAGCTTGACCGCGGCAACCTGACCAGCTGGCCGGGCAGCTACGAGAAGTACCTGAGTGGCAAACAGGCGGCACTGGAGGCGGAAGAAAGGGCCAACGCCGAGTTTGACAAGAAACTCAGCCAGGAAGAAAAGTGGATCCGCCAGGGCATCAAGGCCCGCCGTACCCGCAATGAAGGCCGGGTTCGGGCCCTGAAAGCCATGCGTGAGGAATTCGCCCAGCGCCGCAGTCGTACCGGCACTGCCAGCCTGACCATCCAGAGCGGCGACAACTCCGGCAAGGTGGTGGTGGAAGCCGAACACCTCAACTACGCCATCGATGGCCAAGATATCGTCAGGAATTTCTCTGTCACCCTGATGCGCGGCGACCGGGTCGGCATCCTCGGCCCCAATGGCTGTGGCAAGTCCACCCTGATCCGGCTGCTGCTGGGCCGGCTGGCGCCGGACAGCGGCACCGTCAAACTGGGTACCCAACTGCAGGTAGCCTACTTCGACCAGCTGCGCGATACCCTGGACGAAGACAAAAGTGTGATCGACAACGTGGCCGAAGGCTCCGATGTGGTTACCATTAACGGCCAGAACAAGCACGTGATCGGCTATCTGCAGGATTTCCTGTTCGACCCGGGCCGGGTACGTCAGCCGGTGAAATCCCTGTCCGGCGGCGAACGCAACCGCCTGCTACTGGCCAAGCTGTTTACCCGGCCGTTCAATCTGCTGGTGCTGGACGAACCCACCAACGACCTGGACGCAGAAACCCTGGAACTGCTGGAAGAGCAGCTGATGAACTACCAGGGCACCCTGCTGCTGGTGAGCCATGATCGGGAGTTCATCGACAATGTGGTGACCTCCACCCTGGTGTTCGAACAGGGCACCCTGAACAGCTATGTGGGCGGCTACCAGGACTGGTTGCGCCAGCGCCCGGAACCGATCAGCGAAAAGCCCGTCAAAGCGGCCAAACCGGCGGCCCCCAAAGCGGCGGCGCCCGCCAAACGCAAGAAGCTGTCCTACAAGGACCAGCGCGAGCTGGAACAACTGCCCGAGCGCATCGAGCAGCTGGAAACCGAGCTGGAAGCGGTGCAGCAGAAACTGGCCGACCCGGCCCTCTACAAGGGGCAGGCCAGTGACATTACCGCCCTGCAACAGCAACAGCAGACGCTGCAGGCGGATCTGGAAACCGCCTTCAGCCGCTGGGACGAACTGGACAGCCAATAGGCTCCGGCAGCCCGGAGCGGCAAAGGAGAATCTGTGCTGAAACCTCTTTCCCTGATCACCCTGGCCCTGCTGGTGGCCCTGCCAGCCTGGGCCACCGAGCTGGAAGATGAAGAGCGGGCGCTGGAGCGCCAGCAGCAGGAAAATGCTCCGGCCAAGCCCAAGCCACCGCATATCAGTGAACACCGCGACGAGGTTACCGCCGCCGGCACCGCCCCCAGCGAGGCCCCGAGCAAACCCCGCAAGGCCCTGATGCTGCTTGGCGAAACCGTGCAACCCGGCAGCTTTGCCACCCTGCACTGGACCCCGGATCAGTCGTTCGCGTCCATTGCCACACCGGTACCGGTACTGGTGGCCCATGGGCAAAAACCCGGGCCCAAGCTGTGTCTTACCGCCGCGGTGCACGGCGATGAACTGAACGGCATCGAGATGGTACGGCGGCTGATGTACGAACTGGAACCGGAGCAGCTGGCCGGCACCGTGATCGGCGTGCCGATTGTCAATCTGGACGGCTTCCGCAACGGCAGTCGCTACCTCAGCGACCGTCGCGACCTGAACCGCTATTTCCCCGGTAACAACGATGGCAGCGCCGCTTCGCGGGTGGCCTATTCCCTGTTCACCAATATCATCCAGCACTGCGATTACCTGGTGGACCTGCATACCGGCTCACAGAAGCGCATCAACCTGCCGCAGCTGCGGGCAGATCTGGAAAACCCGGATGTGGTGGCCTTTGCCAAGCACTTTGGCGGCATGACCGTGCTGCACAGCCCCGGCGTCAGCGGCATGCTGCGTGATGCCTCGGTCAATGACGGTATCATCGCCGTGACCATGGAGGCCGGTGGCCCCAACCGGTTGGAAGAGGAGGCGGTACGCTACGGGGTACAGGCCATCGAAACGCTGCTGGAAAATCTGCACATGCGCAAGGCCAGCCATTTCTGGGGCGCGCCGCAACCGGTGTTCTATGAATCCAAATGGGTACGAGCCGCCCAGGGCGGTATCCTGCTGTCAGAGGTCAAACTTAACGACAAGGTCAAGAAGGGGCAGATTCTCGGCACCGTCACCGACCCGATCAGCAACACCGGCAGCGCCATCATCGCGCCCTACGATGGCCGGGTGCTGGGCATGGCCGCCAATCAGGTAGTCCATGCCGGCTTTGCCACCTACCGGATCGGCGAGGAAAAGAGCACCGAGGAAGTGGAGGCCCAGGCGGAAAAGGCCAAGGAAAAAGCCGATGCCAAGGTCCAACCGGCCAGCCCGCAAGACGACAAGGACGGGGAGCAACCCCCTGCCCCTACGGTGCCCGATGACAGTGACGAGCCGGATCATCCGGCCGCCACAGCACCCACCGGCAACACTGACAGGGGCAACGGCACCCCGGCACTCACCGAGGAAGAAGAACAGACCAGCGAATAGCGACGACGCCGGCTGCCGCTATCACAATGCGGCAATGGCGTCGTGGATCGGTGTATTACCCTGGATCACGTCGAATTCCCGGTGAACGGTGCCCAGCATCAAGGTCACCGCCAGCACTCGTGCCACATCCTCACGGGAAATGTCGCCAAATTGCTCTAGCCGTTCGGCCACGTCGACCTTGTCCAGCGGCGGCGCCTCGGTCAGTCGACCGGGGCGGACAATGGTGTAATCCAGCCCGCTGCCACGCAGGTGGTTATCGGCAGTCTGCTTGGCAACAAAATAATGGCGCATTTTTTCCGGGCCACTGTTCGGGTCGTCGGCGCGCATGGAACTGACCATGACGAAGCGTTTCACACCCTGTTCCCTGGCCTGGTCCATCACGGATATGGCGCCGTTCTGATCTACATCGATGGTCTTGTCCGGGCCGGTATGGGCACCGGAGCCGGCACTGAACACCACCGCATCCTGGCCAGCCAGCGCCTGGCGACAATCTCCTTCCAGGTCCGCCACCACCACCTCATGGGCACCCAGCTCACGTAGCGATTCGCTCTGAGCCTGATCGCGGACCATGGCACGAACGGTCATGCCTTCCGCCACCAGGTGTGGGATCAGACGACGACCGATCTTGCCGTTGGCGCCAACGATTAACACCTTCATGCTGCCCTCCTGACTGTGCCTTTCATCATTACATTAAGGACAGCATGGCTCCGTCAGACATTATTTCAAGGAGACGGCGTCCACCGTTGGGGGACTTTCTGCAACAGGCCGGTGTCATAACCGCGCTCCGCCGCCTGCTTGACCAGCGACTGATACTGCGTCGTCGGCAGCTGCGGGGTGCGTGCCATGATCCAGAGGTAATCACGCTTTTGTCGACCGATGATGGTGGTCTGATAATCCGGGCTTACATAGAGCACGCGGAAATCCGCCTTGAACGGCCAGATAAAACGCATGCCCCAGATCGCAGGATTATCCCGGCTGACAAAGCCCGTGGGGGTCATGCGCTTCAACTCACCATCGAAAGCGCCGTTACGAAAGGTGAAGGTTGTCGCCACCTTGTATGGGCCGATACGGCGATAGCTTTCCATGGCGTTATGGGCGCCCTTTTCCGGTGGTGTGGGAATGTTGGCAATCACATACCAGTCGCCCATAAAGCGATCCAGGTCAAGATTGTCGGCCACCTCGATGGGCCGCGTTTGCGGGGTCTGACAAGCCTGCAACATAATTACACTCGCAATGATCAACCAGCGCATTGGACATCCTCCTTGTTCAAGGATGCCCGCTGGCGGAAAAAGGACGTGTGAATTTTCAGGCCGCCGTTTTGGGTCTGTCATTTGCTCGGCCAGAGACAGGCTGACCGAAAATGGGGTTGCCTGGTCTGCCGGCCCCCTCCTGCCCCGCTAAAAGAAGAGAACACCGCCCCCCTTGATAAGGCACAGGGACAAGGTGGCAGGGCTGCCTAAAGGTCACAGAGCACGCCAGCATGCTGGGTGCTCTGTGCATTTCGTGTCAGCTTGCCACGGCGCCCCGCGGCAACATGCGTTCAACCCTTTATTTTCTGCGTTGCCGCAGGATGAGCCACAGGCCGGGCAACCACCACCAGCCCAGGCTGCCACCGCCGCCACCTTTTCCAAATATCTTGGCCGCACGGTTGTTGCTGGTGTCGGCATCACTGGCCGAGCCACTAACCACCGCCAGCACCTTGGTATAGAAAGCGCCGAGATCACCGGAGAGCGACATTGTCAGTGTTTGCTGATCGCCACTGGCAATGGCACCGACAGCACACTGCCACAGGGTGCCCGCCTGGACACACTGGCTCGGTGCATCCGTCACCGACAGGCCCTGCGGGATAACCAGTAACAGTTGCGTGCCCAGGCTGTCGCCCGGGCCGTGGTTTTGAACCGTGATGCGGTACTGACGCTGCTGATGCTTGTTCATTTCCCCCAGCGTCGCCGACACGGAAACATCCGCCTGTGGCCCAATCCGGGTCATGCTGCCCAGGTAAATCGCCAGGGTGCCCTGCTGGGTGTTTGCCAGTAGCAAATCCGCCAGGCCATCACCATTGAGATCCGCCACCAGGCCCAGGCTGGCCTTCAGATAGAAGGCTTGCGGCGCCAGCGCCCACTGGCTGAGAGCCCCGTTCTGGCGGAACCGTTGCCAGCTGCCATTGAGGTGCTGCACCAGCAGCTCATCCAGGCCATCCCCGTCCATGTCACCCAGCATCACCCCGGTCACCGCGGCATGACCAATTACGGTTTGTTCCTGCCACTGGCCATTGCCATCGATGGTCAACACCGCGACACCACCACCGACACCCTGGGCATCGGGCGACAGGCCGACCACCACATCGGTCAGGCCGTCATGATTGATATCAGCGCTAACCAGGGTGCGGATTTCACCTTTCAACACCTTGCTGACGCTGGCAGTAACACCGCTGATGCCGAGGCTGGCATAGCGCAGCACATTGCCCTGACTGGTGACCAGGCCGCCCTTGCCGACCGCACTGAAGTGACTGATCGGCAGGGTTGTCGGTACCGTCTGCAGGGTGCTCTGTCCGTTGACGCTGCCTGGCAGGCGATACAGCCCGGGCACCCCGATCAACAGATCCGGGTAACCATCGCCATCGGTATCATGTAACTGCAGCTGGTTACCCGCAGGCAGGGACGGACCCGCGATAAACTGCTCGCTCCCCTGGTTAAGGTAGATGGCGGAAGGGGTGGTATCGCGGTTCAGCACGACCAGGTCGTCCAGGCCATCGTGGTTCCAGTCGATGCTGGCCAGTGCCGCCACATGCCCACCGGCATCCAGCGTTGTCACCGCCACCGGCTGCATGTTGTACAAGCGATACAGGGTTACCCCCTGGCCATCGGTTCCGGCCGCCAGATAACGCTGACCCTGGCTACGCAGCAAGGTAATCGCGGTAGCCTTGGCGATGGTGCTGTTGATATCGCCCTGTGTGAGGGTGTCATCACTGATCGACACATCCGTGTACTTGCTCGCCAGCGTTTGCTGGTCACTGTCCTCAACCGTGACGGTCGCTGACTGGTCACCGGTGGACGCGGTATCGACAGCCAATCGCCATAGCTGGCGGTCACCGCTGGCCAGATCCAGAGGGCAATGCAGGGTCTGGCTGTCGATCTGCGTACAGCCCTGCACCTGCGGCACAGTATGGCCCTGCCATTGCACCACCAGGGTGGCATCGGTCAGGTCCGGCCCGGACGGGTTGGCGACGCTCAATGTCAGTTGCAGCGGCTGATTGACCTTGGCCGGCAAGCCGGTCCACTGGGTATCGAGTTGAAGCTGACCGCTCCCCGTTGCGGTAATGCCGAGAGTAAAGGACTGCTGTACCTGCAACTGGCCATCATCCGCCCACAGCACCACCGTCACATCGCTGCCTGCGGCAGTGGCCGGCGCAGTGCCCGTCAAGGTATTGCCATTCAGCTGCAGCCAGGCCGGCGCACTGGCCAGCGTCAGCGTCGCCGTGCTGTCCGGGTCCTGCACCGACACCGCATAATTCAGCGTACTGCCGGCGGCCAGCGTCGTCGGCGGTGTGGAAACAAAGGCCGGTGGATCATTGACCGGCGCCACCGCCAGATTGACCACGGCGTCCACCACGCCACCCTGACCATCACTGACCTGGTAGCGGAACTGATCGCTGTAGTGTTCGCTGCCATCGTGCTGGTAACTGAAACTGCCGTCGCCATTCAACTTGAAGCTGCTGGCATATGCCGGGCCACTGACCAGAGTGGCGGTCAGGGTGTCATTGTCCGGGTCACTGTCGTTGGCCAGTACCCCTTGAGCGGCCGAGACCGTCAGGATGCCCCCTTCATTCAGGCTATAGCTGTCATCCTGCGCCACCGGCGGATCATTGACGTTCACCACGGTAAGGCTGAAGCCCGGCAGGCTGGACCACACGGTGCCATCGGAAACGCTGATGACAATGCCCGTGTCGGTACCGACATCACTGTTACCCGGCGTTCCCTGCAGCTGCCCGGTTGAGGTATCAAAGCTGGCCCAGGCCGGTTTATTGCTGATGGCAAACGTCAGCGGATCATTATCCGGGTCGGAGGCAACCGGCTGGAACTGGTACGGCTGGTCCTGCTGCACCGATGTGCCCGGTGCGCCACTGATCACCGGTGGCTGGTTCACCAGCTGTACCTGCACAGAGACTGTGGCAGGCACAGATTGCGCGCCAAGGTTATCCGCCACCTGGTAGCTAAAGCTGTCCGCGCCGTGATACTGCGCGTCCGGCGTATAACGGACTTTGCCGGCCTCGACCACCGCGCTGCCATGACCCGGCACCGTCAGATTCAGGGTGCCCGCATCCAGGCTGCCATCCGCATCGCTGTCATTGGCCAGCACATCAATCAGCACAGAACTGTTCTGATCGACCGTGGCGCTATCATTGGCCGCCAGCGGGGCCTGATTGGCCGCACTGGTAGTGATGGTCACCTGGGCAGGGGCAGAGACGGCACCGCCGCTGTCATGCAAGCGGTACTGGAAACTGTCATTAACGGCACCGGAGGACGGCGGCGTGTAGCGAATCAGGCCGCCATTGATGGCCACGGCGCCCGCCGCAGGAGACTGCGTTACCTCAATGGTGGCCGTGGCAAGCGGCGAATCCACATCGCTGTCATTGCCGGTGACGTTGATATCCACCGGCGAGGTGCCGGTGACCACCACGGTATCCGGGTTGGCAACCGGCGCGTCGTTGACCGCGGTGACCGTCACGCTGACATTGGCCACATTACTGCTGGCACCACTACTATCCGCGACCCGGTAGCTGAAGCTGTCAGCGCCGTTGTCATTGGCGGCAGGCTGATAGCGAAGCTGCCCCGACACCACCTGCACCTGACCATGCTGTGGTTGCATCACCACCGCCAGGGTACTGGTATCAATGCTGCCGTTATCATTGGCCAGCACGTTGATGGACTTGGCGGTGTCTTCGGTCACCGTGGCCGAATCATCCACCGCCACCGGCCCTGCGGACGACTGCACCACAATGTTCACCGTGGTTTCCGGCGATAGCGCACCATGGCTGTCGGCGACCTGATAGGTCAGCGACACACCACCACTGAAGTTTTCCGGCGGGGTATAGCTCAGTTTGCCACCGGAAACCACGGCCACCCCCTGGGATGGCGCGGCAAAGACCTGCAGCGAACTGGCATCAATGCTGTCACCGCTATCCACCTCAGTGTCATTGGCCAGCACATCCACGGTGATCGGCTGCCCCACCGTGGTGGTCGCACTGTCCGGCTGGGTACGCGGTGCATCATTGACGGCATTCACCGTCAGTAGCACCGTCGCCGTGTTACTGGTGAAGCCGTAGCTGTCCTGCACCTGATAGGTGAAGCTGTCGCTACCGTTGTAATCGGCGGCAGGCTGATAGGTCAGCACGCCACTACCGGTATCCAGCGTCAGGCTGCCATGTTGCGGTGCCGACGCCACCACCAGACTGGCGGCATTGAGGCTGCCTCGCTGCACGCTGTCATTGCTCAGCACCGTCAACTGCCTGGGCGTATCTTCTGTCACCGGGAAGCTGTCGTTGTTGGCCGTTGGCTTGCCATCGGTGGCGGTGAATTGCAGTACATTGCCCCCGGCATAAGGGTTGCCGGCAGCATCGGTGAGGGCATCCATGCCCACCGCCAGCTGGTGGACCAGCCCCGGTATCAGGTCATTGCTGAGCGTCAGTGCCACCGTGTTGCTGCTGATGCCAACATTGGCACCGGCCGCCACACTGTCGAAGACGACGGTGTTATCCGAGGCGGTCAGGGTCAGGTGATCACTGGCACCGCTGCCAGCCATGACCGGTTCGCTGAAGGTCAGCGACACGCCAGGCCGCAATGCAACATTGGTGGCGTTATTCACCGGGCTGCTGGATACCAGCGTTGGCGCAACGGTGTCCTTGGGTGCCGTGTCGGAGGCGCTGCTGCCAGTGTTACCCGCGCTATCGGTCAGGGTCAGGCTGGCTTGCACGGTGCCATCTGCCAAGCCACTGAGATCCAGCCCGATGATCGCCATATTTGCCGACGTGACGGTGCCACTGCGGGTTACCGGCGTACCACCACCACTGCTGCTGATGGTCAGTTGATAGCTGCTGGCCAGTTCGGCACCGCTGAAGGTAACGGTGATCGCGTTCTGATTACTGAGGTTCACCGGGCTGGGAGACACCGCCAGGCCGTACCCCGCAGGCGCACTGCTATCGATGGTGATCGACAGCGCGGCGGACGCCGCACCGGTATTACCGACCGTGTCCGTGGCGGTCGCGGTTATATCGTGGCTACCCGGGGAGAGCACCGCGCCCGGCGTAAAGCTCCAGTTGCCCGCAGCATCAGCGGTGGTGGTGCCCAGATCGCCATCTACCGAACTGATCACCGTAACGGAGCTGTTTGCATCCGCCGTGCCGGTAAAGGTCGGGGTGCTGTCGTTGGTGATGTTATCCGTGTTGCTGGCACCGCTATCGGAACTGGCAGCCAGATCCGGTGTTGAGGGCGCAGCCGGCGCCGTGTTGTCCACCGAGGCGTTGCTGGTGTCCGCCGTGGTGGTGGAGTTACCAGCGTTATCCGTGGCGGTCACCGACACATTGCGGTTGCTGGCCTGCACACTGCCGGCTGTCAGGGTATAGGTCGCCGTCCAGGTGCCGGCACTGTTGCTGGCAACCACGCTGGCACCACCGCCGAACTGGCTGAAGTCAACCGTGACGCCAGCCAGGGTGTCACTGTTGTTGTCACCAGCCCCGGTGTTGTCCCAACTGACGGTGACAGTGTCACCAATGATATAGGTCCCGCCGCTGCCGCTGGCGCCACTGATACTGATGTTGCCATCGGTAACGGTAGGCGCGATGTTGTCAACGCTGGCGTTGCTGGTATCCGAGGTGGTACTGGTGCCGTTGGCGTTGGTGGCAGAGACACTGACGTTGCGGTTAGTGGCGTCGATGCTGCCGGCGGTGATGACATAAGTCGCCGTCCAGCTACCACTGCTATTGCTGGCGGCCACGCTGCTAGCGCCGCCAAACTGGCTGAAGTCCACGCTAACGCCGGTAATACCGCTGTTGTTGTCGCCACTGGCGGTGTTGTTCCAGGTGGCGGTCACCACATCGCCGATCTTGTAGGCCCCGCCAATACCGCTGGCGCCGGAGATAGAGATATTGCCGTCTGTCACATTCGGCACGGAGGTCGACGTGATGGTGGTGCTATTGGCGGTGGTCAGGCCAACGGATGCCGTATGCAGGACGATGCTGTCGGTGCTGCCGCCGTTGGTATATTGCAGGGCCAAACCGTTGAAGGTGGCACTACCGCTGCTTGGGATCAGGGTGACGGTGGTGCCACTGCCATCGGTATCCCCGGTGCCGGTCAGGCTGTTGACGGTGCCGGTGGGCGCCCCTCCGGAGGTGTTGGTCACCGACATCACCATATCGCTGCTGTAGCCGGTATCAACGGTGTTGTTGGCATCCACCGCCCTGACCACCGGTGCGGTGGTGAAGTTGCTGGATGCACCACTGCTGATGCTGGTGGGGGCCGGCTGGGTACTGAACATCAGCTGGGTGGCCACCACGTCAGAGGTCACACTGCTGGCGGTAGCGCTGGTCAGGCCGCTGGCGACGGCACTGAGGGTAAAGGCTTCCTGGTCGGCGGAGGCGGTGTAGGCCACATTGGTGAAAGTGGCCACGCCACTGCTGGCCGCCACCGTGGTAGTGCCGCTCAAGGTGCCCGCGCTGGCCTCGCTGAGGCTGACATTGGCGCTAAAATCGCGGTCGGCATTAGCAAATGCATCCTCTGCCACGACCACTGGCTGGGTGGTCAGGGCGCTGCCGGACACGGAGCCGGCCGGCTCCGTGGTAAAGGCTAGACTTGTGGCGGTGACGCTGGTGGCGAAGCCCGCGCCGTTGCTGACGGCCGAAGTGGTTCCCATCTGGGTACCGGCGCTTCCTGTGGTCAGGTCGGTATCGCCGTCCAGGCTGAGAACAAAGGTATGGCCTTCGGTCAGGCCACTATGGCTCAAATTGGCGTTGACCGTATAGGTCTCGCTGGCGCCGTCGGCGACACTGATCGGCAATCCAGAGAAGGTCACCACACCACCACTGTAGCTGCCGGTCACGGAGCCGCTGATATCCGGTCCCGTCAGGGTCCAGGCGGTATTGGTGCGCTCGGTCGCGGTACTGGTACCGGAAACATGCACCTTGACCTGCGACACGGTCATGGCTGCGCCGTCGGACGTGCCACCGTCTCGCAGAGTGAAATCCAGTGCCGCGCTGGCACCGGCGGCGGTATCGATGCTGCCGGGTTCACTGCCGCCCCCGGCAGTCAGGTTACCGTCACTATCGGAGGTCGCCGGCGCAGCAACCATGATGTTGTCCACCAGCAGATCCAGGTCGGCGCCGGTGATACGAAGTTCATCGATATCCTGGAATTCGCTGTAGCCGCTGGTATCGATGCTGGAATCGCTCAGGGTCACCGACCGTCCGAGGCCGGTTTGAACGCCCCCTTTGTAGGCGTGCAGAACAGCAGCCGAATTACCGGCGCCAGGGCCCAACCAGATGGAGTTGAGTTTGAAGGTACTGGCGCCGACGATCCGAACCTCAGTGACATCCCCCACACAACAACTCGCCGCGTAGAGCCCCACGTTACCGACATGGGTAAAAAAGCTGCCGACTGCAAACTTCTGGTTGGCCGGCTGACCACTACTGTTACTGTAGAAAGTGAAGCTGCCAATCGTCGCCGGGCTGCTGTAAGTCGTGCCATCGGCAACGCTCTCGAAATCCTGGCTGTCGGCACTGGTCAAGGCCTGCGCAGAACCAAAGGCCAGCAGCATCCCCAGCAGCAAGCCCAATCGACAGATCACTTTGTTCATGGTTTTTCTCTCTTTAACGCCTAGGTTGCAATCCTGGCCGAGCCACCGGTCTCGACATATTGCAGGCGGGTGGCAACCCGCCTGCCTTCACCACGGTCAGGAGCGGGGCGGATAAAGCCCCGTCAGGGAAGTAATGAAATTCAGCACCAGATATGGCTGCATATTGTTATGGGGCGCCCCCTGCCCCGCTGCAGACAGCGCCTGCTCCGACATCGCCGTCGGCGTGCTGCCGCTGCCGTACAGTTCAGCCGTCTGCCGACCCAGTTTGCTCTGCGCCCAACAGGCATTCTCTGGCCCCTGCCCGGTCTCCGCCGGACCACTGACCGCTCTGGCCTGATGCCCATGGGCGGCCATCTCGGCGACCTGCAGAGGCACCGCATCGACGCCGACCTTGTCGCCCAGCGTTCTTGTCGTCAGGCCCGGGCCGGTGCCCCAGTGCATGGGCGCCTGGCCACGCAAATCCGGCAGTGCAAAAGTGTTGCGGCCATCACCGCCATAGGTCGTGCCCAGCAGGGAAAACAGCGCCGTATTTTGCGCGATAGGCAGCAATTCGCCATTGCAGAACGACCAACCGCCGGGCGCGAATTTGCCTGCGAACAATCGGGTTTCCCCCAGAAAGGCACCGGCATCCTGGGAACCACTCTGGGAGGGAAAAATGCCGTCAACCGCGATGCAGAAGTTGGTAACCAGGTAAGGCTGCATGTTGTTGTGGGGTTGATCGCTGCCGGCATCGGCGATGGCAGCCGATGCCATGGTCACCGGGTTGTTATCCGCCGGCTTGGCATAAGGCGAAGACGCGCTGGCCGCCCACAGGCCATTGCCCGGCTCGGCGCTGGTGGCGGCGGCGGAATCCGCCATCACCTGATGGCTATGCCGGGGCATCTCGTTGCCGGTCAAGGTGTGGGTCATTGCCCCGGCACTCTGTCCCAGCAGCATGCCATGCTCCGTCCCGGTATGAACCGGAACACGCCCCTGAAGGTTCGGCAACGCGAAGGTGCTAATGCCATCGCCGCCATAGGTGGTGCCCAGCAGGCTAAACAGTGCCTGATACTGGTTGATAGTCAGGAGCTGACCATTACAGGCCATCCAGCCCCTGGGAACGGTATGAAACGCGAAGAGGCGAAGTTCGCCGATGAAGGCTTCTTCCATGACAGTGACTCCTTAGTTCGAGCTGGGGTAGATGCCGGCGAGGCAGATAATGAAACTCAGGGCCTTGCTGGGCATCATGTTCTGGTGGGGCTGGCCTGCGCCCGCAGGCGACACGGCCTGGGCCGCCATGGTGGTATCCGGCGCGGTAGTGGAATAAGCATCCGCGCCGGGTTGCGCCCAGACGGCTTTCGCCGGGCTGGACAGGTCGCCGGCTTCAGCCTCGGCCAGTGGCCCGTGGCTGTGCCGGGGCAGCTGGCTCTCCAGCAATGGCACCGTTTCTTCGCCGCCCCGTTCGCCGAGCGCAAACGACTCACCGAGATTGCTGCCCATATGCAGCGGCAGCCGGCCACGCAGGTCCGGCAGACAAAAGGTGTTGCGACCGTCACCGCCATAGGAAGTGCCAATCAACGAGAACAGGGCACTGTATTGTGCAACCGGTAATTGCTGGCCATTGCAGAACGCCCAGCCAGATGGGGCGAAGTTCCCCCCGAACAAGCGAATTTCACCGAGGTACGGTTCCATGGTGATTCCTTATCATCCTGTGTTTAGTCATCGCATCCGCGCACCCGCGCTTCTGCACAGAACAGGAAAGTGGATCAGGCCCGTAGTGATACGGTCCCGGACGGATCACACCCGGAATACGGTGGGGATTTGGGGAACAAGCAGGAGAGAATGCGCCTTGTGAAGCGATGACGTGGCATCCTTGCCCTTGTTGTTACGAACAACGCACCCGACCGAAAGCCAGCTGACACCCCGATGGCAAGGCGCCATATAAACCACTTTGACCTGTTGGCGGACTCAAGGCTAATGCAAATAATGTCATTAAAACAGGGGGAGAAAGCGGTTAACTGCCCCGCTTGATACAACACATTGATAAAAAAAGAATTTTATATAAAGGTGCCACCCAGGTCGGGGAGGATGGCACCCGTTTCAAGGCCTTTCTCGCGGCTGCGGGCGGCCCCGGCAAGGGCAGCAGCCCCCTCAGGCGGCACTGACCTGCACGGGAATACCGTTGAGCTGTGCCATGGCGGTCACCGCTTCCACCCGGTCATTGCCGATCACATCATTGATGCTCTCGCCGGCAACGGACCGCGCCACATCCAGCAGCACGCCTTCACGATCGTGCCCCCAGCCATGGGGCACGCTAATAACGCCGGGCATAATGTCTTCACTGATCCACAGCGGCAGATCAATGGCACCGGTCGCCGAACGCACCGTAATAATCTGTCCTTCTTCAAGCTTGAGACGCCGGGCATCGTCCGGATGCAACATGGCATTGCAGCGCCGCTTGCCCTTTACCAGCCGCTGGCTGTTGTGCATCCAGGAGTTATTACTGCGGATATGACGGCGGCCAATCATCAGTAGCTGGCCGTCTGCCAGCGGTTCAGGCAGGGTCAGCTGCGCCAGGGCATCGCGGTACAGGGGGGACACCAGCGCGATACGCTTGTTGGCGGTATAAAGGCGATCCGGCAGCATCGGTACCAGCGGCCCCAGATCAATGCCGTGGGGTGAATTCAGCAGCGTCTTCAGCTTCATGCCCGGCCCCTTGCCGCGCAGCAGCTTCCAGGCCACCTTGGGCAAGGTATGCAGCCCCTCTTCCCGGAGTTGGGAAAGGGCCTGACCACCATTACCATAGGGCCCCAGACGCAGGCCCAGATCAATCAGCCCGCGGTCCCCCATACGCTTGAGGAAGCCGTCCTGCAGCCTCGCCTGCAGGCGATGACTGTGGGTCTTGGCGTTGAGCCGATTCAGCCGGGAAATCAGCGCCTGCATGATTTCCCAGTCGTGTAGCGCGCCATCCGGTTTGGCGAACAGTGGCGGCGAGAACTTGACTACATTGCGTACCGATACCGCCTGAAAGATGGGATCGAACTGGGCATGTTCCAGCTGCCCGGTGGGCGGCAGGATGATATCCGCATGGCGGGTGGTTTCATTGATGTAGAGATCAATGCTGACCATGAACTCCAGTTCGGCCAGCGCCCGATCGAGACGCTGCCCATCCGGGCATGACAGTACCGGATTGCCGGCATGGCTGATAAAGCCCTTCACCTGTCCCTGACCCGGGGTCAGCATTTCATCGGCCAGGGTGGTGACTGGAAATTCGCCGGCGAATTCCGGGTAGTTATGTACGCGACTATGATAGCGACCAAAACCGCCGGTATCTCCGCTGACGCCACTGATGGCGACAATATCGAAGGCCGGCTTGGTGAACATCAGGCCCCCCTCGCGATCCAGGTTGCCGGTGAGGATATTGATCACGTACACCAGCCAGGCACTCAGACTGCCATGGGCACTGGTGGTCACGCCCACCCGCGAATACACCGCCGCCCGTGGTGCGTCGGCGATATCCCGGGCCAGCTGACGAATCACCTCGGCCTCCATGCCGACGCTATCGGCCACCACTTCCGGCGGCCACTCGGCCACCAGGGCTGCCAGCTCATCCACGCCATCGACCAGCTCCGCCAGGTGTCCCAGCGCCACCTTTTGTTCGTTAAACAGCACCTGTACCAGCGCCAGCAGCAGATAGACATCAGTGCCTGGCCGCACAAAATGGTGCGCATCGGCCACCTGGGCGGTTTCGGTGCGACGCGGGTCCACCACCACCAGTTTGCCGCCACGCCGTTGCAATGCCTTCAGGCGGCCCTTGATATCCGGCACCGTCATGATCGAACCATTGGACGCCAGCGGGTTGCCGCCAATCACCAGAAAGTAATCGGTGCGATCCACATCAGGCACAGGAAACAGGGCCTGATGCCCGAACAGCTGCAGGGTGGCCAGCTGGTGCGGTAACTGGTCGGCGGAGGTGGCACTGAAGCGATTGCGGGTATGCACTGCCTTGATAAAGGGTGCCAGCATCAACAGGGCACCGTGGTTATGGGCGGTGGGGTTACCGAAGTACATGGCCACGCTATTGCGGCCATGTTTGGCCTGCAGGGCATGAATGCGCTCGGCAGTTTCGTCCAGTGCCTGCTCCCAGCTGATCGGCTGCCAGCCATCATCGGTGCGCTTCACCGGGTGACGCAGACGATCCGGGTCATGGTGAATGTCCTGCAGCGCCACCGCCTTGGGGCAGATGTGTCCGCGGCTGAATGGATCGTTCTTGTCACCACGGATGGCGATAATTTCGTCGCCCTGGTGCTCGATCTCCAGGCCGCACATGGCCTCGCACAAATTGCAGGTGTGATAGTGGGTCTGTTTCATCCCTGAGCGCTCCATGGCTGCAGTAGTGCCCTTTTATTAACAGATTGATTGCCCGCTCACCAGCGCCCGGATCAAATCCTGTTGAGACTTCCCCTACCCCGGTGCTAACGCTACCCTGCTGGGATTCCAACGCAAACGAAGTAGCAGGGCCTTTATGATTTCACTGCAGGCATGGCGTGCGCAGGGCGAGACGTTCAACTATCAGGGCTGGCCGGTGTTCACTCGCCGGGGCGGCAATCCCCAGGGCCCTGCCCTGCTACTGATTCATGGCTTTCCCACCGCCAGCTGGGACTGGAACAAGGTCTGGCCGCTGCTGGGCAAACGTTATGCGCTCTATACCCTGGACATGCTGGGCTTTGGCGATTCCGCCAAGCCCAAGCGTTTTGCCTATCGCATTCAGGACCAGGCGGACCTTATCGAGGCCTGGCTGCAGCAAGCCGGCGTGCAGGACTATCACGTGCTGGCCCACGATTATGGCGATACCGTGGCCCAGGAACTGCTGGCACGGCATCTGGAGCGCCAGCAAAAGGATGCCGCAGTAACCATGCCGGTACTGCACAGCGTCTGTTTTCTCAATGGCGGCATCATCCCGGAAACCCACCGGGCGTTGCCGATTCAGAAATTACTGCTTAGCCCGGTCGGCCCGCTGCTGGCAAGGCTGACCAGCAAGAAGCGGCTGGCCGCCAACCTGACCGCCGTGTTTGGCCCTGATACCCCGCCCAGTGACGAGGAAATCGACACTTTCTATACCCTGGCCAGCCAGAATGGCGGCCTGGCAGTGACACCCAAATTGCTGACCTACATGCCCCAGCGCCGTCGCCATCGCCAGCGCTGGGTGGGCGCGCTGTGCAATACACCGCTACCGGTGAAACTGATCAATGGCCCGCAAGACCCGGTATCCGGCGGCCATATGGTCAGCCATTATCGGGATCTGGTGCCCGATGCGGATATCACCCTGCTCAAGGGCATCGGCCACTACCCGCAGATGGAAGACCCACAAATGGTGGTGGACGCCTACCTGAAGTTCCGTGCCCACCATAAGCCCAAAGGCTAGCGCGACTCGCCCAGCACCTTGAAGCGCCGCACCAGGCGGAAACCCTGGTCGTCCACCAGCGTCAGGGTGTGCCAGCCCGGCGCTGCCGCAATGGCCCATTCATGGAAGTGCCGGGTCTTGCCCAGATAACGGTCATCCAGGTGCCAGAATACGGTGGCATCGCCTCGCCGGTGCACGGCGCGGAGCACCGCCCGACCACGGCGGCCATTGAGCTGCACCGGGATATAGAGAGCGCTGCCCGCGTGGGGGTAGATCAGCGCCATGGGCGGGCGCTCGTTCATGGCGCGGGCAGCGGCCACACAATCCGCCCGCCAGGCCGGCAACGGCCGGTATTGCGGGTGGCGACGCTGATAGAACCAGGCCTGGGCCGGCGGCAGCACAAACCAGTCGCGGTGCTGCATCTGACTGACTGGCTGGCACTGGCTATGCACTCGCTGGCCGTTGGCATCCAGATGCACGCGTACATGGTTGGGGGTGACGGTCTCAAAGTGACTGTGCAACGGCGCCAGTCGGTCCACGGTGGCACAGAGGCCAGCGGCCAGATAGCCATCATCGGCACACACCTTGACGGTTTTCAGATCCGCCAGCGGCGCCTGCGGCCAGGCTCGGGCGCCGAGCAGGCTGAACACATCCAGCATCAGCGGCGCGGCGGTGGTGGCGCCGCTCAGGTGCGGCGCCGGCTCGCCGTTACCGTTACCGGCCCACACCCCCACCGTAAAGCGGCCATTGCTGCCGATCGCCCAGGCATCGCGCAGACCGTAGCTGGTGCCGGTTTTCCAGGCAATCGGCTGGCTGGAGCTGAACAGCCGCCACTGGCGGGAAATGCCCGGGCGAGCCACATCGCGCAGGGCATCC